>NZ_JBVIJE010000002.1:0-295428 GCF_055581585.1 Streptomyces sp. NPDC031426
CCGCTACGAGCGCAAAGCCGAACACTTCATGGCCTTCACCGCCATCGCCTGCAGCCTCATCTGCTACCGCAGACTCACCAAATGAGACGAGGTCTAAGGTGGCCCCGTGACCGACAGCACCAGGCGTCCGCTCGCCGTGTATGACCTCGACAACACTTTGGCCGACACGGCGCACCGGCAGCACTTCCTGGAGACACGGCCGAAGAACTGGGCCGCGTTCTTCGCCGCCGCGCCCGCGGACCCGCCCCTCGCCGAGGGCATCGCGCTCGCCCTGGAGAGCGCCCGCGAGTGCGAGGTCCTGTATCTCACCGGCCGTCCCGAGCGGTGCCGGCGCGACACGCTGGACTGGCTCGCGGCCCATGGGCTTCCCGAGGGGCGCGTGTACATGCGCAGCAACGCCGACCGCAGGCCCGCCCGGTTCACCAAGCTGGAGATCCTGCGCCGGCTCGCCCAGGACCGCGAGATCCGTGTCCTCGTGGACGACGACGAAATGGTCTGCGACGACGCCGAGCGCGCCGGGTTCACCGTCGTGCGTGCCCGCTGGGCCGCGAAGTCCGCGGCACTCCAGGAGGCTCAGGAGCGGGAGGGCCGCACCTGACGCCGGCCGGCGTCAGCCCGCGTCCTCGATGCGGAAGCCGACCTTCAGTCCCACCTGGTAGTGCTCGATCCGCCCGTTCTCGATCTGGCCGCGGACCTCGGTGATCTCGAACCAGTCCAGATTGCGCAGGGTCTGGTCGGCGCGGGCGATGCCGTTGCGGATGGCCTGGTCGATGCCTTCGTGCGACGTGCCGACGATCTCGGTGACCCGGTAGGTGTGATTCGTCATGAGGGTGCTCCTCTCGTGTCACGCCGTACTCCACCGTGCCCCATCCCCGCCCCGCCCGCACGGTGTCCGGGACCTACGCGGGTAGCCGGTGCCCCCTTGACCCTCCGTATTGGTCCATACCAAAATCCAGCACACCCGTGCGAGCGGTGCCGCTCGTCCCCCCACGTCGGGCCCCCACGCCTGTCCGCATTCCCGCCAGACAGAACAGGACCCCTCGTGAGACGTCGTCTGCTCGCCCTCGTGTGTGTCACCGGTTCTTTCCTGAGCGCCTGCGGGATGCTCCCCGGCGAGCACGAGCGCAAGACCGTCACCGTGTGGCTGATGAAGGACAGCGCCTCGGACGCGTTCCTGCGGCGCTTCACGGCCGACTTCGAGCGCAGCCACAAGGACCTGCGCCTGGACATCCGCATCCAGCAATGGACCGGCATCGTCGACAAGGTCCGCGCGGCGCTCAAGGACGACTCCGGGGACGGGCCCGATGTCATCGAGGTCGGCAACACCCAGGTGCCGCTGTACGCCGACGGCGGCAAGCTCGCCGACCTCACGCTGGAGTCGATGCGCGACTGGGGCAAGGACCAGTGGCTGCCCGCCCTCGCCGGGCCCGGCGAGGACGCCAACGCGCAGTACGGCATCCCCTGGTACGCCGCCAACCGCGTCGTCATCTACCGCAAGGACCTGTTCGAGGCGGCCGGCATCACCCGCCCGCCGAGGACCCGCGAGGAGTGGCTCGCCGACACCGAGAAGCTCGACTCCGCGGGCAACCAGGGTATTTACCTGGCCGGACAGGACTGGTACACGCTCTCGGGGTTCATCTGGGACGAGGGCGGCGACCTCGCCCGGCTGAAGGACTACCGGTGGGAGGGTGCGCTCGGCACCCCGGCCGCGCTGCGCGGCATGGACTTCTACCGGCGGCTGCAGGCGTTGGGGCGGGGCCCCGCGGACGCGGACGAGGAACACCCGCCCCAGGCAGGGGTGTTCGCCGACGGCAGGGTGGCGCAGATCATCGCCGTACCGGGGCTGGCGCAGTCGATCGTGCGGCAGAACCCGGATCTGCAGACCAAGCTGGGCTTCTTTCCGGTGCCTGGGAAGACCGCCGCACGGCCCTGCACCGTCTTCACCGGCGGCTCCGACCTCGTCGTCCCCTCGGGCACCAAGGACCAGTTCGCGGCGACCGCCGTCGTCGGGGCGCTCGTCGGTGCCAAGTGGGACACGGAACTCGCCCGCACGATGAACTACGTGCCCAACAAGACCACGCTGGCGAGCGCGGTCGCGGGCGAGGAGGGGGTCGCCGCCATGGCCGCGGGTGCGGCACACGGCCGGGCGACCCCCAGCACCCCTCAGTGGGCCGACGTCGAGGCCGACAACCCGATCAAGGAGTACATGTCCCGGGTGCTCCGGGGTGCGGACCCGGCCACGGAGGCCCGCCGGGCCTCCGCGAAGATCACCGAGGAACTCGCGCCGGAGGTGTGAGTCACCGTATTGCGTGCATTACTTTCCGCTGTTGCGTCGTCACTCAGATGGGTGTTGCATGGCGAAAGGGTGACGTAGTCCGAAGCCCTCACATAAAAGTCCTCCGGACGTATACGTGCCCGGCACAAGGAGGTTCAGCGATGGTCATTCCTGGGTCGGCGCACAGCCGTCGTCACTTTCTCGGTGCCGCAGCCGCGGCTGCCATGGCGGCCCAGTTCGACATGAGTGGTGGTGCGCAGGCGCAGCCCGCATCGGGAGAACGTGTGGCTCATCCCGCGGATGGTCCTGCGACGCGGACATCCTTCGGGCCGGTGAAGCAGATCAATGCCGGGCAGTTGAATGTGGGGTACGTCGAAGCCGGGCCCGCGAACGGCCAAGCGGTCGTGCTCATGCATGGTTGGCCCTACGACATTCACAGCTACGTCGAGGTCACGCCGTTGCTCGCCGCCAAGGGATACAGGGTCATCGTCCCTTATCTGCGCGGCCACGGAACGACGCGGTTCCTTTCCGGCGCCACACCCAGGAAGGCCCAACAGTCGGCATTCGCCGTCGACATCATCGCCCTCATGGACGCCCTCAGGATCGAGAAGGCCATCCTCGCCGGATACGACTGGGGATCGCGGACCGGTGACATCATCGCGGCCCTCTGGCCCGAGCGCTGCAAAGCACTGGTCTCTGTGACCGGCTATCTGATCGTGAACGTCGAAGCGAACAAGATGCCGTCGCCCCCGAAGAGTGAATGGGCGTGGTGGTACCAGTACTACTTCGCCACCGAAAGGGGTGTGCTCGGTCTCCAGGAATATCGGCGTGATCTGGCCAGACAGGTCTGGAAGTTCAACTCTCCGACCTGGAATTTCGACGAGGCCACCTTCGAACGAACGGCAGCCGCTTTCAGCAACCCCGATTACGTCGATATCGTCATCGACAACTACCGCTGGCGGCTCGGTCTCGCGAAGGGCGAGCCGCGGTACGCCGGTCTGGAAAAACGCCTCGCCGCCGCGCCGGTCATCAAGGTGCCGACGATCACCATCGACGGAGCACACGATCCCTTCACTCCTCCGGGGAACGGATCGTCTTATCGCAAGAGGTTCGCAGGCGCATACGCGCACCGGACACTGAACGCAGGGCACAACGTTCCTCAGGAGGCCCCGCAGGCCTTCGCGGCGGCTGTCGTGGAAGTCGACGGGTTCTGACCGCGCTGCTGGTACCCGGCGCGCGCACGCAGGGTGGGCGGCGCTCACCAGGTCTGCTCGGAAGCGCGGACGAGGACCTCGTTGACGGAGACCCGGCGGTTGCGAGTGACGACGAACGCAACGGTGTCCGCGATGTCCTGGGGACGCAGCATCTCCATCCCGGCCAGCTGCTGGTCCAGGGACGCCCTGATCTCGTCCCGCGAGTGCGTGACGAACTCGGTGTCCACCGTGCCCGGTTCGACCACGCTCACGCGCAGTCGCTGCCGCATGACCTCCTGGCGCAGGGCCTCGGTGAACCCGTTCACGCCGAACTTCGTCATGCTGTAGACGGCCGTGCCCGGCCGGGCCACACGCCCTGCGGTGGAGCTGATGTTGACCAGGTCGGCGACTCGGCGGGGCGAGTCCTCCGCCGCCCTCAACAGGTGCGGCAATGCCGCGTGGGTGACATGGAGCAGGCCGTGGAGATTCACCGTCAGCATGCGCTCCCATTCCTGAGCCGGCGCGTTCAGAACCGGTCCGGCCATGCCCACACCCGCGTTGTTGACGAGGATGTCCAGGCGACCGAGTTCAGCCACCACACGCTCCACGGCCGCCGTCGCCAGTTCCTGCTCGGTGATGTCGGCTTCCACCACGAACGCCGCCCCGCCCTCGGCGCGGATCTTCTCGGCCAGTTCCTCCAGTCGGTCACGGCGCCGGGCGACCACCGCGACGGCGGCGCCCTCGGCGGCCAGGCTCAGGGCGGTCGCCTCGCCGATGCCGCTGCTGGCGCCGGTCACCAGGGCAACGGTGTTCTGCAGACGTGCGGACATGACTGTCTCCTAAATACGGATCGAGATTGTCGAGTTCGAGATTGAACGGGATGGATCAGGGCCGGTGACTGCGCGGAACGGCAGGTTCGGGTCCGTGACGGCTCGGGGTGTGACGTCGTCGTCAGGCGGTCGTGGCGGAGTCGGCGAGCATGTCGAGGGAGACCTGCCACAAGCGGGCCGCGTGGTGCGGGTCCACGGCATGGGCGGCAACTCCGCGGCGCACACCCGGCCGGTGCGGGCCGGCCTCGTTGCAGTCCTCGAAGTACCGGCCGGTGACGCCCTCGGCGAGCGGGGAGGCGGCGAGCAGCACCGAGGTCGCGGCGCCCTGCTCGATGTTCTTCCAGGACACGTCGGTGCTGGCGGGGTCGAACGAGGTCGGGCTGTTCGAGATGTCCCCGATGTGGCGGCCGAGCCGGGTGCTGGTGATGCGGCCCGGGTTGAGGGCGTTGACGGCGATCAGGTCGGACGCCCAGCGGCGGGCCGCCTCGACCGCGAACAGGACGTTGGCGGTCTTGGACTGGCTGTAGGCCGCCCACGGGTCGTAGGGGCGCTGTTCGAAGTTGATGTCGTCGAACAGTACGTCGCCGTTGACGTGGCCGACCGAGCTGACGGCGACCACGCGTGCGCCGTGGGCCGCTGCCAGGGCGCTGTGCAGGCCGGTGGCGAGAGCGAAGTGGCCGAGGTGGTTGGTGGCGAGCTGCATTTCCCAGCCCTCCCTCGTCCGCTCCAGCGGCGAGGCCATCACGCCGGCGTTGAGGACCAGGATGTGCAGGGGGCCCCGCCATGCCTCGACAAAGGCCCGCACCGAGGCCTGGTCGGCGAGGTCGAGCTGCGCGGCGCGCACCGTCCCCGGGCCGCTTGCCGGTGCGATCTCCTCGGCGACCTGTGCGCCCGTGGCCGGGGCACGGACACCGATGGTCACGTCGGCACCGGCAGCGGCCAGGACTCGCGCGGTCTCCCGTCCGATGCCGGAGGCTCCTCCGGTGACGATGACACGCCGGCCGCCGAGGTCGACGCCGGCCAGCACCTCGGAGGCGGTCGTCTGCGCACCGAACGGGGTCGTGACGAGGTCGTGGGTCATGAGGCTCTCCAAGAAGACGGTGGGATCGGGAGGCGAGCGCACGCGCGGTGGCGCGGAGACACGGGGCGTCGTACCCTCAAATCCGGAACGGGTTCCGGTTACGCCTTCGAGAGTAAGCGGAACCAGTTCCGCTTGCAAGTGTGGTGAGAAAGGGAGGCGGCAGTGACCGGCATCGAGGGGGGCTCGGCGGCGCAGCGCAGGCCGCTGCGCGCCGACGCGCAACGAAATGAGGACCGGCTGCTGGAGGCGGCCGCGGCCGCCTTCGCCCGTGACGGAGCGAGCGCCTCGGTCAAGGACATCGCCCGCGCCGCCGGAGTCGGCGTCGGCACTCTGTACCGCCGGTTCCCGTCCAAGGAGCTCCTGATCGAGGCGATCTACCGCCAGGAGGTGCAGCGGCTGTGCGAGGCGGCACAGCAGCTCACGGCCACGGAGCCGCCGGTGGACGCACTGCGGACCTGGATGGAGCGCTTCATCGACTTCATGATCGCCAAGGAGGGCATGGCCGACGCGCTGGCCGTGGTGCTCACCGACGACAGTGAGAAGCTGCACACCCGGGCCCTGCTCGCCGACGCCATCGCCCACCTGCTCTCTGCCGTGGAGGGGCGGTCGGCGGCACGGTCGGGGGTCGACGCCCGCGACGTGCTGATGGCCCTGGGTGGGATCAGTCTCATGGCCACCGGTGAGGAACAGCGCGAACTGGCCACCAGACTCATCGACCTGCTCCTGTACGGCATCGTGAAGAACTGACGCGAGGTGCCGCGCCTCGTGACTCCGGTCCCGTGTGCATGGAGCAGCGGCAGACGGTCGGCGCTCAGCCGCCGGCCACGCCGTTCCGGCCGGGGCGGTGACGAGCGGCGGCCTGCGGGCCCGGCAGGCACTCGGGCCGTATCAGGCAGTTGATCGCGAGCCGATGACCGTGCGCCGGCGTCGGCACCAGCGGCGTGGTCGAGGGCCCGGCCTGCCGCTGGATGCCGGACCGGAACAAGCGGGACGACCGGCCGCCCAGGCCCTCCAGGACGGCCTTGGCGCCGAGGCGACCGCAGACCGCGCGCCCGACGCCGCACTCGTCAACTCGCGCGGCCCGTCGGCCGACCGTTAGCCTGAATGCGTACTCCGGCACCGACGAGGCAGTCACCGCGTCGTGCGTGGCCGGCCCGCCGAGCGAGCTTCGACGAGTGACCGCCTCCACGGGGACGCCAGCCTCGAACCTCCACATTCCCGCCGGGCCCCGGGGCCGGTCCGGCCAGCACAGATGCAGATCAAGGCCGTACTCCCGCGTGACATGAGGTGTCCGCGCAGTCTCCCCGGGCAGAGCCGTCCCCGGCGTTCGCACAGAGGGAGAATTTCATGACCGAGAGCCACGCGCGGACCCCGGCCACCCCCGGCGTCCTCGTCGATCCGCTGCGCAATCGTGGCGTGGCCTTCACCCCCGAGGAACGCGACGCCCTCGGCCTCACCGGGCGCCTGCCGTCGGGAGTCCTCACGCTCGAGCGGCAGGCCCAGCGCGCCTACCAGCAGATGCAGGTTCAGGGCAGCGACCTCGCCAAGAACGTGTATCTGGAACAACTGCACGACCGCAACGAAACCCTGTACTTCAAGCTCCTCACCGAGCACCTCGTCGAGCTGCTGCCGATCGTCTACGACCCCACCGTGGGCGAAGCGATCGAGAAGTACTCCCACGAGTACCGGCGCCCGCGCGGACTCTTTCTGTCCATCGACCGGCCCGACGACATGGAGAAGGCCTTCGCCACGCTCGAACTCGGGCCCGAGGACGTCGATCTGATCGTGTGCAGCGATGCGGAGGAGATCCTGGGCATCGGCGACTGGGGCGTGGGCGGGATCCAGATCTCGGTCGGCAAACTCGCGGTGTACACCGCGGCCGCCGGCATCGACCCGCGCCGGGTCGTACCCGTGTCGCTGGACGTGGGCACGGATCGCACAGCGCTGCGGGAGGACCCGCTGTACCTGGGCAACCGGCACCCACGCGTCCGCGGCGCCGACTACGACGCCTTCATCGAGAGATACCTGGAGACGGCATCGTCCGCGTTCCCCGGCGCGCTCCTGCACTTCGAGGACTTCGGGCCCAGCAACGCGCGGCGGATCCTGGAGCAGTACGGCGGCCGCTACCGGATCTTCAACGACGACATGCAGGGCACCGGAGCCATCACGCTGGCCGCCGCCCTGTCCGCCGTCAAAGTCAGTGGCGTGCGGATGCGGGACCAGAAGCTGGTCGTCTTCGGTGCCGGGACAGCCGGGGTGGGCATCGCCGACCAGCTGCGCGACGCGATGGTCCGCGACGGCGCGGATCCGGAGCGGGCCGCCGCTCAGGTATGGCTCGTCGACAAGCAGGGGCTGCTCACCCGGGACATGTCCGACCTGCGCGACTTCCAGCAGCCCTACGCGCGGGATCCGGCCGAGGCCGCGGACTGGGCGAGGGACGAGGGCGCGATCTCACTGCTGGAAACGGTTCGCCGGGTCAAGCCGACGATCCTGCTGGGCACTTCGACCGCGCACGGCGCGTTCACCCGCGAGGTCGTCGAGGCCATGTCCGAGGGCACCGAGCGGCCGGTCGTCTTCCCGATCTCCAATCCCACCTCCCGGATCGAGGCCATGCCCGCCGATGTCATCGCCTGGTCCAGGGGGAAGGCGCTCGTCGCGACCGGCATTCCCGTCGAGCCCGTGGAATACGAGGGCGTGACGTATCGGATCGGACAGGCCAACAACGCGTTGTTGTACCCGGGCCTGGGCCTGGGCACGATCGTGTCGGGTGCGTCCCAGGTGACCGCCGGCATGCTGCTCGCGGCCGCACAGGCGGTGGCGGACCAGGTCGACCCGTCCGGGCCGGGCGCTTCCCTGCTGCCGCCCGTGGACGATCTCAGGGAGTCCTCGGCCATCACCGCGACCGCGGTGGTCAAGGCGGCCCTCGACGACGGCGTGGCCACCTCCAAGCCGATCGACATCGCGGAGGCTGTCCGGGAGGCCATGTGGCAGCCGGTCTACACGGACGGAGCCGCAGCATGAACACGCCCCACCCCGTCGCCGGCCGGACCGGGTCGGCGGGTCCGGACGAAGCCCCGAAGCTCCTCGACGTCCCCATCGGACTGCACGCGACCGGCACCCGGCGGGAGACCGACTCCATGGGAGCCACCGACGTCCCCGCGGACCGCTACTGGGGCGCCCAGACCCAACGGTCCCTGATCCACTTCTCCATCGGGGACGACCGGATGCCGAAAGCCGTCTATCACGCCTACGGCTACGTCAAGAAGGCCGCCGCCGCCGTCAACGGGCGCGCCAGGCGGCTCCCCGCCTGGAAGGCCGGGCTGATCCAGAGGGTGGCCGACGAGGTCATCGCGGGTGAACTGGACGAGCACTTCCCGCTGTACGTGTGGCAGACAGGGTCCGGTACGCAGTCCAACATGAACACCAACGAGGTGATCAGCAACCGTGCGATCCAGCTGGTCGGCGGTGAACTGGGCAGCAAGTCCCCGGTTCACCCCAACGACCACGTCAACATGGGGCAGTCCTCCAACGACACCTTCCCCACCGCCATGCACATCGCCGCTGTCAAGGAGATCCACGAGCACCTGCTGCCCAGCGTCAAGGCGCTGCAGCACGCCATCGAGACCAAGGCGCGGCAGTGGCAGGACGTGGTGAAGATCGGCCGCACCCACCTGGAGGACGCCGTCCCACTCACCGTGGGGCAGGAATGGTCGGGTTACTCCCACCAGTTGCAGCAAGCCGTCGACCGGGTCACCACATCCGCCGAGGGCCTGTACGAGCTCGCCATGGGCGGCACCGCGGTCGGCACGGGGCTCAACGCCCCACCCGGATTCGGCGAGCAGGTCGCAGCCGAGATCGCCGACGCGACCGGTTACCCGTTCACCACCGCGCGGAACAAGTTCGCGGCCCAGGGCGGCCTGGACGCCATGGTCGCCGCCTCCGCCGGGCTGCGGGCCCTGGCCGTGCCACTGATGAAGATCGCCAACGACATCCGCTGGCTGGCCTCCGGACCCCGCTGCGGCCTCGACGAACTCGTCCTGCCGGCCAACGAGCCCGGTTCCTCGATCATGCCGGGCAAGGTCAACCCGACCCAGTGCGAGGCGATGGTCATGGTCTGCATCCAGGTGCTGTCCGAGGACGAGGCCGTCGCCTTCGCCGGCACACAGGGCAACTTCGAGCTCAATGCCATGCGACCGGTCATCATCAACAACTTCCTGCACGCGGCCACCATCCTCGCCGACGCCTGCACCAAGATGCGCGAGTACTGCATCGAGGGCACCGAGCTCAACCGGGACCGGATCGACGCTTACGTCGACCGGTCCCTCATGCTGGTCACGGCTCTTTCGCCCGTGATCGGCTACGACAAGGCCTCCGCCATCGCCCACAAGGCCGACGACGAGGACACCACTCTGCGCGCGGCGGCACTGGCCTCCGGCTACATCAGCGCCGAGGACTTCGACCGCATCGTCCGGCCCGCCGCCATGGTCGGTCAGGCCTAGGACAACACACTGCGGGGGCCGCCGCCGTGGCCGCGGGCGCGGCGCACAGTCAGGCGACCCCCGCACTCACCGGGCCACACTCACCGCACCACACTCAGCGACAGCGCGAAGCGGCCCTGCGCGTCCGTCCACCAGTGACTCAACTCAAGTCCCGCAGACGCCAGTTCGGCGGTCACACCCTCCCTGCGGAACTTCGCGGACACCTCGGTGCGCAGTTCCTCGCCCGCCGCGAAGTCCACGGCCAGGTCCAGCGCGGGCACCTTCACGGTCTGCGCGGTACGGGAGCGCAGCCGCATCTCGATCCACTCGTGCTCGGCGTCCCAGAGGGCCACGTGGTCGAAGGCGTCCGGATCGAAGTCGGCGCCCAGCTCCCGGTCGACCACGGCCAGCACGTTCTTGTTGAACGCCGCCGTCACCCCGGCCGCGTCGTCGTACGCCCGGACCAGCACCCGTTCGTCCTTGACCAGGTCCGTGCCGAGCAGCAGCCCGTCGCCGGGGGCGAGCAGGGAGCGAACGGAGGCCAGGAACTTCGCGCGTTCGTCGGGCAGCAGATTGCCGATCGTGCCGCCGAGGAAGGCCACCAGCCGGGGACCAGGTGTCGCGGGCAGGGCCATCGGGGCGGTGAAGTCGGCGATCAGCGCGTGCACGTCGAGGTCCGGACGGTCTTCGACGAGCGCCTGTCCGGCCTGGGTGAGGGCGCTCTCGCTGACGTCGACCGGGACGTACGCCGCGGGCGCCAGCGCGTCGAGGAGGAAGCGGGTCTTCTCCGAGGAGCCCGAGCCGAGTTCGATCAGCGTGCGGGCACCGCTCGCCGCGGCGATCTCGCCGGACCGGCCGGCGAGGATCTCCCGCTCGGCGCGGGTGGGGTAGTACTCGGGCAGTTCGGTGATCTGCTCGAACAGCTCGCTGCCGCGGGCGTCGTAGAACCACTTGGGCGGCAGCCACTTGGGCTGGACGGTGAGGCCGTGCAGGACGTCGGCGCGCAGCGCGGCGTCCGTCGCGTCCTCGGGGAGGGTGCGGGTGACGTGCAGGGGGCTCACGTACAGGGCTCCTTCGATGATGGGGGTCCCCCCGCTCGAGCGGAGTCGAGAGTGGGGGAGGACGCGGGCGCGGGATCCTCCAGTGGTGCGAGCAGCACGCCGGCGCGGCTCGCGGTGAGCACGGTGCGGTCTGGAACCTCCTGCCAGAGCGGGTCGTCGTCGTAGGGCTCGGAGGCGACGACCGTGCTCAGGCCGGGATCCGTGCGGTACCAGAGGGTGTCGCCCCAGGCGGTGGCGGCGATCGTCGCGCCGTCCGTCAGCAGCAGGTTGAGCCGCGAGGCCGGGGCCGCCCCGGCCAGCTGGCGAACCGTTTCACCGAGGGCCTGGTCGGGCTCGTCACCCGAGCGCAGCCGGTGCAGGACCAGCGCCCAGACGAACGCCGAGTCGGTGCGGGCCTGCAGCGACAGCAGCTCGACCGGGGGCAGCGCGGAGACCAGCGGGGCGACCGAGTCGGGCCAGCCCGCGAGGGCGCCGTTGTGGCTGAACAGCCACCGGCCCGAGGCGAAGGGCGCCGCTGCGGCCTCGGCGTCGGCGCCCGCGAGCGTCGCGTCCCGTACGGCGGCGAGTACGCAGCCGGAGCGCACCACCCGGGCCAGGTCGGCGAAGGACAGGTCCGCCCAGACCGGCCCGGCCCGCCGGTAGCGCGCCGGAAGAGGGTCGTCCTGGGCGTACCAGCCGACCCCGAAGCCGTCCGCGTTGACCGTCCCGTAGCGCTGCCGCCGGGGCGCCCACGACTGGCGAACCAGGCTGTGCTCCGGCTCCAGGAGCAGTCGGCCGAGCGTTTCCTCGGGTCCCACATAGGCCAGATGACGGCACATCAGACGGCCTCCGAGCGCGCGGTGCGGAACCCGGAGAAGATCTGCCGCCGGATCGGGTAGTCCCAGTTGCGGAACGTGCCCCGGCAGGCCACCGGGTCCACGGCGAAGGAACCGCCGCGCAGCACCTTGTGGTCGGAGCCGAAGAACACCTCCGAGTACTCCTTGTACGGGAAGGCCCGGAAGCCCGGGTAGGGCAGGAAGTCGCTCGCCGTCCACTCCCACACGTCACCGATCAACTGCCGTACGCCGAGCGGTGATGCCCCGGCCGGGTAGCTGCCGGCGGGCGCGGGCCGAAGGTGCCGCTGGCCCAGGTTGGCGTGCTCCGGTGCCGGGTCCGCGTCGCCCCACGGGTAGCGCATGGAGCGGCCGGTGGCCGGGTCGTGCCGGGCGGCCTTCTCCCACTCCGCCTCGGTGGGCAGCCGCCGCCCGGCCCAGCGGGCGTAGGCGTCGGCCTCGTACCAGCACACGTGCAGCACCGGCTCGTCGGGCGGGACAGCCTCGGTGAGGCCGAAGCGCCGCCGCAGCCAGCGGCCGCCGTCCCGGCGCCAGAACAGTGGCGCGCTGATCGCGTGCTGCTTGATGTGGGCCCAGCCCTCCGGGGTCCACCAGCGCTCGGTGTCGTAGCCGCCGTCCTCGATGAACGCCTGGTACGCCGCGTTCGTCACCGGGGTGGTGTCGATCCAGAACGGCGCCACCTCCCGGGCGTGCGCCGGGCGTTCGTTGTCCAGCGCCCACGGCTCGGCCGAGGTGCCCATCGTGAACGGGCCTCCGGGGACGAGGACTTCGGCCGGTCCGGTGAACAGCGGGGCGGGTTCCGGGTCCGGGGCGGTGAGGACCTGCGAGCCCTTTCTGAGCTGATGGGTGATCAGCATCGTCTCGTCGTGCTGCTGTTCGTGCTGGGCGATCATTCCGAAGGCGAACCCCGCCTCGGTCAGCCGGGTGCCGTGGAAGTCCGCGCCCGCCAGCAGGTCCGTGACCCGGCCGCGTACCTCGGCCGCGTACCGGCGGGCCTCGGCGGGCGGCAGCAGCGGCAGCGAGGGCCGCTCGGCGCGCGGGTGCCCGAAGGCGTCGTACAGGCTGTCGATCTCGGGCCGCATGGCGTCCCGGCCGCCGACCGCCCGGAGCAGCCACAGCTCCTCCTGGTTGCCGATGTGCGCGAGGTCCCACACCAGCGGGGACATCAGCGGCGAGTGCTGGGCGGTGAGATCGGGTTCCTCGACGCAGGTGGTCAGCAGCGTGGTGCGGTCCCGTGCGGTGGTGAGGGAGGCCAGCACCCGCGCGCGCAACGTCTCGGTGTCCACCTCGGTCGTCGAGGTGTCGGTCTCAGGGGCGGTCATGTGCGGATGTCCTTCCTCCCATGGGCGGTACGGCCGGGCCGGGACGCGCGCAGGCCCCTGCCCGCCGAGCGGTCCAGCAGGTCGTCGGCCGGGCAGCGGCCCCGGTCGACATAGCGGTCCAGGTACGCGGCCACCGCGCCGGTGACCTCGGCGGTGGCGCCGATCCGGGGCAGGGCCTGCAGCGCCGCCGCGAAACACACGGCAGCGACCTCGCGCAGCTCCGGGTCGGCGAGGCCGAGGCGGGCCGCGTCGGTCCACAGCGGGTTGTGCGGGGCGGGCAGGTTCAGGCCCCGCTCCGCGAGGCGCTTGACGCTGCGGTACGCCGTCTCGGCGGCCGCCGGGTCGTC
This sequence comes from Streptomyces sp. NPDC031426, assembly GCF_055581585.1. Taxonomy (NCBI): domain Bacteria; kingdom Bacillati; phylum Actinomycetota; class Actinomycetes; order Kitasatosporales; family Streptomycetaceae; genus Streptomyces; species Streptomyces sp. NPDC031426. Next base: position 13,421 of record NZ_JBVIJE010000002.1, read on the forward strand.
GAACAGCGCCGCCGTCACCGCGAGGGGCACGATCCAGCCGTCGTCGCCGGGCTGCGCGTCGATCATCCGCAACTCCAGGTGGCCGCGCGGCCGGACCGGTGGGAACAGCGTGGTCAGGTGGTACTCCAGATCCGCCCGGGTGGGCGGCCGGGGTGACCGGGAACGGGTCCACTCCCGGAAGGTGAGCCCCTCGGGCACGTGCCACGGCCCGTTGTCCCGGCGCACACACATCACCGGTGAGTCGAGCACATGCCGGGCCCACGCGGCACGCGGCTCGCCGTCCAGCGGGGGAGCGCCCGCCCGCCCGGCACCGATCTCCATCCACATCAGCTGCCGGGTGGACATCCAGCCCGTGCGCTCGTGGCCGAGCAGCGGGGAGTTGGCGAACGCGGCCACCAGGACGGCCCCCAGCTGGTGGGCCAGCCACCAGCGGCGCCGGTACCCGAGCGGGCCCGGCTCCTCGTGGCCGGCGTCCACGCAGACCTGCACGGAGGCGGAGGCGCACATCATGTGCCGGCCCGCCGGACCGGTGCGGTCCAGGCAGGTCTCCATCGCGTCGTAGCGCGGCTCGTGCAGGAACCGGCGGGGGGTGTGCCAGGGGTCGTGGCCGATGCCGACCAGACCGAGCCCTTCCTCGGCGAGGACGGCGCGGACGGTGTCCAGATCGGCGGAGACGGTGCCGATGCACTCCATCAGGGAGGCGGCGGGCGGCGAGCTCAGCTCCAGCTGGCCGCCGGGTTCCACGGTGAGCGGCGACCGCAGGGGCAGGGCCCGCAGCGCGGCGTACACCGCTTCGAGTCGTTCGGGTGTCACGGGGAGCTGCGGCATCCGCAGCTCATGGATGAGCCACTCCAGCTCGACACCGAGCGAGCGGGGCGGCCCGGTCTTGAAGCAGATGCCCCGGACCAGGGCCTCCACCTCGGCTTCGGTGACGGCGGTGCGATGCTCCGTACAGTCGCCACCGTCACTCTGAGAATCGGACATGTCGGGATCCTCCTGAGATTCCACCATGCCTCCGGCCCGGTCGACCGTCGGGCCGGGCAGGCACTCGTTCCACCCAAGACCCTCGCGCCGATTCGCACAAGGGTGCCCCTGGGGACGTTCCGGTTCGGTCATCTCCGTTTCCGTATGCGTTCTCCGGACCGTTCCTGGGGCGGGAAACTCCGTTGCACCGCATCACCAGCATCACCCAGGATGCGTGCATGAGCACGACGGGGGAGACCGCGCAGGCCGCGGACACGGCGCCCACGGGGGTGGCGCCATGAGCGCGCGCCTGCGCGGTATCGCCGCCGAGACCGAGCAGATCGTGGCGGCGGGCCGGTATCGCGCGCCGGACGGTCGAGAGGTGTCGATCGCCGCGCAGACCGAGGCCGCGCGGGCCGGTACGCGGATGTTCGGTCCGGAGCCGGTTTCCCTACGGCGGCCGGGTGACGCGGGGGCCGGCTCGCAACTCGCGGCGGACACCGTTGTCGAGGTCACCGGGGAGAGCAGTCTGAAGGCCGCCCACCGACTGGCCGGCGCCCCGGTCGCCGTCCTGAACTTCGCCTCCGCGCGCAATCCCGGCGGCGGCTATCTCAACGGCGCGCAGGCCCAGGAGGAAGCCCTGTGCCGCGCCTCCGCGCTGTACGCCTGCCTGCTGGAGGCGCGCGAGTTCTACGACCATCACCGCGCCCACCGCGACCCGTTCTACACGGACCGGGTGATCCACAGCCCCCGCGTCCCGGTGTTCCGTGACGACCGGGGCCGGCTGCTGGCCGAGCCGTACCTCGCGGGCTTCCTGACCGCGGCCGCCCCGAACGCGGGCGTCGTACGGCGCACGGCGGCCGAGCGTGCCGGTGAACTGCAGACCATCCTGGCGCGGCGGGCCGAGCGCGTACTGGAGACGGCCGCCGCCCACGGCTACGGCCGGCTGGTGCTCGGCGCCTGGGGCTGCGGCGTCTTCCAGAACGACCCGGTGCAGGTCGCGGGCGCGTTCCGCACCTTGCTCGGCCCCGGCGGCCGGTTCGCCCGCACGTTCGAGCACGTGGTCTTCGGGGTGCTGGACCGGACGCCGGGAACCGTGGTGCGTGAGGCGTTCGTCCGGGCGTTCCCGGAGTCCCGGACCGACGCGCCGTACGCCGGTCAGGTCCAGCCGTAGCGCTCGTGCAGCCGCTGCCGGACCAGGTTGAAGCGCATCCGGTCCAGCGCGCACGCCTCCCGGCGCATGCCGTCCTCGTGGAGCCGCAGGACACGGTCCACGTCCACCCATGAGTCCCGGCCCGACCGGTCCCACGGCCCGCTGCCGATCGCGACCCATTCCCGGTCGCCGTCGTGCCGCTTGCTGGACAGCTGTACGGCGAGGAGGGTGCCGGCCGCCTCCCGGGCGACGACCAGCACCGGGCGGTCCTTGCCCCGGCCGTCGTTCTCCTCGAACGGCACCCAGGTCCACACGATTTCGCCGGGGTCCGGGTCGCCGTCATGTGCGGGGGAGTACTCGGTGCGCACCCGGCCGACGTCGTGCGGGTCCGCCTCGGTGGTCGCGTGGGGGCCGTAGCGGCCGGGGACGTTCTCATCGGTAAACGTGGTCACGGAGGCACCCTAGTGGGAAGCTCGCACGGGGCAAGGGGCGGCTGCCACCGGCGGTGAGGGGCTTCCGCAGGGCAAGGGGCGCCTGCCGCCAGCAGCGAGAGGCTTCCGTAGGGCAACGGGCGGCTGCTGTCGGGGCGTTGTGCCGCTGAGGAGCGAGAGTGCGGCCGGTCGCGCACCGGTGGAGCGGATTTTGCCTCGCGGGGCCGGTGATGTGGCGGCGCTTGAGGCTGTGGCGTGCGGGCGGTCAAGGTGCGGCTGATCGAACCGCGGCGCGTGGGCGGTCAAGGGTGCGGGTGATCGAACCGTGGCGCGCGGGGCGGTCGGGGATGCGGGTGGTTGGTCCGTGGCGCGTGCGGGCGGTCATGGGTGCGGGTGATTGGTCCGTGGCGCGTGGGCGGTCATGGTGCCGGTGGTTGGGGCCGTGGCGCGCGGCGCCGTCATGGTGTCGGTGGTCGAGGCCGCAGGGTCGCCGGAGGCGTGATGGGCCGGCTGTCGAGGCAGGCGGGGTGCGGCCGGTCAGGGCCGCGGGCGGGTGCTGATCCGCATTCCCGGGCGGCGTTGATGCACGGTCACATAGGTCAGGCCCGCCTCGCCGGCGGTGATGCTGCGCTGTGCCCCGTGCGGCAGCCAGGCCAGGGCGCCCTCGGTGAGCGGCTGGGATTCGTCGGCGGTGCCCGTGCCGAGCACGCCGTCCCCGGACACCACCAGGAGCATCACATCCAGCTGTGTCTCGGTGTGCGCCGTGATCCGGTCGCCCGGGGCGAGCCGGACCACGTTGGCATCGAGCTGCCGCCCGCTCTCGGCCAGCTTCCACAGCACGCCGCCCGGCAGCGGCGGAGACTCGGCCAGGGCCCGGGCGTCCCACAGCACACGTGCGGTGGGCGCGGTACGGCCGGCCGGCCCGGCGTCGGTCGCGGAGCGCGACGTCATGTGGTGTTCCCCTCGACTCTTCCGTTTCCCTGCGAACAGGTACCCACTGGGACCCCGCCTGCTCACTCTACAATTAATACATGTAGGGTTCGTGAAAAATGAGCGCAGGTGGGGGAGGGGGTCCGGAGATGACCACGCGGGAGAGCCCGCGCCGTCGAGCGGTACTGGACGTACTGCGCGCCGCCCCCTCGCCGCTCGGCGTCACGGAGACGGCCGAGCGGATGGGCGTCCACCCGAACACGGTGCGGTTCCATCTGAACACCCTGGTGTCCGAGGGTCTGGTCGAGCGCCGGATCGAGCCGTCCCCAGGACCCGGCCGGCCGCGCACCGTCTACACCGCACGCCCCGGCATGGACCGCGGTGGCACGCGCGACTACCGGCTCCTCGCACGCATCCTGCTCAGCCGGTGGGCAACCACAGACCCGGCGACGGCGCGCGAGGTGGCCATGGAGACGGGCCGGGCGTGGGGTGCACACCTGGTGCAGCCGCCGCCCCCGTTCGAGGAGCCCACGACAGACCGCTCGGTGGCCGCACTCCTCGCTTTGCTGGACCAGTTGGGCTTCGCGCCGCACGCGGAGGAAGCGGACGAGACCGGCGGACCGCCCCGGCGGATCCGGCTACGGCACTGCCCGTTCCTCGAACTGGCCGAAGAGCACGGCACGTTGGTCTGCCCGCTCCATCTCGGACTGATGCAGGGTGCTTTGGCCCGGCTGGACGCCCCGCTGACGGCCACCGGCCTGGAGCCGTTCGCCGAACCCGACTCCTGCGTGGCTCACTTGGCCGCAGCCAAGGCCGCCTAGCGCACACACTCCCCGCGCTCCCCCCACCCCCCACACTCCAACGCACGTCACCCGCCGGCCCCAGGCAAAGAAAGGCCCCGCACATGAACGTCACGTCCGCCGCCACCGCAAGTGCGGTCACCTTCGTCTGGCTCGGCATGGTGCTGGCGATCTCCTTCCTGGAGGCCCCGCTGAAGTTCCGTGCACCGGGTGTGACCATCCCGGTCGGCCTGGGCATAGGCCGGCTGGTCTTCCGTGTGCTGAACGCGGTGGAGGCGGTGCTGGCCGTCGTTGTCATCGCCGCGATCGCCGTGGGCGGTGCCCCGGCCGGGATCACGGCGCTGACGGCGGTCGTCGCGGTGCTGCTCCTCGCTCAGCTGGCCGCCGTCCGGCCCTACCTCAACCGCCGGTCCGACCGGATCCTCGCGGGGGAGGAACTGCCCCGCTCCCGCAGCCACTTCTGGTACGTGGGGCTCGAACTCCTGAAGGTCATCGCGCTGATCGCCCTGGGAGTCGGCCTGCTCACGGTGTGACGGCACCGCGATTCCCGACGGCCGGCTCGCCGCGCCGGAAGCGGGTGGATGGCTGGGCTGCTGGTCGGCTGGTCGGCCGGTCGGGAGCGGCCGGGTGTCGGGGAACCCCTGGCGGCCGCTCGGTCGGGCGGGGACGGGCGGGCCGGAACCCCTGGTACGGCCGAAGCGGCCGTCACGCGGCCCGCGTCGCCGAGGCGGCCTCCGGTGGCCACCGGTCGTGCCAGCGCAGCTCCGCCTCCAGCTGGGCGGCGAGGGACACCAGCAGGGGTTCGCTGTACGCGGGCCCGAGCAGCTGCGCGCCCACCGGCAGGCCGTCACCGACGAACCCGGCGGGCACGTTGACGCCCGGCCAGCCCAGCACGTTCCAGGGCCAGGCGTAGGGGCAGGCGGCGATCATCGCCCGGTCCGTGGCCAGCCCGCGCAGCCCGTACAGGGCGCCGATCCGCGGCGGGGGAGCGGCCGTCGTCGGCGCGAGGATCACGTCGTACGACGCGAAGAACCGGCCTATCCGCCGGTGCAGCACCGCCTCCGCACGCCGGGCCGCCCTGAGCGGGGCCCCGCCGAGCAGCCGGCCGAGTCGCGCCGCGTCCCGGGTGCGCGGGTCGAGCAGCGCCGGGTCGGGCGCCTCGCGGACATGCTCGGCGATACCGGCGGTGGCGCGCGGCACGAAGGTCAGCCCGATCTGCCCGTACGGCGGGTCGGCCTCCTCGACCTCGTGCCCCAACTCGGCGAGTTTCCCGGCGAGTTCGACGACCCGGGCACGGATCTCCGGATGCAGCCGCGCCGGTACGGCGGTGAACGGCGGCTTCAGGGACAGCGCGATGCGCAGCCGGCCCGGGTCCCGGCCGACCGCGTCCGTCACCGTCAGCGGGGGCGGCCGGTGCGGGTCCCGGTCGTGGTTGCCGCTCGCCGCGTCCAGCAGCAGCGCCGCGTCGGCGACCGTCCGGGCGAGGGTGCCGTTGACCGTGATGCCCTGGAAGGACTCACCGCGCGGCCAGGTGGAGATCCGGCCACGCTGCGGCTTGATGCCGATCAGACCGGTCCACGCGGCCGGGATGCGCACCGAGCCGGCGCCGTCGGAGCCGAGCGCGGCGGGGACGAGTCCGGCGGCGACAGCGGCGGCCGAGCCCCCCGACGACCCTCCGGGCGTGTGCGCGCTGTGCCATGGGTTGCGGGTGTCCCCGAACGCGGGTCCCTCGGTGAACGGCCACTGCCCCAACTCGCACGTGTTGGTCTTGCCGACGATCACGGCACCGGCCGCACGCAGCCGCCGTACCGCCTCCCCGTCCTCGGCGACCGCGGGGAACTCGCCGGCGCAGCCGAACGCGGTCGGCTCACCGGCCACGTCCATGTCGTCCTTGACCGCCACCGGCACCCCGAGCAGCGGACGCCGTGTCCCGGCGGCCAACTCCCGGTCGGCGGCGTCCGCTTCGGCGAGCGCGGCCTCGGCCCGCACGATCCGGAAGGCGTTCAAGGTCCCCTGCGTGGCCTCGATCCGGGCCAGCGCGCGTTCCACCAGCGCGCGGGAGGTCACCTCCCCGTCGGCCAGCGCCCGCCGGGTCTCGGCGAGGCCGGCGGAACGGTCGTGCGTCATGGACGGGCACCTCCGGGAGACTCCGGGACCGATGTCTACCGAACGGTAACGTCACAGCCGGACGGCCGTACGGGTTTCGCACGGATGCGTCGGGCGACTGCCGTCCGCCCAGCGGCCCGTGCGCCCAGGTGCCGCACCAGGCCCAGCCCGGTCAGCAGCGCGACCAGAGCGCACACCCCGGACCAGCCGAACCCCGCGTACGCCCGGGAGCCGAGCCAGGAACCGAGGCTGCCGCCCAGATAGGCGCAGGTCATGTAGGCGGTGTTGAGGCGGCTGCGGACGTCCGCGGCGAGGGCGTAGACGCGCACCTGGTTGGCGACCATGCCGGACTGCATGCCGACGTCCAGCAGCAGCGTGCCCGCCACCAGGGACAGCAGGCCGGGGGTGCCGCCGAGGCTGCCGAGGGCGAGGACCGCCGCGGATGCCAGGACCAGCAGGAAGCAGACCAGGTTCACCGCGTCGGCGCCGCGCCGGTCCACCAGTCGGCCCGCGACCGGCGTGACGAGCATGGTCACCGCGTTGACCAGCGCGAGCAGTCCGACCGCATCCGCGCCGAGCCCGTAGCTCGGGCCCGTCAGCAGCAGCGCCACCCCGGTCCACACGGCGGAGAAACCGGCGAACACCGTCGCCTGGTAGAAGGAGGAGCGGCGCAGGGCCGGTTCGGCGAACAGGAGGCGGACCGGCTCGGCAAGCAGCCGAGGGTAGTGCTGCCGGGACGGCGCCGCCGTGGCCGGGAGCGCGCGGGCGAGGAGCGGCGCCACCGCGAGGGTGAGCAGGGCCGCCAGGACGTACGGCGCCCGCCAGCCGAGCCGGTCGCCGAGGGCGCCGCCGGCCGTGCGGGACAGCAGCATGCCCGCGAGGCTCCCGCTCAGCAGCGTGCCGCCGACCACGCCCCGCCGCTCCGGCGGGACCAGTCCGGCCGCCAGCGGACCGGCCAGCGGGGCGACCACCGTGCTCGCGCCGACCAGCACGCTCGCCACGAGCAGCGGCGGCAGCGCGGGCGCGGCGGCAGCGGCGCACAGGCCGAGGCCGGTCAGGGTGAGCAGGGTGACCAGCAATGAGCGCGGCGGCAGCCGGTCGCCGAGCGGGACGAGCAGGAAGATGCCGGCCGCGTACCCGAACTGGGTCGCCGTCACCACCCCGGCCGCCGTGCCGGGGGAGACGCCGAAGCCCGCCGCCACGAGCGGGGCCACGGCCTGCGGGAAGTACACGTTGCCGACCGCGACCCCGCAGGCCAGCGCCAGCATCGCGACGAGCCGCGGGGTACGCTGCCCGGTGTGGAGTTCCGTCATGTACCGAAGTCCACGCCCTGCGCGGACGGTTGGCGAAGGATGTAGCCGGGGGCTAAATGATCAGGTTCCGGCTCGGGGTCGACGACCTCGCCGACACCCGGTTCGCGATCTCACCGATCGGCCAGCTGATGGAGAGCCTGCGCGTCCTGCGCGCCCCCGCCCTGCACCCCTTGCACCGCGGCTGGCGCCGCACCGTGCTCGCCGCCCTCGACCCCGCCGATCTGCCCCTGCTGGCGGCCCTGGTCGGTCCGACCCTGGCCCTGCCCGACTTCCTGACACCCCGGCCCAGCGGCTACGCCCCCACGCTGGAGGAGGAGCTGACCGTCGTACGGGCCACGCCCCCGGAGGTCGTACGGCGCGACCTGCGCGCCGCGCACGCCCCGCGTCCGCTCCCCGGCGTACTGCGGCGGGCCGACGCGCCCGGTGACGGTCCCGTCCTCGAACTCCTCGACGCCCTCTGCTCGTTGCTGCACCGCTACTGGCAGACGGCCCTGCAGCCCCACTGGCCCCGGATCCGGCTCCTCCTGGAGGCCGACATCACGCACCGGGCGGGCCTGCTGGCCACCGGCGGTGCGCGGTCGCTGTTCTCCGGTCTGCATCCGAACCTCGGCTGGGGGGACGGCGTCCTGACCATCGACAAGATGATCGGCCGGCACGCGGTCGACGGCGCCGGGCGGGGCCTGCGGCTGGTCCCCTCGGTGTTCGCGCACAAGCCGGCGCCGCCGATCAGCGCCGACGCGCCGCCGATGCTCGCCTATCCGGGCCGGGGCACCGCCACCCTGTGGGAACCGGAACCCGCGCCCGACGCCTCCGGGCTCACCGCCCTGCTCGGCGCACCCCGCACCACCTTGCTGCGACTGCTCGCGGAACCCCTGCCCACGGTGGAACTGGCTCGCCGGCTGGGCGTGACCCCGAGCGCCGTCTCCCAGCACCTGCGCGTACTGGACGCCACGGGCCTGGTGACCCGCGCCCGAGACGGCCGCCGGGTGCTGTACCGGCGCAGCGCGCTGGCCGAGCGGCTGGTGTCGGGCGGGTCTCCTGTCCGCCTTTGACTTCGAGCGTGCTCCAGCACCTGGTGTGGGGGCCTCCGTGTGGAAGGGGTGCTTCGCGGTCCCGGCGGTGGAGGGACTGGCCGGCCTCGGCCCAGCCGCGCGGACGCGACAAGGGGCCGGACGGATCCGGCCCCTTGGTGGTGCGTGCGGCTCAGGCGGCCGCGCCCTCGCCGACGTTGCCGTGCAGACGGGCGACGACCTCGGTCAGCTGGGCGGCGACCTCGGCGTCGTCGACCGGGTGGGTCTCGGCGAAGCGGGTCAGGGAGCCCGGGATGGACAGCTTGATGTCCTCGATCACCTTGCCGCCGGCGATGCCCACGGCCTTGCGGGCCTCGTCCTGCGCCCAGACGCCGCCGTACTGGCCGAAGGCGGTGCCGATCACGGCGACGGGCTTGCCGCCGAAGGCGCCGGCGCCGTACGGGCGGGACAGCCAGTCGATGGCGTTCTTGAGGACGGCCGGGATGGTGCCGTTGTACTCGGGGGAGAAGAGCAGGAAGGCGTCGGCGGCCTGCGCGGCCTCGCGCAGGTTGGCGGCCTGGGCCGGCACGCTGCCCTCGACGTCGATGTCCTCGTTGTAGAAGGGCACGTCGGCCAGGCCCTCGAACACCACGACCTCGGCGCCCTCCGGAGCGAGCTTGACAGCGGCCTCGGCGAGCTGGCGGTTGGTCGAACCGGCACGAAGGCTGCCGACGAGCGCGAGGATGCGAACAGACATGGGGAACACTCCAAGGGGCTGAAACATCGCCGTTACGATCCGGACCGAGGTCCGCTTATCTTTGATACCACCGTAACCGGACCGCGGTCCAGTTTTGTTCCCGATGCTTTACGCTGTCTTCATGCCCAGCGCTCTGCCGCCGTTCCCGCCACCTCAAGAGCCCCTTGACCTGCCTCAGTTGCTTGAGGTCGGCATGGGGCCCGAGGAGCCGTGCCTGCGTGCCGACGCGGCGCGCAACCGGGCCCGGCTGCTGGAGGCCGCCGCGCGGCTGATCGCGGAACACGGGGTGGCCGGGGTCACCATGGAGGCGGTCGCGGCGGCGGCGCAGGTGGGCAAGGGGACGGTCTTCCGCCGCTTCGGCGACCGTACGGGACTGCTGATGGCCCTGCTCGACCACTCGGACCGGAAGCTGCAGGCCGACTTCCTGGGCGGGCCGCCGCCGCTGGGGCCCGGTGCGCTGCCCCTGGACCGCCTGCGGGCGTTCGGGGTGGCCGTGCTGTACCGCTCGGTCGAGCAGCTCGACCTGCAGCTGGCCGCCCAGACGGAACCGACCCGCCGGTTCTCCCACCCGGCGGTCACCGCGCTGCGCACGCACGTCACGATGCTGCTGCGGCAGATCGTGCCGGACGCCGACTGCGAACTGCTCTCCCAGACCCTGCTCAACTCGCTCGACCCGGCCTTGATCCACCACCAGACCAGGCAGTGCGGGATGCCCATGGAGCGCCTGGAGGCCGGCTGGATCGACCTGGTCGCCCGCGTCACGGGGACCCGCCCGCCCCGCTGAGCGCCGGTCTGGGCGAACAGGTTCGGTCATGTTCGTCGCGAACAAGATCGTGACGAACATGTTCGCCACGGCGCCGCTCCACCTGATAGTCGAACGGTGAACCACGTCGCCCCGCCTCATCCCGGCCCCCGGCCCTCTGCCAAGATGCGGTCTGTCATGGTGCAGATACCGAACACGCCCACGAGTGCCGATGTGGCCCGCCTGGCGGGCGTCTCGCGCGCGACCGTGTCCTACGTCCTCAACAACACCAGCGCCGTACGCATCAGCGAACCGACGCGCCGCCGCGTGCGCGAGGCCGCGCGGGAGCTGGGGTACGTCCCCCACGCCGCCGCCCGCAGCCTGCGTGCCGGACACAGCCGTATGGTCCTCATGCCCGCCCCGGCGATCCCGGTGGGCCCGCTCTACAGCGGATTCCTCAACGAGCTGCAGTGGGAGCTCGGCCGGCTCGACTACACCGTCGTGCAGTACGGCACCGTCGGCCTCCAGGGTGACGAAGCCGCCCGCTCCTGGGCGGAGTTGCGGCCGGTCGCCGTCCTGGTGCCCGGCGCGGAACTCGGGCCGCAGGGCGTCGGCGTCCTCAAGCGCTCCGGTGCCCGGGCCGTGGTCACCCTCGGCCCCGGACGTGTCGACGGCGCCCATGCCATGCTCATGGACTACGACGCCGTCGGCGAGGGCGCGGGCGCCCATCTGTACGCCCGGGGCCGGCGCCGGATCGGCGTCGTGGTGCCCGAGGGGTGCGGTCTGGAGGCCTACTCCCGGCCCCGGCTCGCCGGTGTGCGCCGGGCGCTGCGCGGCACGGACGCCGCCGTCACGGAGCTGCCGCTCGCCTTCACGGAGGAATCGGCCGCACAACTGGCCGCGCGCTGGCGGGAGTCGGCGCTGGACGCGGTCTTCGCCTACAACGACGAGTACGCGATGCTCCTGATGCGTGCCCTCCAGGACACGGGTGTGCGCATCCCCGAGGACGTGGCCGTGATCGGCGCCGACGACCTGATGCTCGGCCGGCTGCTGCGGCCCCGCCTCAGCACGGTGCACATCGAACTTCCCTCGGGCCGCGACCTCGCCGAACTGGTCGACCGAGCGGTCCGCGACCCCGGCGGCGAGCCTGAGGTGCACAAGGTCCTGGGCGCCACGGTGGTGCCGCGCGAGTCCAGCTGACCCGGACCCCGGCCGCAGCACGGCTTCCGGATCTCCGTGTCACGATGTAGTTTCGCGCTCAACCAAGTAGCGTCGAGGCAGGAGTTCCCTACCGCCCGGCGATCGATCGGAGAGCCGTATGCCGCTGCTCGACCCGAAGACCTGGCAGGACCGCAGCCTTGCCGGACCCGCCCACACCGTCACCGAGCCCGCCACTGGCGATGCGCTCGGCACCGTCACCCTCGCCGCCCCCGAGGACGTCGGTGCCGCCGCACGGGCCGCACGGGCCGCCCAGGGCGCCTGGGCCCGCGCACCCCACTTCCAGCGGGCCCAGGTGCTGCGCAGGGCGGGGGACCTGTTCACCGAGCACGCCGACGACTTGCGTGAGTGGCTCGTGCGCGAGTCCGGATCCATCCCGGGCAAGGCGGACTTCGAACTCCACGTGGCCGCCCAGGAGTGCTACGAGGCCGCCGCCCTCGCCTCCCGCCCGACCGGGCAGGTGCTGCCCAGCGAGGCCCCCCGGCTGTCGTACACGCGCCGGGTCCCGGTCGGGGTGGTGGGTGTGATCTCCCCGTTCAACGCGCCGCTGATCCTGTCCATCCGCTCCGTCGCGCCGGCCCTCGCGCTCGGCAACGCGGTGGTCCTCAAGCCGGATCCGCGCACCGCGGTCTGCGGCGGCCTCGCCCTCGCCGCCGTCTTCGCGGAAGCCGGCCTGCCCGAGAACCTGCTGCAGGTACTGCCCGGCGGCGCGGAGACGGGCCGGGCGCTGGTGGAGGACCCGCTCGTCCCCGTCATCTCCTTCACCGGATCCACGGCGGCGGGCCGCGCCGTCGGCGAGGCGGCCGGCCGCCACCTGAAGCGGGCCCACCTCGAACTCGGCGGGAACTCGGCCCTGATCGTGCTGGCGGACGCCGACCTCGACGCCGTGATCTCCACCGCGGCCTGGGGCTCGTTCTTCCACCAGGGCGAGATCTGCATGACGACCGGCCGTCATCTCGTGCACGCCTCGCTCTACGACGAGTACGTCGAACGGCTCGCCGCCAAGGCCGACTCGCTGACCGTCGGCGACCCGCACCGCGAGCAGGTCCACCTCGGTCCGGTCATCGACGCGGGACAGCTCGCCAAGATCGACGGCCTGGTGCGCACGAGCACCGCCCGCGGCGCGAAACTCGCCGCGGGCGGCACCCATGAACAGCTCTTCTACCGGCCGACCGTGCTGGCCGACGCGGGGGACGACACCCCGGCCTACGCCGAGGAGGTCTTCGGCCCGGTCGCGCCGGTCCGCTCCTTCGCCACCGCCGACGAGGCGGCGGCGCTCGCCGCGGACACCCCGTACGGGCTCTCCCTCGGCATCGTCACCCGGGACACCGCCCGGGCCCTCGACCTCGCCGAGCGGATCCCCACCGGCATCGTCCACGTCAACGACCAGACCGTGAACGACGAGGCGGTGGCCCCCTTCGGCGGCGTCGCCGCGTCCGGCACCGGCGCCCGCTTCGGCGGCGAGGCCAACCTGGACGCCTTCACCGAGCTGCGCTGGACGACCGTACGCGGCGACGTGGCGCCGTACCCCTTCTAGGGGCGGCCATACCCTTCCGGGGGCTACTGGGCGGCGCCCCCCTGGGACTCCTGGGCCGCGATGTCCTTGCGGACCTGGTCCATGTCCAGCTTCCGGGCCTGCCCGATGAGGTCCGTCAGCGCGGGCTCGGGCAGGGCGCCCGGCTGGGCGTAGACGGCGACCTTGTCCCGCACGATCATCAGCGTCGGGATCGACTGGATGCCGAAGGCCGCGGCCAGCTCCGGCTGGGCCTCGGTGTCCACCTTTCCGAAGATCAGGTCCGGGTTGTCCTCGGCAGCCTTCTCGTACACGGGTGCGAACTGGCGGCACGGCCCGCACCAGGCAGCCCAGAAGTCGATCAGAACGAAGTCGTTGTCGGTGACCGTCTGGTCGAAGTTGTCCTTGGTCAGCTCCACGGTGCTGCTCATGGCGTGAGTCCCTCATTCCTGGTGTGGGGGTGTGCCGACGGCGGAAACACGGCCGCCGGACCGCCTATTCCACACGTGCACGTCTGTGTTCCGCGCGCGTACCCATGTGGCCGTCGCACACACCACCCACCAGACTGACCCCATGACGGAAACGGAATCCATCGCGTACGACGTCGTGGTGCTCGGGGCCGGGCCCGTGGGGGAGAACGTCGCCGACCGCACGCGCGCGGCCGGCCTCACCACCGCGGTCGTGGAGAGCGAGCTGGTCGGCGGCGAGTGCTCGTACTGGGCGTGCATGCCCAGCAAGGCCCTGCTCCGGCCGGTCATCGCCCAGGCGGACGCCCGCCGGCTGCCCGGTCTCGCCCAGTCGGTCCAAGGGCCGCTCGACACCCCGGCCGTCCTCGCGCGCCGGGACGAGTACACCTCCCACTGGAAGGACGACGGCCAGGTCGGCTGGCTCGACGGCATCGGCGCCGAGCTGTACCGCGGCCAAGGGCGCCTCGCCGGCCCCCGCACGGTCACCGTGACGGCCCCCGACGGCACGGTCACCACCCTCACCGCCCGGCACGCCGTCGCCGTCGCCACCGGCACCCGCGCCCAGCTGCCCGACCTGCCCGGCCTCGCCGAGGTGAAGCCCTGGACCAGCCGCGAGGCGACCAGCGGCAAGGCTGCCCCGGCCCGGCTGATCGTCGTCGGCGGCGGTGTCGTCGCCACCGAGATGGCCACCGCCTGGCAGGCCCTCGGCTCCCAGGTCACCCTGCTGGTGCGCGGCAAGGGCCTGCTGAACCGGATGGAGCCGTTCGCCGGGGAACTGGTCGCCGAGGCACTCACCCAGGCGGGCGCCGACGTCCGCACCGGCACCTCCGTGGAGTCCGTCACCCGGAAGAACGGCACCGTCGTGGCCGTGACCGCCGCCGGCGACCGGATCGAGGCCGACGAGATCCTCTTCGCCACCGGCCGGACCCCGCACACCGACGACATCGGCCTCGACACCGTCGGCCTGGAACCCGGCTCCTGGCTGGACGTCGACGACACCCTCCGCGTCACCGGCACCGACTGGCTCTACGCGGTCGGCGACGTCAACCACCGCGCCCTCCTCACCCACCAGGGCAAGTACCAGGCCCGCATCGCCGGCGCCGCCATCGCCGCCCGCGCGGCCGGCGACTCCGTGGCGGACGAGTCCTGGGGCGCGCACGTGGCCACCGCCGACCACCACGCCGTACCCCAGGTGGTGTTCACCGACCCCGAGGCCGCCGCGGTCGGTCTCTCCCTCGCCGAGGCGGAACAGGCCGGCCACCGCGTCCGCGCCGTCGACGTCGAGTTCTCCGCCGTCGCGGGCGCGGGTCTGTACGGCGACGGCTACAAGGGCCGCGCCCGCATGGTGGTCGATCTGGAGGACGAGATCCTGCGAGGCGTCACCTTCGTCGGCCCCGGCGTCGGCGAACTCATCCACTCGGCGACCGTCGCCGTCGCCGGCCGCGTCCCGGTCGGCCGCCTGTGGCACGCGGTCCCGTCGTACCCGACGCTGAGCGAGGTGTGGCTGCGGCTGCTGGAGGCCTACCGCGACAAATGACCGGCCGATTACGGTAGTTCGAAGCCGAGGGCGTCGGCCGCGGTCTGCGGGGTCGGCCCACTCCACAGCGCGGCGACGGCCTCGTTGGTCGACAGCGAGCGCAGTTCGGCGCGGTCCAGGTAGAGGGTGCCGTCCAGGTGGTCCGTCTCGTGCTGGACGATCCGGGCGGGCCACCCGGTGAACACCTCGTCGAGCGCGCGCCCGTGCTCGTCCGCGCCGCGCAGCCGCACCTCGGCGTGCCGGGCCACCACCGCCTGCCAGCCCGGCACGCTCAGGCAGCCCTCGAAGAACGCGGCACGAGCGGTGCCGACGGGCTCGTAGACCGGGTTGACCAGGACACGGAAGGGCTGTGGCACCCGGCCCCGGGCCACCGCGACCTCCTCGGGCACCGGCGCCGGATCCTCGATGACCGCGATCCGCAGGGGCACGCCGACCTGCGGTGCCGCGAGGCCCACGCCGGGCGCGGCGTGCATGGTCACGCGCATGGCCTCGATGAAACGGGCCAGCAGGGCGGGGCCGAGCTGACCGTCGTACGGCTCGGTGCCGCGGCGCAGCACCGGCTGCCCGGCGGCGACGATGGGCAAGGGGCCGCCGGCGGCGAGGAGTTCCTCGACCCGCTCGGCGAGCGGTGCGTGATCACGGAGAGGGGCCATCGCGTCAGCATGCCATGCCACCCGGCTGCCCACGGGTGCACCTGGTCGTGATGACGTGAAGTAGCGTGCTCCGACACGCCGGCGCCGACTTCCGACGTCCAGAAGGTCACCGCGGCCTGGGCGCGGCAGCGCCTGGGCGGCGACCTCGCCTACACCACCGTCGTCACCCTCCTGACCCGGCTGCCGGCCAAGGACGCCGTCGCCCGCGAACGCCAGGGCCGCTCCTTCGCATGGACGCCGACCGCCGACGTGGCCCGCCTCGCCGCCCTGCGCATGCGCCGCCTGCTGGACGGCGAAGGGACCGCGAGGCGGCCCTCGCCAGCTTCGTCACCGCCCTGCCGCCCGGCGACGAGCAGGTGCTGCGCGCCCTGCTCGACGGCAAGCACCACTGGGTGGTGACACACACGGGACGGCCGTCTCCCTGAGGCAGGCCGAGGGCCCGGCTCCCTGCCGGGAACCGGGCCCTTGTGCCGCGGCTCATCGCCGCGGCTCAGTCCTGCGGGAAGTCGCCCGCGAGCGCCGAGGCGATCCGCAGATGCCGCTCCGCCTCCTCGTGCCGGGCCTGCCGCTGGAGCGTCCGGCCCAGCATCAGCCGGGCGTAGTGCTCCACCGGGTCACGCTCGACGACGATCCGCAACTCGGCTTCCGCACGGCGCAGTTGGGCCGAGTGGTAGTAGGCACGGGCCAGCAGCAGCCGGGGTCCGGTCTGCTCCGGCACCTCCTCGACCAGCCCGGTCAGCACCCGCGCCGCACCCGCGTAGTCCTCGGCGTCGAAGAACTGCTGCGCGCGCTCCCAGCGCTCGGCCGGTGTGCCGTGGTCGTAGTACGTGGTCTCCACTTGCGTCTCCACTCGTGACCTCCTTCGACGGCCACAACGGAACATGCTTGTTCAATATTCCACTAAACCTGTCGGGCCTCCAGGGCGGCCAGCTCGGCGTTGGCGCGCTCGGTGATCAGGGTCAGCACCCGGCCGGTCACGGCGCGGTCTTCCTCGGAGATGCCGGCGTAGATCCGGGCCGACACCGGTGCCGTCTCGGCCGAGGTCCTGGCGTACAACTCCCGGCCGCTCCCCGAGATTTCCACCCGGGACGCCTCCGCCGCGACGAGCAGCCCGGCGGCGATCAGCTCGTCGATCGTCTCGTGAGCGTCCGCCGCGTCGACCTTCAACGCGTCGGTCACGCCGTCGACCAGCGCGGCGCGCTCGACCGGCCCGTCCGCGACGGCGGCGAGCCGCAGGGTGACGTTCTGCTGGAAGGTGGTGCCGTAGGAGGCCAGCACGCGCTCCAGGACGGCGCGAGCGGCGTAGTGGGCGAGGGCGATGGTGCGCGGGTCGACCAGGGGTGCGGTGGTGGTCATGACTGCTCCGTCTCGGGATCGGTGGTGCCGAACGGGTCAAGCGGTGCGTCGAGCAGGATCGTCAGCTCCCGGCCGAACTCCCGTGCCCGCGGGCTGTCGAGGCCGCCGAGCGGTGCCAGCAGTTGCCGCAGCAGCCCCTCCACGACATCGATCGCCTTCCGGGTGATCTCGCGTCCCTGCTCGGTGAGTTCGAGCTGTACGGCGCGCGGATCGCCGGGGTCCCGGGTGCGCTCCAGGAGGCCGGCCGACTCCAGGCCGCGAGCCAGCTTGGAGACGTACAGCGCCTCCAGGCCGGTGTGATCCGCGAGGCGCCGCTGACTGGGTCGCAGGCCGGCGCGGTGCATGCCGTACAGCGACGCCACCAGTGCGTACTGCGCGTGGGTCAGCCCCAGCGGGGCCACGGCGCGATCCACCGCGACCCGCCACTTCATGGACAGCCGCCACACCAGGAAACCGGGCGTGGCTCCTTCGGAAGCCTTGCTCATGACAGATACGGTACATGGCTACTATGTACATGGCTACTATTCGGGACGGCTGCCGGGGGATGTCCGGCCGAGGGGAACGATCGTGTCCGGCATCGACATGGACATGGGCATCCACCAGCTGACCGACCGCTACGTCGCCGTGTGGAACGAACCCGACGCGGAGCGCCGCCGCGCCGCGATCCGTGAGCTGTGGTCCGCCGACGCGGTGCACATGCTGCAGCCCCCAAGGAGTTGCTGCAGGCCGATGTACCCCTCGACCTCGTCCGCCCGCGGCACCCAGGTGAACCCCTAGGCGCTCCGGTCATCCTCGGCCGACGCGGCCAGGTCGGCGGCATGGCGGTGCGCCAAGGGCTCCAGGCGTACAAGGGCTCCTTCGAGAACCGGGCCGTCAAGCGCGAAACTCACCGATCACCACTCCATGCCTGTGCAGACCGTCCGCATCCGGGCGCAAGCGTTCCAGGGCCGTCGTACTCCTGTCGCGTGGATTTCCGCACGTCATTGGCGGCGGGAGCGGCTCAGCGATGGCCGGCCACCTGCGTGGAGAGGAAGTCCAGCAGGGCGGCGTTGAAGGCCCCGGGCTGCTCCGCGCCGGGCAGATGCCCTGCCTTCTCGATGACCTCCATGGCCGCGTGGGGGACGAGACGGTGGATCACCTCGGCGTCCGCGACGGGCGTGTAGACGTCGTCCGCGCCGACGATGATCAGCACCGGCTCCCGCACGTCGGCCAACGTGTCCCGGTAGTCGGGGCGTTCGGCCCGTCCACGCAGTGCCGCCGCCGCGCCACGGGGGTCGGTGGCCCGCATCATGCCCAGGACTCGTTCCGCGACATCGGGCATCGCGGTGACGTTGTACGGGGCGAGCATCTTGTCGATCACCTCACCTGCGTAGCCGGCCATCCCCTCGGCGAGGAGCCGGTCGGCCAGCCGGTTGCGGAACTCCTTGCCCTCGTCGGTCTCGGCAGGTGCGGAGGCGTCGGACAGCACCAGGGCGTGCACCCGCTGCGGGTGACGGCGCCGGAACTCCATGGCGATCTGACCGCCCATGGACACGCCGCCGACCACCGCCCGCCCGATGCCCAGATGGTCGAGGAGAGCGGCGAGGTCGTCCGCGAAGTCGGAGAGGAAGACCTTCCCGGGGGTGACGCTGCTGCGGCCGTACCCGCGCAGATCGGGCGTGATGACCCGGTATCCGGCCTCGGCCAGTGCCTTGGCCTGGGGCGCCCACAGGGTGCGGTTGAAGGGGTGCCCGTGGATCAGAAGGACCGGCAGCCCGGCCGAGGGCCCGAGGTCGTCGTAGTGGATGGTGGCGCCACGCAGGGCTACGGCGTTCATGTCAGGCAGCGTAAACCTTGCCCTTGGGGGCAAGGTCAACGCGGCTACGCCTCGTCCCGTCGTAGATCCCGTGACGATCTTCATCTGTGACGAAGGCGTGAACCGGCTGTGCGAAGCGTTCTCGCACGAGATGCTTCGACCGGGGGAGGATGGGGCGAAATCGGAGGCGCTGCGGGCATGAATCAGCCGGTGTTCGAAGAGCGGGACGCGGACCGCCCGTCGGTGCGGATGGGGCCGTGGCGGTTCGTGGTCTGGTTCGGCACGGTCAGCCTGCTCGCGGACTTCGTGTACGAGGGCGCCCGCTCGATCACCGGCCCGCTGCTCGCCTCGCTGGGCGCGTCCGCCCTCGTCGTCGGCGTGGTCACCGGCGCCGGTGAGGCGGCGGCACTGGGGTTGCGGCTGGTCTCCGGCCCGCTGGCCGACCGCACTCGCCGCTTCTGGGGCCTGGCGATCGCCGGGTACGCCCTGACGGTCGCCTCGGTGCCGCTGCTGGGCGTCGTCGGGGTGCTGTGGGCGGCGTGCGCGCTGGTGATCGCCGAGCGGGTCGGCAAGGCGGTGCGCTCGCCCGCGAAGGACACGCTGCTCTCGCATGCCACCGCCGCCACCGGGCGGGGCCGCGGCTTCGCCGTCCACGAGGCGCTGGATCAGATCGGCGCCCTCGTCGGCCCGCTGCTGGTGGCGGGCGTGCTCGCGCTGACCGGGAACGACTACGGGCCCGCGCTCGGCGTGCTCGCCCTCCCCGGCATCGCCGTACTGCTGCTTCTGTTCTGGCTGCGGGCCCGGGTGCCGGACCCGGAAGCCTACGAACGCGAGGTGACCGCCGCCGCACCCACGGCACCGGGCGGGCGGGACGGCCGGGACGGGCGGCTGCCGAGGGCGTTCTGGACCTACGCCGGGTTCACGGCGGCCACCACGACCGGGTTCGCCACCTTCGGCGTGCTCTCCTACCACCTGGTCCAGCGCCATCTGCTGTCCGCCGCGTGGGTGCCGGTGCTGTACGCGGCGGCGATGGCCGTGGACGCCGTCGCCGCCCTGGCCACGGGCTGGCTGTACGACCGGCACGGTCCGCGCGTGCTGATCGCCCTGCCCGTCCTCACGGCGGGTGTGGTGGCCCTGGCGTTCACCGACACGGTCGCCGTCGCGGTGGTCGGGTCGCTGGTGTGGGGCGCCGCCATGGGCATCCAGGAGTCCACCCTGCGGGCCACGGTCGCGGATCTGGTGCCCAGCGGACGGCGCGCGACCGCGTACGGCCTGTTCGCGGGCGTGGTCGGCGCGGCGAGCCTGGTCGGCGGCGCGCTGACGGGCGGTCTGTACGGCTACTCGATCCCCGTGCTGATCACGGTGGTCGTCGTCATCCAGGTGCTGGCCGTGGTGTTGCTGCTGGTCACCGGGGTACGAACCGCATCCGGACCCACGGAGTAGGCCTGCCGACGCCGGCCCACCCGTGTGGCTGGTTGCCGCCCCGGCCGTCCGGCAGGAGACTGCTGGTATCCGGCGATCGGGCTCACCGCCAACCGCACCGACGCGGTGCTGATGGCCTCTCCCCGCTGACCACGCTCACGTCTGAGGAGGTCAGGGCCATGCCCCGGATCACCGTCGACATCGACGCCACCGCTTCCTCCACCATCCGCACGTCCGACGACGGCGCCTCCGGCCGCCTCACGTCGACGGGCTGGCCGGTCGGACACGGACGCATCCCCGACACCCTGGACGACGACGGGTTGCCCCTGGACGCCCTGGTGCTGATGCCCGAACCCGCCCTGGCCGGCACCACCGTGCCCGCCTGGCCGCTGGGCGTCCTGCACCGCATCGGTGCACCGGCCGCACCCGCCGCCCCGGTGCTGCTGTGCGTTGCCGAGGACCCTTCCTTCATCGACCTCGTCGACACCGACGACCTGCCCCGCTGGCACGCCGAAAGCGACGCCTGGGCCGCCGTTCTGGCACGCCTGCAGCATCAGGCCGTCGGCGAGGTCACCGACTGCGGTACCCGCGCCGAGGCCGAGCACCTGATCAGCGACGCCCATCATGCCTACGAGCGGCTCACGGGCTGCCTCGAATGACGGATCACTCGAACGACCACCGGGCAACGGCTCGCCGAACCCGCGCGGCAGCGCCTGCGGAATCCAGCCGCCGTGGCCCATCCCGGCATACCGGGTAGACCGCCGCAGACCGGCACCGGCTCGTCGTCGGAGGACACTGACCGGCAACGGATCCGTCAAGATTCACCCAAGCGCAGGACAGGAAACCCTTTAGGTAAGGCTCACCTAACCTATGCTGACGTCGTCCCCAGGCAGCCCGCCCCCACCCGGCCGCCATCAGAGCACGACCCGGAGTTCTCCCCATGTCCAGCGCCAACATCGCCCTGCTCGGCGCCATCGCGGGCTTCACCATCTACCTCGGCCTCCCGCTCGGCCGGCTGCGCACACCGACGCCCCGCCTGAGGGCCGGGCTGAACTCCGTGGCCATCGGCATCCTCGTCTTCCTCGTCTGGGACGTCCTCACCCACGCCTGGGAACCGGTCGACGAAGCGCTGAGCGACCACCACTGGGCGACGGTCGCCTCCGGCGGACTCGTCCTCGCCGCCGGACTCTCCGCCGGACTCGCCGGGCTGGTGTACTACGACGCCTGGATCGCCCGCCGCCGCGCGGCCGCCAGGCGTCCCGCCGGTCCGGGCGCCGCCGTGGCGACGGAGCTGGCGCCGAAGACGCGCAGCCAGGCGGCCTCCCTCGCCCTGATGATCGCGACCGGCATCGGCCTGCACAACTTCGCCGAGGGCCTGGCCATCGGCAACTCCGCCGCCAAGGGCGAACTCTCCCTCGCCGTGCTGCTCATCGTCGGCTTCGGCCTGCACAACGCCACCGAGGGCTTCGGCATCGTCGCCCCGCTCGCCGCCGAGGGTGAGCGCCCCTCCTGGGTCACCCTCTTCTGGCTGGGGCTCATCGGTGGCGGACCCACCTTCCTCGGCACCCTCGTCGGCCAGCACCTCGTCAACGACACCCTCTCCATCGCGTTCCTGGGCCTGGCCGCCGGCTCCATCCTCTACGTCGTCATCGAGCTGCTCGCCGTAGCCCGCAAGGCCAACCTGAAGACCCTCACCACCTGGTGCATCCTGCTCGGCCTGCTCCTCGGCTTCGCCACGGACGCGGTGGTGACCGCCGCCGGAGCCTGACCGTTCCCACGCATGGCAGGGACCTGCCCACTGCAACGGCGTTCCGGGTGCCCGGGACGCCGTTTTCGTGCCGGGTCGTCAGTCGTGCGGCGGCAGGTGGCCGATCTGGTGGTCGGCGATGTTCAGCGCTTCGTCGACCAGGCGGCGCAGATGTCCGTGCCGCAGCGCGTACACGACCCGGCGCCCCTCCTTCCGTGTGGTCACGAGCCCGGCCAGGCGCAGCCGGGCCAGATGCTGGCTGACCGATGTCCGTGTGGCATCGGTCGTCCCGGTCAGCGTCGTGACGTCGGCCTCCCCCTCGCCGAGCCGCCGCACCAGAGCCAGACGGGTGCGGTCGGCGAGCAGGCCGAGGACCTCCACCGCGACCGCGAGCCGTTCGCCCTCGTCCACTTGTTGCGAGGGGTGCGCACCTGATAGATGCATGCGTGCGTTCATGTGCACATAATGGGGGGCAGCAGCACCGGCGTCCAGCCACGACCAGCCCGCCGTCGCGAAAGGCGCACCTTGAACGAGCAGACGCACACCCACGAGCCGCACGGGCACCGGCATGCGTACGCCGACGGCCACCACGATCACGGGCACCACCACAGCGGCCACGATCATGGGCACGGGCACGATCACGGGCACGGGCACGACCATGACCACCCGCACGGAGCCGGATGGTGGCCGAAGGCCCGGCACCAGCTCGCTCACCTGGTCACGCCGCACAGCCACGAGGCGCTGGACAAGGTCGACCCCGCGATGGAGACCTCCCGCGAGGGGATGCGCACGCTGTGGCTGTCGCTCGCCATCCTCGGGGCGACCGCCGTGGTCCAGGCGATGATCGTGGCGGTGTCCGGGTCGATCGCGCTGCTGGGCGACACCATCCACAACGCGGCCGACGCGCTCACCGCCGTACCTCTCGGGATCGCGTTCGTCCTGGGGCGGCGGGCGGCCAATCGCCGCTACACCTACGGGTACGGCCGCGCCGAGGACCTGGCCGGCATCGCCATCGTGCTGACCATCACCGCCTCCTCCGCGCTGGCCGCCTACGAGGCCGTCGACCGACTGCTGCACCCTCGCGACGTCAGCCACCTGTGGGCCGTCGCCGTCGCCGCCGTGGTCGGCTTCGCCGGCAACGAGTGGGTGGCCCGCTACCGCATCCGCACCGGCCGCAGGATCGGCTCCGCCGCGCTGGTCGCCGACGGCCTGCACGCCCGCACCGACGGCTTCACCTCGCTGGCCGTCCTCCTCGGCGCCGGCGGCGCCGCCCTCGGTTGGCGCTGGGCCGACCCGGTCGTCGGACTGCTGATCACTGCCGCGATCCTCATGGTGCTCAAGGACGCCACCCGCGAGGTGTACCGGCGCCTGATGGACTCCGTCGACCCCGCGCTGGTCGACAGCGCCGAGCGGGCCCTGCGCACCGTCGAGGGCGTCGAACATGTCGCCTCGGTGCGGATGCGCTGGATCGGCCACTCCCTGCGGGCCGAGACCGACATCGTCGTCGACCCGCAGCTGAGCGTCGCCCGGGCCCACGCCATCGCCGTCGAAGCCGAACACGCCCTGATCCACGCGGTGCCCCGGCTGACCGCCGCCACCGTGCACACCGACCCGCACCCCACTCCTGACTCCGGTGACCCCCACGCGGCTCTCGTCCACCACGCCACCCGATGACGCCGGCAGGGCCGGTGCGGTGATCGCCCTGTCCCGCGGTCACTGACCAGGCCCGGACGGGCCGGCGTGAACGGGCCGCGCGTGTGCGAGAGCGATTGGCCTTGCGGACCGGGGAGCGGGCCACCTCGTCGGTGCCATAGGTGTAGCCGGCCGGGTCAGGCATGGCGCTTCTTCACTTGTCCGTTCGGCGCGTCTGCTGCCCTCGGCGAGCGGGCCGGTCGTGCCCCGCCCGGGCAGACAGGCCACCGGGCAGCAGGCCGAGCGCGAGGACGGCGGCTACGACGTAGAGCAGTGCCGAGCCCAGGGCGGTGAAGTAGGCGCTGACCAGGATCAGGCAGTACCAGCGCATCCGGCGTCCTCACATGTCATCGTGGGGTCATGGCGAGCGACGCACATGTGGCCGTGCTGGTCGGACTGCAGGCTTCCGGGAAGTCCACCTTCTACGCGCGGTGCCTGTCCGGCCGGTACGCGCTGGTCAGCAAGGACCTGTTCCCGCGGGGCGCCAAGAACAAGCAGCAGCGGCAGATGCGGCTGGTGGAGGAGCATCTGGCGGCGGGGCGGCCGGTGGCGGTGGACAACACCAACCCCTCGCCACAGGAGTGGGGCCCGCTGCTGGAGCTGGCCCACACGCACCGGGCGCCGGTCACGGCCTACTGGTTTCCGCCGGACGTGGCCGGTTCGCTGCGCCGCAACGCCGCACGTGCGGGCCGTGAGCGGGTCCCGGATGTCGGCGTTCTGGCGACGCTGAAGCGACTGCGCAAGCCGTCACCGGCGGACGGATTCGACGAGGTCCGGGAGGTACGTTTCGACGGGCGGGGCGGCTTCGACGTACGGGGACGAGGCCGGGACCTTCTCCACAACGACACCACCCTCCGAACCGGCATCGACGGCGCGGCCAGGGTGGCGGGAGGGAATCAAAGGGGCGTGTGCAGCGTTTTGGGGGAATACGGGGAATAGATAGAGCACCTCGGGGCGTGAGTCGGGAGGTGAGCGGGTACGGGCACTCCCTTCAGTACGCAACTGTCGGTGCCGGGCCTGTCACCGGTGCGCGGTTTCGGTGCCGAGGTCGGCCGGGCGGCGGTACGCCTGGTCAGGCTGCCGGTCGATATCGCCGTGGAGGGCGTGGGGCAGCTGACCGGCTGGATCGGTCATCCCCAGCCCGCGGGGTCGGCGCAGTGGAGCAGGCCAGGGGCGGCCGACGCGACGATCCCGGTGCTGCTGGTCCACGGTCTGGCCGACCGGGAGTGGGTCACCTCCTCTCTGCGGCGTGGCCTGGACGGCTGCGGTGCGGGCCCCTTCGTCACGGTCAGCTACAACGCGCTCAGCCCGGACATCCGCACGGCGGCCCGGGTTCTGGGCGAGCAGGTCGAGATGGTCCATGCCGACGGTGCGGCCGGACCCGTGATCCTGATCGGATACAGCCTCGGTGGCCTGATCGCCCGCTACTACGTACAGCGCCTCGGCGGGGACCACCATGTGCCCCTGCTCGTCACACTGGCGACCCCGCACGCCGGGACGGCGACGGCTCTGCTGGCTCCGCCCCATCCGCTGCTGCGCCAGCTGCGGCCGGGCAGCGATGTGCTGACCGAGCTCGCCGAGCCCGCCACCGGATGCCGTACCCGGTTCGTGGCCTTCTACAGCGACCTGGACGAGGCTGTCGTACCGGCCGCCAGGGGCCGTATCGACCATCCCCACCTCAAGGCCCGCAACATACTCGTGCCGGGTGTCGGACATCTGACCCTGCCCCTGCACCAGCCGGTCATCGATCAGCTGCGCTCCCTGCTGACCGCCGCCGGCCAGGCCGTGGCCCCCGGATCAGTCGCGCACCGCTCGTCGTGCACTGCTCGTGACATCGGCACCGCCCGTGACATCGGCGACGAATCGGAGGACGCTGAGACGTAGGGGGTAGGAACGAACGTAGCCGGTAAGAACGTCAGCACCTGTGCGGACCGACACCATGGCCTCTTCACCCAGCCCCGACAACGACGCGACCATGCGTCTGTATCGCCCCGAGGACGAGCCAGGGGTGCAAGAGCTGATCGATGCGGACCGGCTGCCCGGGCAGCAGCGTTGCACCCCGGAGCAGCTGGCCGCCGCGCGGCGCGGTCCGCTCGCCCTGGCCGGCTGGGTCATGTCGGCCCGGCCCGGGATCGGCGTCCTGGCCGACGCCGAGGAGCGCCCCCGCGGCGTCGTCGCGTACGCGTCCTGGACAGATGCCCGCACCGGCGTGATCTGCTGGGCTTACGGCCGCGAGGATCCACCCGTGCTGCGGGCCATCCTGGGGCATGCATGCGCCGAACTCGCCCACTGCCCGAAGATCGACGCGTTCGTCGGCGCCCCACCGGGTCCCCTGGGGCCGGGCGGCCTGCCCCGCGCCCGCCGGGCCGCGACCCATGACGCTCTGGTGGAGGCCGGATTCACCGGCCGTTGCCAGGGTGCCTACCTGCACTGCGCGCTACCGGGCGATCCGTCGCCCGCCAAGCTGGTCGCCGACGTCTTTCCCTGCGAAGTCCCGCCCGGGCACCGGCTGATCGTCCGCGACGGGGCCGAGCCGGTCGCGGAGGCGGTGGTCGGTGCCGGACCCGGCCGCACCGCGACTGTGTACTGGATCGAGACCCGTCACACCCACCGTGGCCGGGGCCTCGGCCGCAAGCTGCTCGGCCAGGCTCTGGCCCTGCTGGCCGAACAGGGTGCCTGCGAGGTCGCCCTCGTCATCGACGACGTCCCGGCCCGTCCCCCGGAGAGCGAGGCCGCCGCCCGCCTCTTCGGCTCCTTCGGCTTCACCCTCGTCGACCGGTTGTGGACCTACCGGCGGCAGCACCCCCCGAGCCCGCGGCCGACCGCGTGACTCCGGCGGTGCGACCGCGGCGCCGTCCGGTGTGACACCGGGAGCCGCACTGGTCAGGCCGGCACTCGCTCGGCGGCCTTCTCCGCGGCCTTGAGAACCGTGGAACGTGCCTGATGGCGCCGCTCGTACTCCAGAACCCGCCGGCAGTGCCTGGGCTCGGCGTCATTGAGCCGCTTGACGACCTCCTCCGCGGTCATGCCGTCGTAACCGGGCCAGGGCACCGGCCCGAGCAGGGTGGCGATCCGGCTCAGGACGGCCGGGCGGCCCGCGTGGGAACGCTCGTAGGCGCCGACCGTGGCCAGGTCCGACTGCGTCAGGTGCGGCAGCCGGTCGATGATCATCCTGGTGCTGAGCCTGCGGTAGTCGGGGATCGGCAGCTCGTCCTCGCTGATGAGGGCTCCCCGCGGGGCGCCCTGGAGCCGGTCCGCACCCGGCATGCGCTCAGCCGTCTCCCGCAGCCAGCTGCTCCACTCGCGCACCGCCAGGGCAGCACCGCCGACACCGGCTCCGTCCGTGGTCTCGCTGGCCGCCACCGCGGCTTCGGCGTGCCGTTCCAGAGCGTCGGCGAACTCCTCCAGCGCCTCCTCGTCGTCATGGCGGATGGAGCCGAGCAGCTCGGTGGTGACGGCGTCCCCGGACTCCTGGGCGATGCGTTCGGCGGCCCGGCAGACGGCCAGGGCCAGCGCGGTGACCGCGTACTCGTCCTCGGCGTTCTTCAGCAGCCGCAGCTGGGTGGCCGTTCCCCGACCGCGGAACACGGCGGCCGGAACCCACATCGCCATGCCGAAGGGCAGCCGGGCCGCATGCCCGGTGAGCTGCCAGGCGCCCCCGAGGACGCTCTGCATCAGCCCGCGGGGCTGCAACGTGCCCAGCCGTTCGTCGATGCGGTAGACGTGGCCGCGGGCGTCGCCGAGGCGGCGCTCCAGGACATCCCGGTGTTCACCGGGGGGCGTGACGGCGAGGTGGGCCTTGAAGCGGTCGGCGAGCGCCGCCTTGGTCTCACGGACCTCGCGCAGCGCCGGAACGAGCAAATCTGTGGCTACGGACATCAAGGTTCCTTCGGATGCTCGGTGCTCGGGAGGAATTCGGCCGGAAGCCGGCCCCGCCCCCACCGTGCCCCGAACCGGCCACTCCCGCATCCTCCGCTCCGGCGTACGGGAGCGGGCGCAAGTGCGGGCCGGTGCCGTGCCTCGGCGCCGAGGCCCCGCTCCTGGTGGTGCTGCGCTGCGGGAACGCGGTGGACGGCCTGCCGTACGTCAGTGTCGGTGCGCTGAGCCATCCGGGGCTTGGTCCACTACGTGGCGATCCCCTGGCGGCCCGCTCCTCCTCCCGGCGCCGCCGTCCCGTCGCTCTTGCGTGCCGTGTTGCGCTGGTAGAGCCGCTGGATGTCGTGTGCGGTGATGATGCCGTCGAGGCGATAGCCGTCCATGACCAGGACCGGCAGCCCGCCGCCGGTGCCGAGCCGTGCCAGGACCGCGGTGAGCTGTTCGTCCGGCGCGGCGATCGTGCACTGGGAGACGGGTGTCGCGAGGTCCCGTACGGGACGCGCCTGCTGCTCGCCGGACGGACCGAGGGTCAGTCGGCGCAGCTCCACGACCCCGCTGGGCCGGCCTTCGAAGTCCAGCAGCGGCAGCACCGAATGCCGTGTCCGGGCGGCCACGTCGGAAAGGAAACGGTCCACGGTCAGCCAGTCGGGGCCGGTGTCCACCGGACTGGTCATCGCGTCGGCGACCCGCACCCCGCGCAGGGCCAGGGCCAGTTGCGCCCACCGGCGTTCGGCCGCGGCGGCGCCCGCCACGAACAGTGCGACGACCATCAGCCACAGTCCGCCCGTCATACCCCTGGCGAACGCGAGCCACCCCACCAAGGCCAGAGCCATGCCGATGATCTGTCCGGTGCGCCCGGCCGCGCGCTGGGCCCGTTCGCGGTCGCCGGTGCGCCACCAGAGCGCGGCCTGGAGCACGCGGCCTCCGTCGAGCGGAGCGGCAGGCAGCAGGTTGAAGACGCCCAGCAGCAGATTGATACCGCCGAGCCAGCCCAGTACGGCGACGGGGAGTCGCCAGTCGAGCGTCGCGTGGACCCCTGCCGCGGCGCCTACGGCGGCCCCGCCGAGCAGCAGACTGGCCAGCGGCCCGCTGACGGCGACCGCGAACGCCGTCCGCGCCGTGGCCGGCCGGTCCATTCGGGTCACTCCGCCCAGGGCCCACAGCGTCATGTCCTGCACCGGCACCCCGGCCCGGCGGGCCACGAGCGCGTGCGCCGCCTCATGCGTCACCAGGGCGGCGAGCAACAGGAGAGCGCCGGCGACCCCGGCCGTCGCGTACGCGAGAGGGGCCAGACCGGGCACGTACGCGGGCAGCGTCCGGTCGGCCAGACCGTACGCGAAGAACAGCATGATCAACGGCACGCTCCAGTGCGCGCGCACCGTCACGCCCCGCACACTTCCGATCCTGATCGAACCCTTCATCGCCAATCTCACCACCGAGGGAGCGACGCGTATGGCCCCACGGCCGTGCTTCGCCCCCTCCATGGTCCATCGGCACCCCCGCGAACGGAAACGCCCCACCTGGCGTTCTTCCACGTCCGCCGGTCGTCCGTCAGGGTGTGCAGCACACCGTGGCCATGTCGGTGAAGGACTCCGTGGACCCGGCCTTCCATCCGGTGCTCACCAGTGTCCTGCCGCCGCGGGTGGAGCCGTCGGAGGCCGTCCAGCGGACCTTCGCATCCACCGCAACGGTGGCAGCCGGGCCGGGATGTCACCGCGCCGGGGCAGACACCCGTTCAGTACGACCATGCCGTCCCGTACGGAGACGGTGACCGCATCGGATGCCAGGCCGAGTCGCCGGGCAGGAAGGGGGCCGACCGCCTCGTGCCGCAGGGACGGAAGGCTGGGATGTCCGCTGCCGGTCGAGTTCCTCTCAGGCCTCGGCGACAGCGCCGAAATCAGGGCCGACCGGCCCTGGTCCGTGGGCCGGTAAGCCAGAAAGATCTCGGTGGGCAGGGTCGGTCCTGTCCACCGGCGGACATCGCTGCGGGACGCGGACAAGGAGTTTTCGATGGCGGACGGCGAGCAGGACAGCACGATCCGGGTCTTTCTGCTGGACGACCACGAGGTGGTGCGGCGCGGTGTGCGCGACCTGCTGAACGACGAGCCGGACATCAGTGTGATCGGCGAGGCCGGCACGGTGGAACAGGCCCTGGTGCGCGTCCCCGCGCTGCGCCCGCAGGTGGCCGTGCTCGACGTACGCCTGCCCGACGGTGACGGCGTGACCGTGTGCCGGGAACTGCGCTCACGAATGCCCGAGTTGGCCTGCCTGATGCTGACCTCCTTCGACGACGAGGAGGCCCTGCTCGACTCCATCATGGCGGGCGCGTCCGGCTACGTCCTGAAGCAGATCCAGGGCTCGGACCTCGTGTCCGCCGTGCGCACCGTCGCCGGCGGCCAGTCTCTGCTCGACCCGAGCGCCACCACCAGGCTGATGGCCCGGCTGCGCGGCGGTGAGCAGCGGGAGGAGGAGCCGGACGAACTGCGGGGCCTGACGGAACGTGAGCGGGAGATCCTGGCCCTGATCGGGGAGGGGCTGACCAACCGCCAGATCGGCCTGCGGCTCTACCTTGCCGAGAAGACGGTGAAGAACCACATCTCCCGTCTGCTCGCCAAACTCGGCGTCGAACGGCGCATCCAGGCCGCCGTCATCGCCACTCAGGTCCACGACAGGCAGCGGCCGGAAGGATCCTGAAGCCCCGGGACCGGGTGCACAGCCTGCTGGAGGCCGTCCTCTCGGTCGGCCGGGAGGACGGCCTCGAGCACCCCGAGCCGCTGCGGCCGGCCAAGCTCTCGGAGCACTCCGCTTCGTACGGCTTCCCGCCGGGCCATCCGCCCATGAACACCTTTCTCGGCGTACCGATCCGGGATCGTCGCCTCGGTGCCCGGACGCCGTGCCCTCCGTGCGAACAACCAGGACCGCCGAGGAGTTCGACCGACGACAACGGCCGTCGCCCGCGTGCCCACGAGGGCGACGGCCGTCGTGCGAGCGTGGTGCCTCCCCCGACACGAGACCCGCGCGGACGTCCTTGCCACTCGTGGGGGACCGCGGGAAGGACCGCCCCGCCTCTTCGGAGTCGCAAGGACATGGCACCGCAGCCTGGTTGACGTCGTGTCCCGGGAGACTGCCGCGGTTCCTGCCTATGAGAGTCGAACCCCGACGGCTTGCCGGGAAGAGGGCCGACCGGCCCTCGGGCCAGGGTCTGAAGGCCCCGCTGTGACACCGCCCGGCCCACGGGCCGTCTGGTGCGGGCCGAGCGGGCGCGGGCGCCGGGACCATCGGGGCCCACCGGAGACCCTGCGCGCCGCACCGCCGACGAGACCGGCACCATCCACGACCTTTCGTCGGGGCACCCTGATCCGCCCGGACCCCACGGCGGGCTGAGCACGGCGCAGCGGCTGAGTCCGGCTCGCGCCCCAACCAGTCCGCCGGGCAGGGACGTTCAGCCCATCCGATGGAGACCTTCGGCATCGGGCGGGACGCCGCGCGACGGACGAGAGTGAGTGAGGGAGGAGGGGCAGTGGCCCCTGCCCGCGCAACCCTGAACACGACGCTGGAATCGGGTTCCCCGATGCAGGAGGTGGAGATCATGCCCCGCACCATCACCGTGGGTCTCGACGGCTCGCCCGAGAGCCGTGCGGCCGCGGAGTGGGCGGCCCGCGAGGCGGAGCTGCGTGGACTGCCCGTGAAACTCGTCCAGGTCTGGGAGCCGGCACCGGCCCCGACGGCGCACGCCCCGTTCCTGGGCGGCGAGACCTATCAGCACTGGAGCGAGCGGATACCCCGGGAGTCCGCCGAGGACCTGCGGTTGCGCCACCCCGGTGTCGAGGTGAGCACGGAGCAGCTCAGCGGTTCGCCCGCCGAGGCCCTGGTCGGCGTGGCGAAGGACGCCGAACTGCTGGTCCTCGGCTCGCGCGGGCTGGGCGGCATCGCCGGTTTCCTGGTCGGCTCGGTCGGACTCGCCGTCGTGGCGCACGCCGAGCGGCCCGTCGTCCTGGTCCGGGCCGGCCGGCAGGCCGCGGACGAACACAAGACGCACCCGGCCGGTGGCCCGTCCGCCGCCACCTCCGTCCGCCCGGTCGTCCTCGGAGTCGACCTCGGCTGCCCCGACGAGACCGTGATCCGGTTCGCCCTCGACGCCGCCGTCCGCCAGAACGCGCCGCTGCGCGTCGTGCACGGCTGGAACCCGACGCCGTACTACGCCTACGGCATGGCCCCCGACCCCGGAGTCCAGCAGTTGCTGGCGGACAGCGACGCCGGCGCCCTGACCGACGTGCTGGCCCCCTGGCGGCAGAAGTACCCGGACGTCGAGGTCGTCGCGGAGTCGCGCTTCGGCAGCCCGTCCAACGTCCTGATCGACGCCTCCCGCGAGGCCTCGCTGGTGGTCGTCGGCCGGCGTGTCCGCCGGCCACCCGCCGGTGCCCACATCGGACCCGTCACCCATGCCGTCCTGCACCACGCCACCGCCCCCGTCGCCGTCGTCCCGCACGACTGACCCGCCCCGAGGGAGTCCGTCGACGACGTCCTGCGCGGCCGGGTCAAGGCCCGCATCGTTTTCGACGTCGGAACAGGGGGCTGACAGCGCTGGACCTCCCCATCGTCGTAGGCGTCGACGGCTCCGAGCCGAGCCTGCGGGCCGTCGACTGGGCGGCCGACGAGGCCGCCATGCGCGGGGTGCCGCTCCCGCTGGTGTACGCCTCGCTGTGGGAGCGGTACGCGGGTGTCTCCCTCTCCGCAGACCTCGGCAGGCCCTCCGATCAGCTGATGACCGAGGAGATCGTGGCCACCGCCGAGCGGCGGGCCCGGCGCCGGCAGACCGACGTGAAGATCTTCACCGACGTACTGCCCGAGGGAGCCCGAATACGCCCTCGTACGGGAGAGCCGTATGGCCTCGGCGGTCGTCCTCGGTTCCCGCGGCCGAAGCGGAATGACCGAGGCGCTCGTCGGCTCCGTCAGCGTGGATCCGGTCGTTGCCAGGCCGGTTCAGAAGGGCTTGATCGAGGGTCCGATCGACCGGCCCGGGCGCCGGACTGCCCCCACGCCCGGACGCCTAGGTCTGGGCGCCTGCCGTCTGCTTCTCCTTCCTCTCCTTCTTCTCCTTCCGCCCACTGCGTACCAGCCAGGTGGCTCCGCCGACGGCGAGGGCGACGGGCCATTCCAGAGCTCCCGCCACGGTCAGTGCGCCGAGGCCGCCGTAGAAGGCGAGATCCTTGACTGTGGGAGTACCGGGCATGCGGGCCGTCGCCGCCCGGGCCGTGCTCGTCATCTCCTCCTTGCTGAGGTACGGAATCGGCACCGGAGGATGCAGCGTGCGCATGTGCAGGTGCAGACCCGCGCCGTCCCCCTCATGGGTCTTCTGTTGCGGTGTCTCCGCTGTCTTGGCCATCCCCCCTCCTCCCTTCATCGGAGTCGGTGTGGTGTGCCTCTTCAATTCTCGCGCGTTTCCGGTGGCGTGTGGCGAGGCAAAGCGTTGCCGCGGAAACGAGCGGAAAGCGATCACGGCGGCAGATCGACAGGTGTCGCTGAACCACTACGCCGCCACCGCGTGCGTGACCCGGATTTTCGACTGGCTGTGCGGGCGCCGCTCCCAGTCGTCCATGAAGCGGGCTGTCAGGCCATGCCGCGCGGCCAGCGAGAGAAGGGTCTCGGTGCGGTAGTAGAAGTCCTCGCGGAGCACCTGGTGCTCGGTGCCCTCCGTGCGATCGTAGGTGAAGTCGAAGAAGCCGCCCGGGGCCAGCACGCGCCCGACGTTGGCCAGGCACTCGTCGATCACCGCGAGCGGCGAGTGCGAGAAGACGCTGTGGGCGTGCACCACGGTGAACCAGCCCGACGGCAGGAAGTCGAGCGTCAGGTTCTCGACGAGAGCCAAGTGGGGGAGGCGGCCCTGCAGGCCCCGGCGGACGAGGGTGCGCTGTGCCTCGAGGAGGATGTCCGGCGAGATGTCGATGCCGCAGTAGTGACCGGGGTCGAGGTAGTCGATGAACCGCCACCCCGCGCGAAGGTTCCCGCAGCCGATCTCCAGCATGCGGTCCCGCGGCTTCAGACCGTGTTCGACCAGGTAGTCGAACTGCATCTGCCCGAGCGCCAGCCAGCCGGCCTCCGAGCCGCTCCCGACGGCACGCTCTGGGCTGCGCGCGGTGTCGGAGGCCATGACGGCGCGGTAGTACGCGACGTGGTCGCGGTGACGGAAGCCCAGCCAGGTGTCCCGTGCGGCGCGGCGCAGATAGGGAGGGATTCGCCCGGGGTGCCGTACGGCATATAGGAGCTTGTGCTTCAGAGACGACCGGTTCTTCGACAGCTCGGGCTTCGGCATGGCTGACTCCGTGATCCACGACGGCCCCCGCCTGGCAGCGTAGCTCGGGGCGAGCGGTAGGGCCTCTCCGCCGGAGCGGTCCCCCCCCCGGTCGGCAGCACGCCGGTGCGCTGCCGTCAGTCCGCGGCGGGTCAGACAGCGGTCTCGCTGTGGTCGCACAACGCCCTGTCGTCCTCCTCGTCTTGTTCCGCCTTGGCGAGGTCGGCGGCGCGGAAAGCGGTGGACCACACGCGGTGGAAGTAGTCCTGCAGTTTGCGCAGGTCCAGGGCGAAGGAGTCGTCGAGGAGGCCGAGAGGAGGCCGAGTCCGGCCAGGGCCTTCTCCAAGCCATCGAGGGCGCGTGCGGTGGGCTTCAACTCGGTGCGGTCGCGGTGGAGCAGCGCCAGGTAGCCGCGGGTGTAGGGGCACGCCTGGTCGCTGCTGCGGTCGACGCCGGTAGGCGCAGAGCCCGCGCATGGCGCTCATGGTGCTGATGAACGAGCCACCGGAGGTGTACAGCCTGTTCGTCATACGCCCGTCGTTGGCCTACTGCGACATGCCCACGACCTTGGGCAGCATGACCCAGTCGTAGCCATCGACGAAGCAGCGGTGGAACCAGTCGGTCACCGCGGTCGGCCGGTGGTGTGGTTGAGGGCGACGAGCAGGTGTCTTGTCGCCCTTCGCCTTGGCCGCGCCGCGCAGCGTCTTGCCGTCCACAGCCAGGCTGCCCAGCCCGGCGGCCTGGGGTTGCCCCGGGTGGCGGTCGGCGAGCCCGCGGCCCACCGCCTCCAGCGGGCGGCGCTAATGGCGTTTGCTCACTTGGTCCGAGTGAACCGGGCGGGGTGCGTTTCGCCTCGCCCGGCTATTTGCGTGCCGGGCTGGAAGATCCCAGCTCAGCGCACCCGTCCCCGCGCCTTCAGTGGCACCGGCGGCAGCTCCGGCGCAGACAGCGGATCCCCGTCGTACCCCTTCACAACCCCAAACCTCGACCCGCTCATCCAGTCCCCACGGGCCTGCTCGATCTCCGCCTGTGTACGCCCGACGAAGTTCCACCACATGATCAGCTCTTCCGCGAACGGCTCGCCGCCCAGCAGCATGATTCCGGTGTCCGACTCGGCGCGCAGCGGGAGTTCGGAGCGTCCGCAGCCGAGGTAGAGCAGCGAACCGGGGAGCACCGGTACGCCGTCCACGTGGACCTCGCCGGACATGGCCAGCACGCCGTACTCGAAGTCGGGCTCCAGGGGCAGCCGTACGCCGGCGCCCCGGGTGAGGGCGAGGTCGGCGCCGATGATGGGGGTGTACGTCGTACCGGGCGAGGCGGAGCCGTCGAGGTCGCCGAGGATCACCGTGGCGGTCAGGCCGGGCGCGGTGATCGTGGGCAGGTCCGGGTGGTGCTCGAACCGCGGGTCGGTGTGGCGGTGTTCGTCGGGCAGCGCGACCCACAGCTGGGCGCCGTGCAGGAAGCGGGCGTGTGGGCGCGGGCTCTCCTCGGAGTGGCTGATCCCGCGGCCCGAGGTCATCAGGCCCAGCTGTCCGGGCCGGATCGTCTGCAGGCTGCCCGTCGAGTCGCGGTGCAGCACCTCGCCCTCGTGCAGCCAGCTGACCGTCTGCAGCCCGATGTGCGGATGCGGCGGGACCTGCATGCCGGGCTCGTCGGCGATGTCGTCCGGGCCGTAATGGTCGACGAAGGCCCACGCGCCGATCATGCGACGGCCGAGGTTAGGCAGCAGCCGGCGCACCTCGGTCGACTCGCCCAGCCTCACCTGACGGGGGCTCAGCAGCTCGCGGACGGGCTCGGCCACGACGAATCCGCGGCCGCCGCAGACGCTGGGCACGGGCGCACGGTCAAGGTTGCTCATGGCGGACAACTTAGCGGTGCGGGCGGCGTACCGGTGAGGGTGAAAACCGCATTTCCCTTGGTTGAGTCAACAACTGACTTGCACTCGGGGTACGCAGAGCCAGCCGTCGCCTTGGAAGCCCGATCGTGCCCGAGCTGCTGCACGATTCCGCCTCCGAACGCGGCCTGGCTCGCGGGCTCGGTGACGGCGGCGCTCAGCGACGGCCTCGGACCGGTGCTCGTCGGCCGGGCGCTACAGGGCCTGGCCTGTGACCCTCCTGGACGCCGCGGGCGACGTCGTCGCGACGACCACCACCGGCGACGACGGGGCGTACGCCTTCTCCGACCTGGACGGCGGCCCGTACACGCTCATCGTGCTCGGCTGTCCGCCCGGGCCGCCGGGGTGACAGTCGTCGGAGCGGATGTCGAGAACCACGACATCGAACTGGCGCATCCACAGGCGTAGTTCTGACCTGTTGCGGACCTGTGCGGACCTGCCCGGGACCTGTCGGGGCAGGGGTGCGTGGGATCGGCGAGGGCCTGGCGTGCCGTGGACGCGGTGGCGGTGGCGGTGGCGGGAGCGGGGGCCGGCGCCGGACTCATGGTTGTCGCGCGCTCGGTGACGGTCCGGCCGTGGACGGAGTGGCCGTGGACGGGCTGGCCGGGCTAGGGACCGGTGACGGCGTGCCGGTTGCCGGGTGCGGCGGGCGGGCCGGCTCGGTCGGGCGGGACTGGCCGCCGCGCACCGTGAAGAACACCAGCGCGGCCAGGGCGGCCAGCGCCAGCGCGCCCACCACCGTACGGCGCGGCAGCGCCCGGCGGGGACGCCTCGCTGCCGTCGGCACGCGCAGTGGCCGCAGGTCGGCGGGACCCACGGAATGCGCCCGCGCGGCCAGTGCGGCCCGCAGCCGCTCCTCGACCGGCGTGTACGCGGTTCCGGTACCGGACTCGTTCATCGCAGACCCTCCAGACGTCGGCCGAGGGCGTCCAGGGCCCGGCTGGCCGTGGACTTGACGGCACCCCGCGACAGGCCGAGCGTCGCCGCGATCTGGGCCTCGCTCAGATGCGACCAGTAGCGCAGCACCAGCACCTGCCGCTGCCGCCGGGTCAGCGTGCGCAGCGCCGCCAGCACCTCCCGGTGGTCCTCGTGCAGCAGCACGTCCTCTTCCGGGGCAGGAGCGTGCTGCTCGGGGGCGGGGGTGTGCGCCCGTACGGTCCTGCGCCGGCGCAGCACCGAGCGGGCCGCGTTGACGACGCTGGTCCTCAGGTACGCCTCCGGGTCGTCGAGCGAGGCGAGCCGGTGACCGTGTCGGCGGAAGAGCGCGGTGAAGGCGTCCTGCACGACGTCCTCGGCGGTGGGCAGATCGTCCACCAGCAGCACCGCCAGCCGGACCAGGGCGAGGCGGCGGTGGTGATACAACTCCTCGATGCTGGGCGGGTGTTCGGGAGTGGTGAAGGGGAACGCCCGGACCGCGCCGGTGCCGCTGACGGCCGTACCGGGAGCCGCATCGGTGGACGTGCCCGTACGGGCGCGGGCGCGCACGAGGACGCGGGTGCGCAGTGCCTGCGTGCACCGCCGCCAGGGCGTGGGGCGTGGCGGGATGCCGGGCACCCGGATCCAGGGCAGGGCCGCCGCGGGTGGTGTGGCTGTGGTCATGGGTCTCCCGGAGCCGGAAGCGGGGCGCCGCCCGCTTCCGACCCCTGCCTAGGTGCTGCTGCTCAGCGGTGCTGCGAAACCGGCGCCGGTGCGGCGAGGCCGCGGTGCGGACCGTGCGCGGGCCGCGCTGGTGCCGGTACGGGGCTCGGGGCGGCCTGTGTTGGCGCCGGCACCGGGGTCGGAGTGGCCGGCGCGGGCTTCGGAGTCGCCGTGTGGGTCGGTGACGGTACGGGGGACGGCGTCGCGGTGTGGATCGGCGAGGGTACCGGGGACGGCGTCGCGGTGTGGATCGGCGAGGGTACCGGGGAGGGGGTCGCGGTGTGGATCGGCGAGGATACGGGGGACGGGGTCGTGGTGCGGACCGGTGACGGCGCGGCGGACGGGGTCGCGTGGCCGCCGTCCTGGGCCGCCTGGGCGGTCATGGTGCCGGCGACGGCCAGGGCCGCGCCTACGGCGGAGACCCCCAGGGCGGCACGCAGCCTGCGGACGCGGTCGGGGTGGGCTGCACGGTGTGCGGACATGGTTTCCTTCGGTCGTTCGGGGTCGGACATCTGGTCGAAGTGGAGGCCTCCACCCCGACAGACGTCCGACCCGGGCCGAGGTTGCAGGCAACGGCCGACCAAATTTCCGCACGCCGCCGTCGCTCCTACTACTTCGACACCTGGCGCGACGGGCACCGACCAGACCATCCACGATCTGCTGCGCTGGCAGGTGCGGGAGAAAGCGAACATACCGCCCTCTGAGAGAGATCGCGCCCCTCGTCGCGGCTGCGGGACCTCACCAGCAGGACCGCCCCGCGTGACCGCTCCTCGCTGGTGTCCGTCGAGGTCCGAGCCCGCGATCATCCTGGGACCTCCCCCTCCTCGTAGCCCCTGCGGACCCGCGCCCTGCCGCCCTTGCGGAATCCTGACTGCCGTGGCCCTTGGGGGCGGCGCCCGCTGGTGCCCTGAAATGCAATGGCCTTGGCGCCGTTTCGAGGGGCGCCCGCTCTCGCCGCTGCAAGGGACCGCCGCTGGTGACGGGGCGGCCCGTCACACGCCGTCAGCCCGCGCAATCTCCGTCCAGTCCGGCGCCAGCACCGACCAGATCTCCTCGTCGTGTCGCTCGCCCCGGTACGGGTAACTCTCCCGCAGGACCGCCTCCTTGCGCATGCCCAGCCGCCGGGCGACCGCGATGCTGGGTGCGTTCCCCGCCGATACCCACCACTCCACGCGGTGGATGCCCCGCTCCCGGATCGCCCAGTCGATGAGCAGACGTGCGGCCCGGGTCACCAACCCCCGGCCCACCGCGGCCGGTTCCAGCCAACAGCCCGCCTCCGCCGTGCCCCGAGGGACGTCCATCCGGCGCAGGATCACCGCTCCGACCAGCGTGCCGTCGAGCCGGATCCCCCGGATGAGGCCCGCGTCGGCCGCCTCCTTCCCGGCGTACGCCGTCAGGAACTCCCGGGCGGCCACCAGATCCGTGACCACGTCCGGGAGAGCGTTGAACCGTCCGATGAACTCCCGGCCCCGGTCCACATGCGCGAGGAACTCCTCGGCCTGCCAGGGCTGGAGGGGACACAGCTCGGCACCGTCGGCACCGAGGGAGGTCGCGTACATGGTCACCTTCGGATGATCGGGTGGGACATCTGTAGGCCAGCCTACGGTCGGCCCCCTCGCCGAGGACCGTCCGGCCTCCTTGCGAGGCTCGCGCATGTCGAGGGCGGTACGGTCCGCCGACGTCACCCGTCGAACGCCGCCACCTCCCCCTCCGCGAACGCGACCGCGTCCGCGTGCCCGAACAGGCCGGGCAGGCCGCCGGTGTGTACGAACACCGTCTGCTCGCCCGGCCGGACGTCACCGTCCCGGACGGCAGCCCGGAGCCCTGCCAGAGCCCGGCCCGTGTAGACGGGGTCGAGGACCAGGCCCTCGGTGCGGGCTGCGATCCGGAGCGCCTCTTTCACCGGCCCGGTCAGCGTCGCGTAACCGCCGCCCACCTGGTCCCGGCGCACCCGCAGCCCCTCCGGCGTGATCTCCTCGGTCGAGAGCGGTGCCGCGAACTCGGCGACGGCGGCGGCCGGGTCGGCCAGCGCGCCCACGTCGACGCCGAGGACCGAGCCGGCGCCCAGGGCCGCGACCAGGCCGGCCATGGTGCCGCCCGAGCCGAGCGCGACCACCACCGTGCGCAGCTGGGGCACCTGCTCGTCCAGTTCCTCGCCGCAGCGCACATAGCCCCGGGCGCCCGGCACCCCCGACCCGCCGAACGGGATCAGCGCGGGCCGGGCACCGCTCGCCCGCAGCCGTGCGCACACCTCGGCCGCCGCCGCGTCCAGCCCGGCCTGGTCCACCTCGCCCGCCCAGGCGATCCGCGCCCCGAACAGCCCGTCCAGCGCGAGGTTCCCGGACCGCGAGGCGCCCGGCGCGCCGCGCAGGACGAGGACGGCGGACAGGCCCAGCCGGGCGGCCGCGGCGGCGGTCAGCCGGGCGTGGTTGCTCTGCGGGGCGCCCGTGGTCACGAGCGTGTCCGCGCCCTCGGCGAGCGCCGCGCCCACGGTCCACTCCAGTTTGCGGATCTTGTTTCCGCCGCCGCCCAGACCGGTCAGGTCGTCCCGTTTGATCCACAGGTCCTCGGGCCCGAGCCCCAGCGCCGCGGCGAGCCGGGGCGCCGGTTCGACGGGGGTGGGGAAGGTGCCGAGCGGAACGGGGGAGTGGCCCATGGCGTACGTCCTTCGATGCCGGTCGCGGTCGTTCGGCACCAGTCGATCACACCGGCAGCAGCCGGGCGATCAGCGCGCTGAGCTGACGGGCCGTACGGCACTCGTGCATCTCGACCAGCTCGGCGTACGCGGGCGCGGCCGAGTCGCCGGTGCCCCACCGGTCCCGCGGCTCGGGGTTCAGCCAGTACACGCGGCGGGCCCGCCCGGCGACCTCGCGTACGGCGGCCAGGTTCGGGTCGCTC
Organism: Streptomyces sp. NPDC031426; assembly: GCF_055581585.1. Lineage (NCBI taxonomy): Bacteria > Bacillati > Actinomycetota > Actinomycetes > Kitasatosporales > Streptomycetaceae > Streptomyces > Streptomyces sp. NPDC031426. The sequence goes on from NZ_JBVIJE010000002.1 coordinate 53,624, forward strand.
ATGTTCGTCCGGGCGTCCCCGAGGACGAACACGGTGGTGCGCGGGCCCACCGCGTCGCCGTATCGCGCGGCGAACTCGCCCAGTGCCACGCCGTAGTCGCTGCTGCCGTGCCAGCCGGTGAGCGTGGCCTCGGCGTGGATGCGGGCGCCGAGCCCCTCCGGGTCGGCGCGGCCGTGGTCGAGCAGACCGGTCACCTCGTCGAGCCGGTTGACGAAGGCGAACACGCGGACCTTGCTGAACTGGTCGTGCAGCGCCTGCACCAGCAGCATCGTGAAGTCGGAGAAGCCGGATACCGAGCCGGACACGTCGCACAGCAGCACCAGTTCGGGGCGCACGGGGCGGCGCCTGCGCAGCACCGGCCGCATCGGCACCCCGCCCGTGGACAGCGAGGAGCGCAGGGTGCGGCGCAGGTCGACGGTGCCGCGCGCGGCCCGGCGGCGGCGTGCGGCGAGCCGGGTGGCCAGCTTGCGCGCGAGCGGCTGAACCGCCCTGCGCAGTTCGGCCAGTTGGTTCCGGTTCGCGTACAGGAAGTCCACCCGGTCCGCGGTCGGTACGACGCCACGCCGGGCGATCTCGTCCCGCCCGCGCCGCTCGGCGACCCTGCGCCGCGCCTCCGCCCCGACCATCCGCCGGAACTCCTCGATGCGGCCCCGGATCTCGTCGTCCAGCAGCCGGTCCGCGAAACCGGAACCGCTGCCGTCCCGGCCCCGGACGTCCGCTCGCACCCGGGCCAGCAGGGTCTGCGGGCGCAGCCGGTCCAGCGTCTGGTACGCCGACCAGCCGTCCGAGCCGGGTGAACTGCCGTAGCCGCCGAGGGCGTCGACCGCGTCCACCGCCAACCGGGCCATCAGTGCACGGTCGTCCGCCGCCAGGGCTTCCGCCAGCCGGTCGCGCAGCGCCTCGCGGTCCCTGGATTCTCCGTCCGGGCCGCCCACCCCGCGCGGGAAGTACAGGTCGAAGACCGGGTCGAACACCGCTCGCTGACCGGGGCCGTGCAGCAGCGTCGCGGCCAGCCCCTCGCGCAGCCGCTCCCGGTCGGCGAGCCCCAGCGCCTCCGCGGCACGGGCCGCGTCCACGGTCTCGCCGGTGCCGATCCGCACGCCGTGTGCGCGCAGCGCCCCGACCAGACCGGTGATCCGCTCGGCGACCGCGGTCACAGCGCGTCCAGGTCGAGCTTCGCCGCCGCCTTCTGGATGTCGTCCTGATGCTTGAGGATCACCCCGAGGCTGTCCCGTACGACCGTCTCGTCCAGGGTGTCGGCGCCCAGGGCGAGCAGGGTGCGCGCCCAGTCGATGGTCTCCGCGACGGACGGCGCCTTGCGCAGGTCCATCGCGCGCAGCGCGCCGACCACCCGGACCACCGACTCGGCCAGCGCCGCGTCGAGGCCCGGCACCTTCAGCCGTACGATCCGCCGCTCCAGCTCTTCCTCGGGGAAGCCGATGTGCAGGAACAGACAGCGGCGGCGCAGCGCCTCGGACAGCTCCCGGCCGGCGTTGGAGGTGAGGACGACGAACGGGCGCCGGGTCGCGATGACCGTGCCCAGCTCCGGGACCGTGATCTGGAAGTCGCTGAGCACCTCCAGCAGCAGCCCCTCCATCTCGATGTCGGCCTTGTCGGTCTCGTCGATCAGCAGCACCGTCGGCTCGTCACCGCGGATCGCGGTCAGCAGCGGGCGGGGGAGCAGGAACTCCTCGCTGAAGATGTCGGTGCGGGTCTCGTCCCAGCTCTCGTCGCGGCCCGCGCTGATCCGCAGCAGCTGCTTGGCGTGGTTCCACTCGTAGAGCGCGCGGGACTCGTCCACGCCCTCGTAGCACTGCAGCCGGACCAGCCGGGCCCCGGCCACCTGGGCGACGGCCTTGGCCAGCTCGGTCTTGCCGACCCCGGCCGGGCCCTCCACCAGCAGCGGCTTGCCGAGCCGGTCGGCGAGGAACACGGTCGTGGCGACGGCGGGTGAGGCGAGGTAGCCGGTCTCGGCGAGGCGGGCGGAGACGTCGTCGACGGACGTGAACAACGGGGCCTCCGGCGGGTCGGGAGCGGTTCGCGGACTCCTATCTAAGCGCTTGTTCAGCACCGCTGTCACGTGGATTCTGCGGAGCGGGCCGGCGCGCATGCTGTTGTCCGCTGTCCCGCGCAGCACCCCGTACGGGCCAGCCCAGCGCGCCGACCGGCTCGCCCGCCCGGTCCAATGAAACCGTGACCGCGCCCCCGGACGACTGCCTCGCGCGCAACGAATGGATCTGCGGCGCCTATCTGAGCACCCGCCGCCGGATCCTCCTCGACGCGGGCGTGCAGCACCTCCAGCTGACCGTGCTGTCGGTCCTCATCGGCCTGGCCGTCGCGCTGCCGCTCGCCGTGCTGGCGCGCCGCTGGGCCTGGACGGCCGGGCCGGTGCTCGCCGTGACGACGATCCTCTACACGATCCCGTCGCTCGCCATGTTCTCCCTGCTCCTGCCGCTGTACGGCCTCTCGGCCACGCTCGTCGTCGCCGGCCTCGTGCTGTACTCGCTGACCCTGCTCGTCCGCAACATCCTCGCGGGCCTGCGCGCCGTCCCCGAGGAGATCCGGCAGGCCGCGCGCGGCATCGGCTACGGCCCGATCCGGCTGCTGCTCACCGTGGAACTGCCCCTCGCCCTGCCCGCCGCGATGGCCGGCCTGCGCATCGCCACCGTCTCGGCGGTCTCCCTGGTCACGGTCGGCGCGATCGTCGGCTTCGGCGGGCTCGGCAACCTGATCTATGAGGGCATGAACACCTACTTCAAGGCCCAGGTGCTCACCGCCTCCGTGCTCTGCGTGCTGATCGCCGTCGCCGCCGACCTGCTTCTGCTGGGCGTGCAGTGGCTGATCACGCCGTGGACCAGGGCGGGCCGCGCAGGGGTGCCCGCTGGACGAGGCGGGCCGCGCACGAGGGTCCTCGGGGTGAAGGCGGGCCGCGCATGAGCACACTCACCGCGACCTGGCAGTGGCTCACCGACCCCGCGCACTGGTCGGGCGACGACGGCGTCCGGCACCGGCTGCTCCAGCATCTGGTGCTCACCGCCGTCTGCCTTTTCCTCAGCTGTCTGCTCGCGCTGCCCGTCGCCCTGGTCCTCGGCCATCTCGGCAAGGGCGGCGCGCTCGCCGTGAACATCTCCAACGTCGGCCGGGCCGTGCCCACGTTCGCCGTCCTGGTCCTGCTGCTTCTCACCCCGGTCGGCCAGTGGGGCGAGGGTCCCACGGTGGTGGCCCTGGTGCTGTTCGCCGTACCGCCGCTGCTCACCAACGCCTACGTCGGCATGCGCGAGGTCGACCGCGGCGTCGTACAGGCGGCCCGTGGCATGGGGATGACCGGAGGGCAGATGCTGCTGCGGGTGGAGCTGCCCCTCGCGCTGCCGATGGTCCTGAACGGGGTGCGGATCGCCGCGGTCCAGCTCGTCGCCACCGCCACCATCGCCGCGCTCGCCGGCGGCGGCGGGCTCGGCCGGATCATCACCGCCGGCTTCAACCTCGCCAGTACGCCCCAGGTGGTCGCTGGCGCCCTGCTCGTCGCCGGGTTCGCGCTCGTCGTCGAGGGTGTCTTCGAGATCGCCGAGCGACTGGCACCGGGGTGGGCGAGGAGCGGCCGATGAGAAGAAGAGCGCTCACAGCCGTCGCGCTCCTCACGCTCACGGCCTGCACCACCGGCCCCTCCCTGGAGAACCGCGGCCAGGTCACCGCATCGCCCGGCGACAGCCACCACCTCACCATCGGCTCGGCCGGCTTCACCGAGAGCGATCTGCTCGCCCAGCTGTACGCCCAGTTGCTGGACCGGGCCGGCTACAAGACCTCCCTGCTCACCGTCAACAACCGGGAGCTGTACGAACCGGCCCTGGAATCCGGCCAGATCGACGTCGTCCCCGAGTACGCGGCCACCTTCGCCGACTGGCTGAACGCCAAGACACACGGCGCCGACGCCGAGCCCGTCGGCTCACCCGGCCTCGGCAGGACGATGACCGCCCTGCGCCGGCTCGCCGCGCCTCGCGGCCTCACCGTCCTCCCGCCCGGCCGCGCGGTCGACCAGAACGCCTTCGCCGTGCGCGCGGACTACGCCCGCCGGCATGGCCTCAAGACCCTCAGCGACCTCGGCGCGGCGAAGCTGAGGGTGCGCCTCGCGGCCGGCGACGAGTGCGTCCAACGGCCTTACTGCGCACCCGGGTTGAGGAAGGTGTACGGCATCGACGTCACCGGCGTCGACCCCAAGGGCGTCGGCACCACGCAGGCCAAGCGGGCCGTGCAGGAGGACCGGGACCAGATGGTGCTGACCACCACCACGGACGCCACCCTCGACTCCTTCGGCCTGGTCCTGCTGGCCGACGACAGACATCTGCAGAACGCCGACTACGTGGTCCCGGTGGTCAACCGCTCCCGGGCGGGCAGCGCGGGCGTGGCCAAGGCGCTGGGCAGGCTCAACGACGTCCTCACCACACAGGACCTGGCCGACATGAACCAGCAGGTGGACAGCTGGCGCCGGCTGCCCGCCGACGTGGCCCGCGCCTACCTGGAGGACAAGGGCCTGCTGAAGTGACCGGGTTCAGGCATCCGCCACCGAGTCGAACGGAACCTGCCCCCGCGCCACGCCCCGCGCGTCCGCGTCCACCGAGCGGCGCAGCGCCTCGTGCAGCTTCGCAGGAGTGAGCACGCCGAGGAAGCGCGCACCGTCCAGCACCGCGACCCACCCGGCGTCGTACTGGAGCATCATCCCGAACGCCTGCTTGAGCGGTGCGCCGACCGGCACCCACGCGGTCATCCGGCGGGTGTGGTCCCCGACCGTGCCGCCCCGCACCAGCTCGTCGATGCCGGCCCAGCCGTGCAGATCGCCGTGCGCGTCGAGGACGACGGCCCACCGGGCACCCTCGGCCCGCAGCCGCTCGACGGCACGTTCGCCCGGCTCGTCCACGCGGGCCACGGGCGGCTGCTGAAGATCGTCCGGCTCGATCGCGGTGACCGACAGCCGCTTCAGCCCCCGGTCGGCGCCCACGAAGGAGGCGACGTACGGGGTCGCGGGCGCCCCCAACACCGCGCCGGGCGTGTCGAACTGCTCGATCCGGCCCTGCCCGTACACGGCGATCCGGTCACCGAGCCGCACCGCCTCCTCGATGTCGTGCGTGACCAGCAGCACGGTCTTGCGCACCGCGGCCTGCATCCGCAGGAACTCGTCCTGCAACTGCTCGCGCACCACCGGGTCGACCGCGCCGAACGGCTCGTCCATCAGCAGCACCGGAGGATCCGCCGCGAGCGCCCGCGCCACCCCGACGCGCTGCCGCTGTCCGCCGGACAGCTGCTCCGGATAGCGCGGCCCGTGCGTCTTCGGGTCGAGCCCCACCAGGTCCAGCAGCTCGGCGGCCCGCGCCCGCGCCTTCGCCCGCTTCCAGCCGAGCAGCGCGGGCACGGCCGCGGTGTTGTCCAGGACGGTGCGATGCGGAAAGAGGCCCACCTGCTGGATGACGTACCCGATGCGGCGGCGCAGCCGCACCGGGTCGACCGAGGCGATGTCCTCGCCGTCGACGAAGATCCGGCCGGAGGTCGGCTCGATGAGCCGGTTGACCATCATGACGGTCGTCGTCTTGCCGCAGCCGGAAGGCCCGACGAGCGTGACGAGTTCGCCCTCGGCCACCTCGAAGGAGAGGTCGTCCACGGCCGTCGTGCCGTCCGGATACCGCTTGGTGACCTGCTCGAACCGGATCATGTCCGCACGCTAGCGGGGACGTGCGCGCGGCGCGCGGCGGTGGGGTCCACCGGGTGGCGCAGGCCGGACCCGTTCGGGGGTTGCGGCTCCCCGATCGGACCAAACCGGCGCGCCGCCCGCCGAAGCAGGTGATCAGCTGAATCGCGGCACACCTGTCACCGGCACCGGGGGACGGGCGACGGACAGCCCGATCGCCCCCGCCCCCGGCGTGGTGTGCGGCGGCGGCATCGGCAACCAGGGCACGCTGGCGAACGCCGATGAACCAGCCGAAGTGACGCCCCGTCAGCTCAGCAGGATCACTTCCAGTGTGCGCGGACCGTGCACGCCTTCCACCCGGTCCAGTTCGATGTCGCTGGTGGCCGAGGGGCCGGAGATCCAGGTCAACGGGCGGGCCGGATCGAGGCGTTCGAGGGCCTGCGGGACCGAGGAGACCACCTGTTCCGGGACTCGGACGACACAGATGTGGTGGTCGGGGATGAGCGAGATACGGCGCCGGCCCTGGTCGGGGGAGCCGTCCAGGACGATCGTGCCGGTCTCGGCGATCGCCACCGCACACCCCGTCACCACACTGCCCACCCGGTCCAGCCGCTGCGGCGTGCTCACCGCCCGGTCGTGGATCCGCACCGGGTCCGCGGCGGACAGCCACGCCGGTGGCAGCCCCGGCGGTACCAGCACCTCCTGCGAGCCGCGCCGGGCCAGCAGCCGCATCACGAGATGCGGCATCTCCTCGTCGGTGGCCCGGTGGACGACCGCCCGGTAGTCCGCCAGGTTCTCGGCCAGCAGTTCCACCGTCCGCTCGGTCGTGCGCGTCCCGTGCTCCCGCAGATAGTCCCGGCTCACGGCCTGCTCGTACGGCCTCTCGTCCGGTGTCACATCGGCGAGCGCCCGCCGCACCCGGCCCAGGATCCTGTCCCTGCTGCTCACTTGGCCCCGTCCTTTCCACCCTGCGTGCGCTGCCACCAGTCCCGGAAGGGTTCCGCCGGTACGGCGGGCAGGTCCCGGGTGCCGCTCCACGCCCTGCCCGGGCCCGGCAGGGTACGGGGGTGCAGCCGGCGGGTGCGGGAGGCGAGGCGCTGGCCGGAGCGCAGGGCCCCGGGGTGGGTGAACGCCCAGCGCGCCGCCCGCATGGCCGCCCGCTCGGCCGCATGCCCCTTGGCCGGCTTCAGCACCACCTTGTTGCCCTGCCGTACCGCCGGACCGCCCTCCACGACCCGCTCCCGCAGATGCACCAGCACCTCGGGGATGTCGATGGCGACCGGGCAGACCTCGTAGCAGGCGCCGCACAGACTCGACGCGTACGGCAGTGAGGCGTCGATTTCGCTGGCCGTGCCGCGGAGTTGGGGACTGAGGATGGCGCCGATGGGGCCCGGATACACCGAGCCGTAGGCGTGGCCGCCCGCCCGCTCGTACACCGGGCACACATTCAGGCAGGCCGAGCAGCGGATGCAGCGCAGGGCCTGGCGGCCGACCTGGTCGGCGAGGGTGTCGGTGCGGCCGTTGTCGAGCAGGACGAGGTGGAAGGTGCGCGGGCCGTCGCTGTCCGTGGTGCCGGTCCACATCGACGTGTACGGGTTCATGCGCTCGGCGGTGGAGGAGCGGGGGAGGGTCTGCAGGAAGACCTCCAGGTCCCGCCAGGTCGGCACGATCTTCTCGATGCCGACGACCGAGATCAGCGTCTCCGGCAGGGTCAGGCACATCCGGCCGTTGCCCTCGGACTCGACGACGACCAGGGTGCCGGTCTCGGCGACCATGAAGTTGGCGCCGGAGATGCCGACCTTCGCGCGCAGGAACTTCTCCCGCAGGTGCAGCCGGGCGGCCTCGGCGAGTTCGGCCGGGGTGTCGGTCAGACCCTCGGGAGCGGGCCGGCCCCACTCGCCCATCTCCGAGCGGAAGATGTCCCGGATCTCCCCCCGGTTGCGGTGGATGGCGGGCACGAGGATGTGCGAGGGCCGGTCCTTGCCCAACTGCACGATGAGCTCGGCGAGATCGGTCTCATAGGCGTGGATGCCTTCTTCGAGGAGCGCCTCGTTGAGCCCGATCTCCTGCGTGGCCATCGACTTGACCTTGACGACCTCCGATTCGCCGGTCTCCTTGACGAGTTCGGCGACGATCCGGTTGGCCTCGTCCGCGTCGGCGGCCCAGTGGACCGTACCGCCCGCCGCGGTGACCGACTCCTCCAACTGCACCAGATAGCGGTCGAGATGACGTAGCGTGTGGTCCTTGATCCGGCGGCCCGCCTCCCGGAGCGCCGCCCAGTCCTCCAACTCGGCCACCGCGCGGGCTCGTTTGGCGCGGATGGTGTGGGTCGCGTGCCGCAGATTGCCACGCAGGGTGGCGTTGTGCACGGCATCGTGCGCGGCCTTCGGAAAGGCCGGCATGCCGACGAACGTTCCGCTCATGCCGCCGGTTCCTCCTCCGTGCTCGCCAGGATCTCCGCGATGTGGACGGGCCGCATGCCGACCCGCAGTCGGCTCATGGTGCCGCCGATGTGCATCAGACAGGAGTTGTCGGCCGCGCACAGCACCTCCGCGCCCGTCGACTCGGCGTTGCGGACCTTGTCCGTGCCCATGGCCGCCGAGACCTCGGCGTTCTTCAGCGCGAACGTGCCGCCGAACCCGCAGCACTCCTCGGCACCCGGCAGCTCGACCAGCTCCAGGCCCTTGACCGCCCGGAGCAGCCGGCGCGGCCGGTCACCGAGCCCGAGGGAGCGCAGGCCATGACAGGTGGGGTGGTAGGTGACCGTGTGCGGGTAGTAGGCGCCGACATCCGTCACCCCGAGCACGTCCACCAGGAACTCGGTCAGCTCGTACGTCTTCGGCACCACCGGCGCCAGCGTCCGCGCCAGCGAGTCCCCCCGCCCCTCGGCACGCGCCCGCTCGCCCATCCGCGGATACAGCTCCCGCACCATCGCCCCGCAGGAACCGGAGGGAGTGACGACCGCCTCGTACTCGCGGAAGACATCGGAGAAGTGCCGGGCCAGCGGCTCGGCCTCATGCCGGTAACCGGTGTTGTAGTGCGCCTGCCCGCAGCAGCCCTGACTCATCGGGAAGTCCACGTCGACACCCAGTCTGGTCAGCAGCTTCACCACGGCACGGCCGGTGTCCGGATAGAGCGTGTCGTTGACACAGGTCAGGAACAGGGCGACACGCATCGCGGCTCCTCGGGATCGGTCATCGGACGAGTGCAGGGTAGTAGGCGAACAACGCCGAAGGGAGACCGCCGCTCACCGTGCGGCGAGGCGCGCCTCGGCCTCCCGCCAGCGCGCGCCGTCGCCACGCGGCGCGTACCGGGTCAGCGGCTGGGTACGGCTGAGCAGCCGGCGCATCGCGGCCAGGTCGCCGACCAGCCCCTGGGCACGGGCCTGGACCAGGACGTTGCCGAGGGCCGCCGCCTCCGTCGCACCGGCGGCCACGGGCAGCCCGCAGGCGTCGGCGGTCAGCTGGCACAGCAGCGCGTTGCGGGTGCCGCCGCCGACGAGGTACACCACGTCCACCGGATGGTCGGCCAGCCGCTGCGCGTCCGCGACGGCCCGCCGGTGGGCGAGGGCCAGTGAGTCCAGGATGCACCGGGTGACCTCGGCCCGGGTGACCGGCACCGGCTGCCCCGACGCCCGGCAGGCCTCGGCGATCCGTTCCGGCATCCGCCCCGGCGCCAGGAACGTCTCGTCGCCGGCGTCCACCACCGAGCGCAGCGCCGGCACGGCGCCGGCCTCGCGCAACAACACACCCAAGTGGGGCTCGCCCCACGTGCGTTGGCATTCCTGGAGCAGCCACAGTCCCATGATGTTGCGCAGATACCGGACCGTGCCGTCGAGCCCCAGCTCGTTGGTGAAGTTCGCGGCCCGGCTCTCCTCGGTGAGCACCGGAGCGGTCAGCTCCAGTCCGGCCAGGGACCAGGTGCCGGTGCAGATGTAGGCGAAGGGCTCGCCGGTGGCGGGGACGGCGGCCACCGCGGAGGCGGTGTCGTGCGAGCCGACGGCCGTCACCGGCACGGGACCGGTCAGCCCCGTGTCCTCCAGCACCTCCGGCCGCAGCAGCCCGGCCGGATCGCCGGGTTGCCGCAGCGGTGCGAACAGGCCGAGGTCGATTCCGAGCCGCTCGGCGATGCCGTACGACCACGTCCGCGTCCGGGGATCGACGAGCTGGGTGGTGGAGGCGTTGGTCAGCTCGGTGCCCTGCTCGCCGGTCAGCCAGTACGACACCAGGTCCGGGATGAGCAACAGCCGCTCGGCATAAGTGAGTTGACGCTTCTCGCGGGCGGCAGTCAGCTGGTACAGGGTGTTGAAGGGGGCGTACTGGATGCCCGTCGCGGCGTACAGCTCCCCGGCCGGCACGTTCGCCCACACCTTCTCCGCGACGCCCTCGGTGCGGGCGTCGCGGTAGTGCACCGGATTGCCCAGCAGGGCTCCGTCGGCGTCCAGCAGGCCGTAGTCCACGGCCCAGCTGTCGATGCCGACCGAGTCCACCGGGCCGGCCGCCCGCAGCCCGTCCAGGACACCGCCGTACAGCGCGAGGATGTCCCAGCGCAGGCCCTCGGGGGTGCGCACCGGGCGGTTGGGAAACCGGTGCGCCTCGCTCAGCTCCAGCGAGTCCGGGCTCACCCGGCCGACCATCACCCGCCCGCTGGAGGCGCCCAGGTCGACCGCGGCGTACGACTTCACGAGCCCGCTCATCGCAGGAACGCGGCCGCCACACCCGCGTCGACCGGGACATGCAGCCCGGTGGTGTGGGTCAGCTCGCCGCCGGTCAGCGCGAAGACGGCGTTGGCGACGTGCTCCGGCAGCACCTCCCGCTTGAGGATGGTCCGCCCGGCGTAGAACTCGCCCAGCTTCTCCTCCGGCACCCCGTACACCGCGGCCCGCTGCGCACCCCAGCCGCCCGCGAAGATCCCGGAGCCGCGCACCACACCGTCCGGATTGACCCCGTTGACCCGGATGCCGTGCTCACCCAACTCGGCGGCCAGGAGCCGCACCTGGTGGGCCTGGTCGGCCTTGGTGGCGGAGTAGGCGATGTTGTTCGGCCCGGCGAAGACCGCGTTCTTCGAGGCGATGTAGACGATGTCACCGCCCATCCCCTGCGCGATCATCACCCGCGCCGCCTCCCGTGAGACGAGGAAGGAACCGCGGGCCATGATGTTGTGCTGCAGGTCCCAGTCGCGTGCCGAAGTCTCCAGCAGCGGCTTGGAGATGGAGATCCCGGCGTTGTTGACGACCAGGTCGACTCCGCCGAAGGCGAGCACCGCCGCCTTGAAGGCGTCCGCGATCTGCTCCTCGGACGTGACGTCGACGGTGACGGCGACCGCCTTGTCCGGCCCGCCCAGCTCCTTTGCCACGGCCTGGGCGCTCTCGTCGTTCAGATCGGCGACGACGACACACGCGCCCTCGGCCACCAGCCGGTGCGCGATGGCCCTGCCGATCCCGCTGCCCGCGCCGGTCACCAGCGCCACCCGGGTCGCCAGCGGCTTCGGCCGCGGCATCCGCTGGAGCTTGGCCTCCTCCAGCGCCCAGTACTCGATGCGGAACTTCTCCGACTCCTCGATCGGCGCGTACGTCGACACCGTTTCCGCGCCGCGCATCACGTTGATGGCGTTGACGTAGAACTCGCCGGCCACGCGAGCGGTCTGCTTGTCCTTGCCGAAGCTGAACATGCCGACGCCGGGCACGAGCACGATCGCCGGGTCGGCGCCGCGCATCGCGGGGGAGTCGGGCAGGGCGTGCCGCTCGTAGTAGGCGGCGTACTCCTCTCGGTACGCGGCGTGCAGCTCCTTGAGCCGGGCCACGGCCTCCTCCAGCGGCGCGGACGGCGGCACGTCCAGAACCAGGGGGCGCACCTTGGTCCGCAGGAAGTGGTCCGGGCACGACGTGCCCAGGGCCGCGAGCCGTGGATGCTCGGCGCGGGCGAGGAACTCCAGCACGACGCCGGAGTCGTCGAAGTGCCCGACCTGCGCCTTGTCCCGCGAGGCGACGGCCCGGACGTACGGCGCCAGCGCCGCCGCCCGCTCCCGCCGCGCGGCCTCGGGGAGGGCCTCGTACCCCTCGATCACCGGCCCGAAAGGCTCCGGCTTCCCGCGCTCGGCGAGAAACGCCTCCGCGGTGCGGATGATGTGCAGCGAGTTGCGCTCGCACTCCTCGGACGTCTCACCCCACGCCGTGATCCCGTGCCCGCCCAGAATGCAGCCGATCGCCTGCGGGTTGGCCTCCTTGACCGCCGCGATGTCCAGCCCGAGCTGGAACCCGGGCCGCCGCCACGGCACCCACACCACCGTGTCCCCGAAGCACTCGGCGGTCAGCTTCTCCCCGTCGGCGGCGCAGGCGAGCGCGATCCCCGAGTCCGGATGCAGATGATCGACGTGCACGGCTTCGACAAGCCCGTGCATGGCGGTGTCGATGGAGGGAGCCGCCCCGCCCTTGCCGTGCAGACAGAAGTCGAAGGCGCCGACCATCTCGTCCTCGCGCTCGACGCCCGGGTATACCCCCTTCAGTGCCCGCAGCCGGTCGATCCGCAGCACGGCGAGCCCGGCCTCGGTGAGCGTCCCGAGGTCACCACCGGACCCCTTGACCCACATCAGCTCGACATCACCGCCGGTCACGGGATCGGTGGCGGTGCCCTTGGCGGACGCGTTTCCGCCGGCGTAGTTGGTGGTGCGGGGATCGGAGCCGAGCCGATGGGACCGTGCCAGAAGGGCGGCGGCTTCGGGGTGGGGTGCCATGATCGGTTCTCTTTCCTGCGTCGTCGGAGCGGGGCGGCGCTGCGGTCGCGTGTTGTTTGAATCGTTTCAGGAAATTAGTCGCATGGGTGCGCGGCGTCAAGATGTCGGCGCAGTCGGCCCCGGTGGGTGCACGGGGTGCGGGAATTCATTCTGGTCCTCGGCGTCATGGTGTATGAAACGTTTCATGACATTTCACGGTCGACGGCACGTATGGGCGCGGCGGCGTTCGCCGACGAGTTGGCCACGCGGGGCGCGAGGTGGGCTGGCGGAGCGAGGCCGGGACGCTCGTGGTCGACGTCCTCGTTCCGCCGCACCTTCCGGCGGCCGTACCGCGCGCCCGCCCGGCCGTCGGCCGCGATCCGGCATTCGTTCGCCGGCCTCGAATGCGCGCGGGGGTTGCTCAGGCCAGGAAGGCGGGCCTGAGCACCTCCTCGCACCACTGGCGGAAGCCGGTGGGGCCGGGCGGTGTGGTGCGGTGCTCCTCGTCGTAGGCGCCGTTGTTCTGGGCCACGGCCATGTCGGCCAGACCCTGCGCCCAGGCCTCGCTCGCCCCGTGCTCCAGCATCGTCGCGCGGTAGGCCTCGACCGGCACCTGCTGGAAGCGGACGGCCCGCTCCAGCACCTCGGAGACGATCCGGGCCACGCCGGCGGGGGACAGGGAGTCGGGGCTGACCACGGGCACGGCGCCCTGACCGCTCCACGAGTCGTCGAGCAGGAGCGCGGCGGCCTTCGCGGCGATGTCGCGGGTGGCGACGAGAGCGAAGGTGTCATCCGCGGGGTGGGGCCAGAAGAAGGCGCCCTGGTTCCTGATCGTGTCGAGCTGCCAGAGCAGGTTCTCCATGAAGCCCGGGGGACGCAGCGCCCGGAACTTCACGCCCGTGCCCGCGAGCAGTTCCTCGCCGGCCCGGGCCGCCGAGAGGTGGCCGGCGTTCCGCTCGATCCCGGTGCCCATGGTCGAGACGGCGACGACCCGCTGGACGCCGTGGCTGCCGATCGCCTCGCACGCCGACCGGGTGGGGTCCAGGACATGGTCCTCCACGCTCTCGGCGCGCGGGTCCGGGGGTACCAGCCAGAACACGGCATCCGCGCCGGTGAACGCCTTCATGACCACATCGCGGTCACGGTGTGAGCCCTGCACGACTTCGACCCGCTCGCGCACATCCGGGGCGAGCCGGCCGGGATCGCGCACGATCACACGGACCGGCTCCTCTGTGCCGAGGACACGGTCGACGACCTGCCGGCCGATCTGGCCGGTGGGAGTGGTGACGACAAGCATCAGGAAGCTCCAAGAGAGTTCGTGGGAAAGGCGGTTGACGCCACGCGGCACGAGCCGGCGTACCGGGAGACCGCCTGCGCCGATCCTGCGCCGAAGCCGCACCGCACGGAAGGACCGGTCGGATCCCGCTTGTTACCCTCAGGGACATACCGAACGGAGGTGCCAGATCGTGGAGTCCCGGTCACTGCGCTACTTCGTCGCCGTCGCGAAGGAACTCAACTTCTCCCGAGCCGCCGAACGGCTGGGCATCTCCGCCCCGCCCCTGTCCCGTGCCATCCGCCGACTGGAGACGGACCTCGGCGTCCGCCTCTTCGAGCGCACCACCCACAGCGTCACCCTCACCCCGCCCGGCCGTGTCCTGCTGGCCGAGGCCCGGATCGCCCTCGACGCGCTGCACGCCGCCGGCCGCCGGGCCCAGCGCGCCGCCGACCCCGAGCCCAAGCTGGTCCTGGCCGTGAAGGCCGACGGCGACGCGGGCCTGCTGGAGCCCATCCTGGCCCGCTACGCAACCGAGCCCGGAGCCCGGCCCGTCACCGTCCGGCTCTCCGGCTGGCGCGAGCAGGTACGGCTGCTGCGCGAGGGCGAGGCCGACGCGGCCCTGATCTACGAGCCGTTCGACCGGACCGGTCTGGACGCCGAGCCGCTGGCCGTCGAGGCCCGCCTCGCCGCTCTCCCGGCCGCCCATGCCCTGGCCGCCCGCGACCACCTCACCCTCGCCGACCTGGCCCTCCCGGGCGTCGAGCCCGGCCGCCTCGACGGCCTGGACCGCTACCTGGACACCGTTGTCGAGCGCCACAGGATCGCCGACCTGTCGCAACTGCTCACCCTCGTCGAACTGGGGGAGGTGGTGACGCTCCTGCCCGAGTCGGTCACGACCCGCTACCCGCGCCCGGGCGTCGTCTACCGCGAGCTGCCGGACACACCCCCGGTCACCCTGTCCATCGCCTGGCCCCAGCAGTCCCGCTCGACGGCCACGGCGGCACTGATCCGCGCGGCCACCGCGGTGGCCCCCGTCGGCGTGGCTCCCTGATACCGCTGTCAGGCCACGAGGCGAAGAGGCGGCCGGGCCGGGTGGGGCCGGCGGTCGCACGGGATGGTGTGGAGGACGTTGACGCGTCGTCGAGCCAGGCCGATCCGGGGACCGCTCCACGATGTACGACCCGACCAGCCGCCGGAGTTGCGGACCACTGGAGCCCGCCGAGCGGGCCGCCCGACCGCAGCCGCGGGACGAAGACCCGGCGCGGATTGATCACGGTCACCGTGATGTCGTCACGCTTCGTCATACGATCGGCCGCCATCACGCCGGCGTATCCGCCGCGGCCTGATCGGGCCGCCCCCCGCCTCAGGCCCCCCACCCCGCCTGCTGCCCTCCGACGCGCTCCGCGACGATGCTCTCGGCCCAGCCGGAGCGGCGGTAGGCGGCCATCGGGTCGGGGTCCAGCCCCAGCTCCTGTCGCACCTCGGCCAGCAGCGGCCGTACATCGGTGTTGTACGCGTCCATGAGCACGGCGTTCGCCCCGAGCACATCACCCTCGCGCTGGGCGAGCGCGAGCGCTTCCCGGTCGACCAGCAGGGCCTTGGCGGTGGCTTCCTGGACGTTCATGACCGAGCGGATGATCGCCGGGATCTTGGGCTCGATGTTGTGGCACTGATCGAGCATGAACGCGACGTCCGGCCCGAGCCCGCCCCCACGCACCACCTCGTACATGATGCGGAAGAGCTGGAAGGGGTCGGCGGCGCCCACCATCAGGTCGTCGTCGGCGTAGAAGCGGGAGTTGAAGTCGAACCCGCCCAGCTTCCCCTCACGCAGCAGCGTGGCGACGATGAACTCGATGTTGGTGCCGGGCGCGTGGTGGCCGGTGTCGACGACGACCTGGGCCCTGTCGCCGAGCTTGAGACAGTGGGCGTAGGCGGTGCCCCAGTCCGGGACGTCGGTGGCGTAGAAGGCCGGCTCGAAGAACTTGTACTCCAGCAGCAGGCGCTGTCCGTCGCCGAGACGCTCATACACCTCGACCAGCCCCTCGGCCAGCCGCTCCTGCCGCGCCCGGATGTCGTCCTGGCCGGGGTAGTTCGTGCCGTCGGCGAACCACAGCTTCAGGTCCCTGGACCCCGTGGCGTCCATGATGTCGACGCACTCCAGCAGATGGTCGAGCGCCTTGCGCCGTACCACCGGGTCCGCGTGGCAGAGGCTGCCGAGCTTGTAGTCGTCGTCCTGGAAGGTGTTGGAGTTGATCGCCCCCAGTGCCAGCCCGCGGTCCTCGGCGTACTTGGCCAGCGCCGCGTAGTCCTCGACCTTGTCCCACGGGATGTGCAGGGCGACGGTGGGGGCCACGCCGGTGAACTCGTGCACCTTCGCCGCGTCCTGCAGCTTCTCCCAGGGGTCGCGCGGCACGCCCGGCTGGGCGAACACCTTGAAACGGGTTCCCGAGTTCCCGTACGCCCACGACGGCGTCTCGACGGCCTGGGTCTTGAGCGCGGCCTTCACCGCGGCGAGGTCGGTCACTGCGCGACTCCTGGTGATTTCGATCGTAACGACGAAGCTTGGTGAAACGATTCAGACCCGCAAGCTAGGACCCCTTCGGAAAGGTGTCAAGCGCTCCGGCCAACCCTGTTGTCTGTGATCCGGCCGTGAACTTTGGCTATCGAAACTTTTTCGAACCCGGCCATTGACGCGCCCCGGCCACCGTGCCTACGGTCCCGGCAATCCAGTTGAAACCTTTCACGACGCGGTGGAGGCCCTCGGGTTCTCCGGCCGGTGTCGTCGAGGAGCCTCACATGACCCACCCGCCTGACACGGGGCCGACGCCGGTGCTGGCGCTGAAGGGCGTCTCCAAGTCCTTCGGCGCCGTACGCGCCCTCAGGGACGTCTCCCTGGAGCTGTTGCCCGGCGAGGTGCACGCCCTTGCCGGCGAGAACGGCGCGGGCAAGTCGACGCTGATCAAAACCCTCGCCGGGGTGCACCGGCCGGACGCCGGCCAGGTGCTGCTCGACGGTCGGCCCGTCGTGTTCCACGGCCCCGGCGACGCCCGCGACGCCGGCATCGCCGTGATCTACCAGGAACCCACCCTCTTTCCCGACCTGTCGATCGCCGAGAACATCTTCATGGGCCGACGGCCGAAGCGGGCCCTCGGCCGGATCGACCACAAGGCCACGCATGCCGCGGCCCTGGCCCTGATGAAGCGCCTCGGCGTCGAACTCGACCCGGACCGGCCGGCCCGTGGTCTGTCCATCGCCGACCAGCAGATCGTCGAGATCGCCAAGGCCCTCTCTTTCGAGGCCCGGGTACTGATCATGGACGAGCCGACGGCCGCCCTGACCGGCAGTGAGGTGGCGCGGCTCTTCGGGGTCGTGCGTACCCTGCGGGAACAGGGCGCGGCGGTGCTGTTCATCTCGCACCGGCTGGAGGAGATCTTCGAGATCTGCCAGAAGGTCACGACACTGCGCGACGGCGCCTGGATCTCCAGCGAGCCGATCGACGGCATGACCGAGGACGACCTCGTACGGCGCATGGTCGGCCGCGAGCTCGACGCGCTGTATCCCAAGCAGGACGTGGCGCCGGGCGAGGTGGCGTTGAGCGTGCGGCGCCTGACCCGCGAGGGCGTATTCACCGACGTCTCCTTCGAGGTGCGGCGCGGCGAGATCGTCGGCCTCGCCGGACTCGTCGGCGCCGGCCGGACCGAGGTCGCGCGGGCCGTCTTCGGCATCGACCGCTGGGACGCCGGCGAGGTCGAGGTCGCCGGGCGCAGGCTCACCAACGGCGCCCCGTCCACGGCGATGGCGGCAGGGCTGGCCCTCGTCCCGGAGGACCGGCGCGCCCAGGGCCTGGTGATGGGCATGTCCATCGAGCGCAACATCGGCCTCACCGGTCTCCGTACGACCGTCAGGGCGGGGCTGATGGACCGCGGCGCGGAACGCAGCCGCTCCCTCGACTGGGCCGTCAGGCTCCAGGTGAAGTACGCCAGGATCGCCGACGCCGTCTCCACCCTGTCCGGCGGCAACCAGCAGAAGGTGGTCCTCGCCAAGTGGCTGGCCACCGACCCGAAGGTGCTGATCGTCGACGAGCCGACGCGCGGGATCGACGTCGGTACGAAGGCGGAGGTGCACCGGCTGCTGTCCCAGCTCGCCGCCGACGGGGTGGCGGTGCTGATGATCTCCTCCGACCTGCCCGAGATCCTCGGCATGGCCGACCGCGTGCTCGTCATGCACGAGGGCCGGCTCACCGCCCAGATCCCCCGCGCCGAAGCCACCGAGGAAACCGTGATGGCCGCAGCCACCGGGAGGGCCGCCGCATGACGGTGACCACCCAGGATCAGTCCCCCGCCGTCGCGGTGCCCCACTCCGCCGGCACCCGGCTGGTCGACCGCGTCTTCAAGATGCGCGAACTCGCCATCCTGGCCGTCTTCCTGGTGATGATCGCCGTCACCCAGGCGGGCAACAGCGAGTTCCTGTCCGAGCAGGGCATCAAGGACCTGCTGCTCAACGCGACCATCCTGGTGCTGGTCGCCACCGGCCAGTCCCTGGTGGTGATCACGAGGAACGTCGATCTGTCGGTCGGCTCGACCCTCGGCATCAGCGCCTTCACGGCCGGCACCTGTCTGCACGGCGGCGGCAACGCCGTCGTCGCGATCCTCCTCGCCGTCCTGCTGGGAGTCGGTTTCGGCCTGCTCAACGGCCTGCTGGTCAGCCTCGGCCAGGTGCCCGCCCTCGTCGTCACCCTGGGCACGCTGTACATCATCCGCGGCGTCGACTCCATCTGGGTCGGCTCCCGCCAGATCACCGCGGCCGACCTTCCGGGCGGTTTCGTGGACTTCGGCTCCGGGGGCGTCTCGGCGGTGCCATGGCTGGCCCTGATCGCGCTGGTGGTCCTGGTGGCGACGGCGTACTACCTCAAACACTTCGGCAGCGGGCGGGAGCTGTACGCCCTCGGCTCCAACCCCGAGGCCGCGCGCCTGGCCGGTATTCCGGTCCGCAGGCGGATCCTGGCCGCCTACACCTTCTGCGGCGGCCTCACCGGGCTCGCGGGCGCGATGTATCTGGCCCGCTTCGGAAACGTCGACTCCGGCACCGGAAACGGTTACGAACTCACCGTCGTCAGCGCCGTCGTGGTCGGCGGCGTCGTCTTCACCGGCGGCTCGGGAAGCGTGTACGGAGCCGCTCTCGGCGCCCTGTTGCTCACCTCGATCAACAGCGTGCTGCCCGCTCTCGGCGTCAGCTCCGTCTGGGTGCTCGCCATCAACGGCGTCCTGCTGCTGCTCGCCATCGCCGTCGACCGGATCGTCGCGCTGCGCGTCGCCGCCGCCCTGAAGAAGAAGTCGGACCGGAGGAACACCCCCATGGCGAAGGAGAACACCGGTGCCTGATTCGCTGACCCGCGCCGTTCGCTGGGACACAGTCGTCGGCGCGCTCCTGGTGGTCCTCCTGCTGGTCTCCTTCGGCACGGTCGACGGCTTCGGCAACGCCCTCAACCTGTCCTTCCTGATCGGCAACACCCTGCCGATCGCCCTGATCGCCCTGCCGATGACCCTCCTCGTCGTCTCCGGGGAGATCGATCTGTCCGTCGCCTCGACCGCCGGCCTGTCCGGTGCGGTGATGGGCAAGCTGTGGAACGACGGTATGGCCATCGAGACGATCATCCCGCTGTGCCTGCTGCTGGGCGTGGTGTGCGGGCTGGTCAACGGGCTCCTCGTGACCCGCCTCGGGCTGCCCTCCCTCGCCGTCACCATCGGCACCCTCGCCGCCTACCGGGGCATCGCCCAGATCGTGCTCGGCTCCGACGCGGTGACCGACTTCCCCGCGCAGTACCTGGACTTCGCGGCCGGCCGGGTCGGGAACTCCTTCCTGCCCCAGGCGTTCCTGCCCTTCCTGGTGCTGCTCGCCATCGCCGTGGTCGTCCTGCACGCCACCCCGTTCGGCCGGTCGCTGTTCGCGATCGGCGCGAGCGAGGAGGCCGCGCGGTTCGCCGGCATCCGGGTGAAGCGGACCAAGCTGCTGCTCTTCGTGGCCACCGGGTTCATGTCGGCGCTCACGGGTGTGTTCTGGGCGCTGCACTACGCCAGCGCGCGGTACGACAACGCCACGGGTCTCGAACTCTCCGTCGTGGCGGCCGTACTGCTCGGCGGCATCGACTTCGACGGGGGCAAGGGGACGCTGGGCGGCGCCGTCGCCGGGGTGTTCCTGCTCGGGGCGCTGCAGAACGTGATGAGTCTGCTGAACGTCTCCGCGCAGTCGCAGATCGTCGTCACCGGTGTGCTGCTCGTCGTCTCCGTGTTGGGCCCGCGGGTGGCCCGGCAGATCTCGATGGCCCGGGCGGCCGGTTCCGCCGGTTAGGCCGTTCCTCGGCCGCGGACCCGTCGTGGCCGGTCGCTCCCCCGAGTTCTCGGCTCCGCTCGAACCCGGGGGGACCCCATCGCGGCGGTATCCGTACATCAAACACAGCCCCGCGCCCCTGTCGGGGCGCTACACCACTCCTCCTTGCAAAGGACCGACCCCTATGCGCAAGCCCTCGCTCCGCCGCACCTGCGCCGCCCTCGCCGTCGGTACGTCCCTCGCCCTGGCGCTCACCGCCTGCGGCGGCACCACCAAGAAGGACGTCAAGGCCGACAACGCCTCCGCCGCCTCCGGCGGCACGGCCGACCCGAACGCCGCCACCAAGAAGGGCCTGACCGTCGGCTTCCTGCCCAAGCAGGTCAACAACCCCTACTTCACCACCGCCGACAAGGGCGGGGAGAAGGCGCTCACCGAACTCGGGTCGAGGTACAAGGAGGTGGGCCCCTCCAGCGCCACGGACACCTCGGGACAGGTCAGTTACGTCAACACGCTCACCCAGCAGCAGGTGAACGCGATGGCGGTCTCCGCGCAGGACCCGGGTGCCCTGTGCACCGCCCTCAAGCAGGCCATGAGCAACGGCATCAAGGTCGTCACCTACGACTCCGACACCACCCCCGGCTGCCGCAACGCCTTCGTCTCGCAGGCGTCCGCCGAGGACCTCGGCCGTACCGAGGTGCAGTTGCTCGCGCAGCAGATCGGGTACAAGGGCGAGATCGCCGTCCTGTCCGCCGCCCAGACCGCCACGAACCAGAACGCCTGGATCGGGTACATGAAGGACGAGCTGAAGGACCCGAAGTACAAGGACATCAAGTTGGTCAAGATCGCGTACGGCAACGACGACGCCCAGCAGTCCTTCCAGGAGACCCAGGGCCTGCTCCAGCAGTACCCGGACCTGAAGGGGATCATCTCCCCGACCACCGTCGGCATCAAGGCCGCCGCCCAGTACCTGTCGGGCTCGAAGTACAAGGGCAAGGTCAAGCTGACCGGCCTCGGCACCCCGAACGACATGCGCAAGTACGTCAAGAACGGCACCGTGGACGCCTTCGAGCTGTGGGACCCGGCCGAGCTCGGCGACCTGGCCGCCCGCACCGCCGTCGCGCTGGCCTCTGGGCAGATCAGCGGCAAGGAGGGCGAGAGGTTCAAGGCCGGCGGTACGACGTACACCATCGGCAAGGACGGCGTGATCACGCTGGGCAAGCCGACCGTGTTCGACGCCAAGAACATCGACCAGTTCAACTTCTGAGTGCCGGAGGGCAGTTGATGCAGCGCGTGTGTTTCCTGCTGAAGGTCAGGGCGGACCGTCTCGACGAGTACCGTGAGCGGCACGCCGCCGTGTGGCCGGAGATGCTCGACGCCCTGAAGGCGACCGGCTGGCACAACTACTCGCTGTTCCTGCGCGAGGACGGCCTGCTCGTCGGCTATCTGGAGACCGAGGACTTCGCCGCCGCCCAGGCCGGCATGGAGGCGGCCGAGGTCAACGCGCGCTGGCAGGCGGAGATGGCGCCGTTTTTCGAGTCGCTGGACGGCGCCCGGCCCGACGAGGCCATGCAACCGCTCACCGAGGTGTTCCACCTGTCATGACCGCCGCCGGAAGCGGGCTCGCGGCCAGCCGGCGCACCAAGCTCGTCCTGGACCGGTACGACAACGCTTACGCGGTTTTCCCGTTCGGCCGGATCGCCGCCGCGTCGAAGGACGCCGGGCACCCGACTGGACACTGCTGTACGACGGTGGTGACCTGAACGCCTTCGGCGAGGTGGTGATCGACGAGACGCGGATCCGGGCGGACAGCGTCCTGTCCTTCATGTGCCAGGAGAGGTCCACCGGTACGACGCCCTCGCCCCTGTACGTGGCCGACTTCGCGCTGCCGGCATGACGGTAATGTGAAGGTCGTCCCGCCGCCCCTAGTCTCCCCTGGAGGTCTTCGCCCGATGACCCAGTCGGTGGGTATCAAGGACGTCGCCCGTGTCGCCGGAGTATCGGTCGGCACGGTGTCGAACGTCATCAACCGCCCGGACACCGTCGCGAGCGAGACCCGGGCGCGGGTGCTGTCCGCGATCGACCGGCTCGGCTATGTCCGCAGCGAGTCCGCGCGGCAGCTGCGCGCGGGCCGCAGCCGGATCATGGGCCTGCTCGTGCTCGACATGGGCAACCCGTTCTTCGTGGACGTGGCGCGGGGCGCCGAGCGGGCGGCCCGCGAGGCCGGGCTCGGCGTGATGGTGTGCAACAGCGCCCAGAACGCCGCCGAGGAGGCCGACTACCTGGGGCTCTTCGCCGAGCAGCGGGTGCGGGGCGTGCTGCTGACCCCGGCCGACGCCACCGGCCGGAACATCGAGACCTTCCGCCGGCACGGCATCCCGTTCGTGCTGGTCGACCGGGTCGCCGAGGGCACCACCGAGTGCTCGGTGTCCGTGGACGACGTGGCCGGCGGCGCGCTCGCGGTGCGGCACCTGGTGGATGCGGGCCACCGCTCCATCGCCTACGTCAGCGGACCCCCCGGCCTCAACCAGGTCCGCGACCGCCGTACCGGCGCCCTGCACGCTCTCGCGGAGGCCGGGCTCGGCCCCGAGGCGCTGCGCGAGCTGCCCACCGAACGCCTCGACGTGGCCGCCGGCCGCGACGCCGGCGCCCGTCTGCTGGGCCTCGCCGACCGCCCCACCGCCGTCTTCTGCGCCAACGACCTGCTCGCCCTCGGCGTCCTGCAGGCCATGTACGCCGCCGGTGTCACCGTCCCCGACGACCTGGCCATCGTGGGCTACGACGACATCGAGTTCGCGGCGGCCGCCGCCGTACCGCTGACCTCCGTACGGCAGCCCGCCGTCACCATGGGCGCCCTCGCCGCCGAGCTGCTGCTGGAGGAGACCGAACAGGCCGAGGGCACGCGCACGCACGAGCACCGCCGGGTGGTGCTCCAGCCGGAGCTGGTGGTGCGCCGTTCCAGCCTCGTGGCACGCTGAGCCGGGCGCTGACCGGAAGTTCAGTAAGAATCCATGATCCGCGGGCTCCGTGCGGGCCCGGTCATGTGCTGAACTGGGACCCGTCCGTACCGTCCGTCCCGGGAGACCCGTTGAGCCTCAGCTACCGCCAGCCCGGCGTCATCCTCACCGACCGCTGCTTCACCGTGCCCCTCGACCACGCCGCCCCGGACGGCGAGACGATCGAGCTGTACGCCCGTGAGGCGGTCGCGAGCGACAAGGCCGGGCAGGAGCTGCCGTGGCTGCTGTATCTCCAGGGCGGCCCCGGCTTCGGGGCGAATCGTTTCGTCGGACGTCAGGCCTGGCTCGACCGGGCCCTGAAGGACTACCGCGTCCTGCTGCTCGATCAGCGCGGCACCGGCAGCTCCACCCCGGCCACCCGGCAGACCCTTCCGCTCCGCGGCGGGCCCGCCGAGCAGGCCGACTACCTCACCCGTTTCCGCGCCGACGCCATCGTCCGGGACTGCGAGGCCATCCGCGCCGAGGTCACCGGCGGCGCCCCCTGGACCGTGCTCGGCCAGAGCTTCGGCGGCTTCTGCGCGGTGGCGTACCTCTCCCTCGCCCCCGAGGGCCTGGAAACCGCCGTGATCACCGGTGGCCTGCCCTCGCTGCACGCCCACGCCGACGACGTCTACCGTGCGGCCTACCCGCGCATCGAACGCAAGGTCGGCGCGCACTACGCCCGCTACCCCCAGGACGTCGAGCGGGCCCGCCGGATCGCCGACCACCTCCTCACCCATGACGTGACCCTCCCGAACGGCTACCGCTTCACGGTCGAGGCCTTCCAGTCCCTCGGACTGATGCTCGGCGCGAGCGACGGCAGCCACCGGCTGCACCACCTCCTGGAGGACGCCTTCGTCCGCACACCGTTCGGCCTGGAGCTGTCCGACGCCTTCCAGGAACAGGCCCAGTCCCTGCTGTCGTACGCCGCCCACCCCCTCTACGCGCTCGTCCACGAGTCGATCTACGGCCAGGACGCCCGCCCCACCGCCTGGGCCGCCGAACGGATCCGCGCCGAGTTCCCGCAGTTCGACGCGGCCAAGGCGCTCGCCGGTGACACCCCGGTCCTGTTCACCGGCGAGACGGTCCACCCCTGGATGTTCGAGGCGGACCCCGCCCTGCGCCCGCTGCGCGAGACGGCCGACCTGCTCGCCGCCCGCACCGACTGGCAGCCCCTCTACGACCCCGCCCGCCTCGCCGCCAACGAGGTCCCGGTCGTGGCGGCCGTCTACCACGACGACATGTACGTCGACACCGCCCACTCCCTGGAGACCGCCCGTGCCATCCGCGGCCTGCGCACCTGGGTCACCGACGAGTTCGAACACGACGGCCTGCGCGCGGGAGCGCCGCGCGTACTGGACCGACTGCTGGCGATGGCGAGAGACGCGGTGTGAAGCGCCCCCGAAGGGGCGCGGGGCTGTATCGACATGCGGCTCCGCCGCGTGGGCGCGAGAAGCCACGACGGGCCCGCACCCGCCAGACGGCAGACGTGGGCGGACGATTGGTGTGCAGCCCATGACCGAGCCGAAGACCACTCAACTCCAGCCCATGCCCGAGGACTGGCAGCGTGCCCTGGCGGTGGTGGCGCACCCCGACGACCTGGAATACGGGTGCTCCGCGGCGGTCGCCGTCTGGACCGACGCCGGCCGCGAGGTCGCCTGCGTCCTGGCGTCCTCGGCGAGGCCGGCATCGACACCCTCGACCCCGCCGCGTGCGGCCCGCTGCGCGAGCGCGAGCAGCGGGCCGGCGCGGCCGTCGTGGGCGTCACCTCGGTCGAGTTCCTCGACCACCGGGACGGGGTGATCGAGTACGGGCTCGCGCTGCGCCGCGACATCGCCGCCGCGATCCGCCGCCACCGCCCCGAACTGGTCGTCACCCTCAACCACCGGGACACCTGGGGCGAGGTCGCCTGGAACACCCCCGACCACGTCGCCGTGGGCCGCGCCACCCTGGACGCGGCCGCCGACGCCGGGAACCGCTGGATCTTCCCGGAACTCACCGAGCAGGGACTCGAACCCTGGAACGGCGTCCGCTGGGTCGCCGTCGCCGACTCCAGCCGGCCCACCCACGCGGTGGACGCGCGGCCCGGGCTGGAGCGGGCGGTGCGCTCGCTGCTCGAACACCGCACCTACATCGAGGCGTTGACCGACCAGGACCCCGAGACGTACGTTCGCGAATTCCTGACCACGCAGACCACCGCCGTCGCCGAGCGCTTCGGCGGCATACCGGCGGTGGCCTTCGAGGTGTTCGGCCGCCGAAGGCGCCCGGCACAGGGCGGTTATGCAGGTCAGTAGGCTGGAGGGCATGCCGGAACAGACTGCGGACCCCTCCGACCTGCGGGGCGCGTGCGCCCAGTGCTTCGGGCTGTGCTGTGTCGCCCTGCCCTTCGCCGCGTCCGCCGACTTCGCGCTGGACAAGCCCGCCGGGAAGCCGTGCCCGAACCTCCAGGGCGACCACCGCTGCGGCATCCACGCCGACCTGCGGAAGAAGGGTTTCACCGGCTGCACGGTCTACGACTGCTTCGGCGCCGGACAGAAGGTCTCCCAGGTCACCTTCGGAGGCCAGGACTGGCGGACGGGGTCCAAGGAGCGCGCACGGCAGATGTTCGACGTGTTCCCGGTCGTACGGCAGTTGCACGAGCTGCTGTGGTACCTCACCGAGGCGCTCGGACTGCCCGCCGCCCGTCCCGTCCACCCGGAGCTGCGGCGGGCGCTGGCGGAGACCGAGCGGCTCACCCGGCAGACCCCGGAGGAACTGGCCGCACTGGACGTGGCCGCGCACCGGCAGCAGGTCAATGTGCTGCTGCTGCGGACCAGCGAGCTGGCCCGGGCCGGTGCCGCCGGCGGGAAGGGCGGCAAGAAGGGCAAGGGCAAGGGGAAGGACCGGCGGGGCGCGGATCTCATC
Organism: Streptomyces sp. NPDC031426; assembly: GCF_055581585.1. NCBI lineage: Bacteria > Bacillati > Actinomycetota > Actinomycetes > Kitasatosporales > Streptomycetaceae > Streptomyces > Streptomyces sp. NPDC031426. The sequence continues at coordinate 79,512 of NZ_JBVIJE010000002.1, forward strand.
GGGGCCCGGCTCCGGGGTGCCGACCTGCGCGGGGCGAGCCTGCGCGGCGCGTATCTCATCGCCGCCGACCTCACCGGCGCCGATCTGCGGGACGCGGACATGATCGGCGCCGATCTGCGCGACGCCGACCTGACCGACGCGGACCTCACCGGCGCCTTCTTCCTCACCCAGCCCCAACTCAACGCGGCCCGCGGCAGCACCGGCACCAGACTCCCGGAGTCGGTGACGCGCCCCACGCACTGGACAGCGGCCGGCTGATCCGAGGCGCCGACCGGCCAAGGCCGACTCGGTGTGAGGTGGGGACCGCGGCGGTGCCCCGGGGCCGGGCGGTGCCGAGGGGATGGGTCCGGCGTGCTGTTCGGGTTCAGTGTGCGGGCTGGTGCGTGGGAGGGCCGCGGGTTGGGATGGTGAGGGCGGCGGTGTCCCGGGCGGCGGCCGGGTCTGGCCGTGCCGAGCGGAAGGCCCGGGTGCTGTTCGGGCTGGTGACCTCGGCGGTGCCCTGGCCCGGGCGGTGTCGAGCGGGTGGGTCTGGCGTGCGGGCTGGTGCATGGGAGGGCCGCCGGTCGGGGTGGTGAGGGCGGCGGTGTCCCGGGTGGGGGCCGGGTCTGGTCGTGCCGAGCGGAAGGCCCGGGTGCTGTTCGGGCTGGTGACCTCGGCGGTGCCCTGGGCCGGGTGGTGTCGAGCGGGTGGGTCTGGGGTGCTGTTCGGGTTCGGTGTGCGGCTGGTGCGTGGGAGGGCCGCGGGTTGGGGTGGTGAGGGCGGCGGTGTCCTGGGCGGCGGCCGGGTCTGGTCGTGCCGAGCGGAAGGCCCGGGTGCTGTTCGGGCTGGTGACCTCGGCGGTGCCCCGGGCTGGTGACCTTAGTGGTGCCCCGGGCCGGGGGCCGAGTCGGGCGATGGCCCCAGGGTGCCTTCCGGCGTCGGCGTGCCGACTGGTGTGCCGGGCAGCCGCCGGTCGGGCCCATGGCCCCGGCGGTTTTCTGACTGGGCCCGGCGGGCTGTCGGGCTTCAGTGCGTCGACTGGTGTGCCGGACAGCCGCCGGTCGGGCCGGTGATCGGTGGGCCCTCGGTGGGCCTGTCCGTCGCATGGGTGGCGTTCGGCTCCGCGGTGCTTCCCGGCGCGCTCACCCCGTGTGCCGGGCACGCCTGTGGCGCGCTCGGCCCCGGTGTCGGGTCGGCCTCCGGTGCCCGTACCGGCGCCGGCCGGCGTACCAGGCTCAGCCGCAACCCCTCCGGCATCACCGTCAGCCGCTCGGTCACGGTCAGCCGGTACGCCGGGTCGGGCAGCAGGTCGTAGCGGCGCAGCAGGAGGCCGAGGACCAGCGTCGCCTCGTGCAGGGCGAACTGGCGCCCGATGCAGGCCCGCGCGCCGGTGCCGAACGGTTTGAAGGTGTGCGGGGGACGAGACCGTACGGCCGCCGCCTCGAAGCGGTCCGGGTCGAAGCGCTCGGCGTCCTCGCCCCAGACCTCCGGGTCGCGGTGCAGCATCGGTGTCAGCACCAGGGCCCACGCGCCCCGCAGCATCGGGTGGTCGTCGGCGAGCACGGTGTCCTGCCGGGCCTCCCGGGCGAAGGCCGGGGCGGTCGGCCACAGGCGCAGGGACTCGTCCAGCACCCGGCGGACATGGCGCAGCTTGGCCACCTGGTCGTAGCCGGGCTGTGCGGTGTCGCCCCAGACGCGGTTCACCTCGGCGCGCGCCCGGGCGGCGATCTCGGGGTGCCGGGCGAGGTAGTACAGGGCGAAGGAGAGCGCGCCCGAGGTGGTCTCGTGGCCCGCGACCAGGAAGGTGATCACCTGCCTGCGGACGTTCTCCGCCGACAGCTTCTCGCCGGTCTCCGGGTGCGCCGTCTCCAGCATCCGGTCCAGCAGGTCGCCCTCCCCGCGGCCCGTCCGGCGCCGCTCCGCGACCAGGTCGTCGACCGTCCTGTCCAGATACGCCATGTCGGCCGCGTTGCGCCGCGCGGCGGTGCGCAGCAGCAGCGGGGCCAGCGGCCCGGGCACGCTGTTCAGACGCTGGGCGTAGGTGAGCGTGCCGACCATCGCGGTGACGAAGGGATGCGGGCGGTCCCGCTCGAAGGAGCCGAAATCGTGCCCGAAGCCCGTCCGTGCGATCGTCTCCAGGGTCAGCTTGGTCATGTCCCCGGGCACGTCCACCGTGCGCCCGGCCGCCGCCTCCCGGTCCCAGTGATCGGTCAGGCGTCCCGCGACCGACAGCATCATCCCGTGGTAGGCCTCCATGGCCTCCCGGCTGAAGCCGGGGGCCAGGACGTCGTGCGCGAGCTGCCAGTTGGGCTCGTGGTTGTAGGCGGTGAACAGGCCGTCTCCGGCGACCGGCCGCAGATTGGCCACGCCGAGACCGACGTGTTTGGCGAACCGGGACTCGTCGGCCAGGTCCGCGGCCGGCCGGGCGCCCCACACGAACACGAACTCCTTGCCGAAGGCCCGCCGCCGGAAGATCGGCCCCAGCTCGCGCGCGAAGCGCATGGAGTCCTGGATCGGCTTGCGCCGGTCGACGCCGAGCACATCGCCGAGCAGCGGCACCCGGCGCGGCGGATGCGGGATGCGGTGCAGCTCGGGCCAGCCCAGTTCGGCGCTGCGGAATCCCTTCGGCAGCTCCGTCTCCGTCGTCTGCGTCCTGCGCGTCGTCTCCGCCATGACGCCGATCTCCCTTGATCCAGCGGACCGTTGAACCCGCGAGGTGCAGCTGTGGCGCGCCGTGTTGTACGTGGGTTCAATAACCGGCTTCAGTCTGGTCCGCTTGTTGAACCCGCGTCAAGTAAAGTGACGTCATGCCCGCGAACCAGGGGGAGCGCGCCCGGCGCAGACTCAGCACCGCGGAACGCCGTGAGCAGCTGCTGTCGGTCGGCGCGAAGCTGTTCTCGGAGAGCCCCTACGACGACGTGTGGATCGAGCAGGTCGCCGAGATCGCCGGGGTCTCCCGCGGGCTGCTGTACCACTACTTCCCGACCAAGCGGGACTTCTTCGCGGCGGTCGTCGAGCGCGAGAGTGAGCGCATGCTGCGCATGACGGCGGCCGTGCCCGGTGTGCCGGTGCGCGAGCAGCTCACCGCCGGGCTCGACACCTACCTCGGTTACGTCCAGGCCCACGCCCACGGCTTCCGCGCCTTCCATCGCGCCGACGCGGCCGGCGACCAGGCCGTACGCCGCGTCTACCAGCGGGCGCTGGCCGCCCAGGAGCAGCAGATCCTCGCCGCGCTCGCCGCCGACCCCGAGTTCGGGCCCGTCTTCGAGAACGCCCCGCATGTCCGCCTGGCCGTGCGCGGCTGGCTCGCCTTCACCACCGCCGTGTGCCTGGAATGGCTGCGCGACGGCGAGTTGACCCGCGAGCAGGTGCGCGACCTGTGCGCGCGGGCGCTGTTGGGCGTCATCGCCTGACCACCGCCCACCGCCGTCTGCCCCCTGCCTCATCCTTTCCGCCGGTGGGGTGTGGTTGGCGTGCACCCCGATCTCCGATAGGTTAGGCAAGGCTTACCTAAGGAGGTCGAGGATGGGTGACACGCAGGACTGGACGGCCGCACCCGGCGCGGCGGAGCGGGCACGGTCGGTGCTGGCCGCCGCCTGGTCGTGCGCGGTGACCGCGGACGGCGCCCGCGAGGAGTACGTCGGCGCGCACACCGTGACCGACGGCGGCGCCGTGCGGCTGGCGGTGCCCGAGGACAGCGCCCTGCTGACCGCGGCCATCTGCGCACCGCGCCAGGAACCCTCCGCCGTACTGGAGTTCGCCGACGTGGCCCCCGTACCGATGCGGGGCCGGATCCGGGCGCGGCTCCACCTCGCCGGCTGGTTCGCCCCGGACCGCGGCACCCTGCTGTTCCGGCCCACGCGGCTGGTGCTGCGGCGGTCCTCCGGGGCTGTGGTGGTCGACCTCGACGAGTACGCCGCCGCCCGGCCCGACCCGCTCGCCCAGGCCGAGGCCCGGCTCCTGACCCACCTCGCCGACGCCCACCCGGACGCCGTCGAGCGGCTGACCCGCCTGGTGCGGCCGGAGAGCCTGCACGCCGCGACCCGCGTGCTGCCCCTCGCCGTGGACCGGCACGGACTGACCCTGCGCATCGAGCGCACCCGCGCCCACGGAGACGTACGGCTGCCCTTCCACACGCCCGCCGACGACGTCGCCCAGCTCACCGAGCGCATGCACACCCTGCTGGCCCAGGCCGCTGCCGCCGCCCGCCCGCGCGCGCTACAGCGGCAGCGCGCAGACGGCGACGGGTGAGGCGAACGGCTCGCCGGCCGACCGGAGTTCACCGCTGCCCGCGTCGACGTGGAAGACGGTGACCGTCCCCGAGCGCTGGTTCGCCGCGAACAGCAGCCCGCCGTCCGGCGAGAGAGCGATCTGCCGCGGGAAGTCCCCGCCCACCGGAACCGTGCCGAGCAGCCGCGGCCGGGCGCCGTCGGCCTCGATCGCGTACCGCGCGAGGCTGTTGTGGCCCCGGTTGGCCAGGAACGCGTACCCGCCGTCCGCCGTCACCACGAACTGCGCCGGGTAGTTGGCGCCGCCGCCCGAGCCCGTGGGCTGCGGCGCGCCGATCGTCAGCCGGCCGGAGGCCGGGTCATAGCCGCAGACGGCGACCGTGTCGTCCACCTCGTTGGCCAGATAGGCGTACCGGCCGCCCGGATGGAACGTCAGATGGCGCGGTCCGGCCCCGGGCCGGGTGTGCGCCTGCGCCACCTCCGTCAGCGTGCCGTTCGCCTCGTCCAGGCGGTAGGTGTAGACGGTGTCGGTGCCGAGGTCGACCGCGAGGACGTGGCCACCGTCGGGGCTGGTGATGAACTGATGTGCGTGCGGCCCCTGTTGACCCGGGCCGGGAGGCGGGGTGGTGTGCGTGACGACGTCGGTGTGCTCGCCGAGGGCGCCCGAGGCGTCGATGGGATGCACGGCGACACCGCCCGAACCGTAGTCGGCGCTCAGCAGCCAGCGTCCGGAGGGATGCACCGACAGATGACACGGGCCCGCGCCGCCCGCTGCGCGAGTGCCGAGGACCCGCCGGTCGGCGAGGCGTACGGCCGTCACACCGCCGTCCTGGCGCTCGTCCACCGCGTACAGCGTGCGGCCGTCCGGATGCGCGGCGAGGTACGACGGGTCGGGGACGCCGGTGAGCGTGCCGGAGCCGGTGATCCGGCCGGTCGCCGGGTCGTAGGAGGCCAGTCCGATGCCGGTGCCGCCGCCGTCGGCCGAGGTGTAGGTGCCCACGTACAGCGGACGCGGACCGGAGGGCTTGCGGTGTGGTGCGGCGGCCCTGGGCCCGTCGGCCGCGGCCGGGGTGTCGGCCGGCGGGGCCGCCGGGGAGGGCACCGCCACCACGGCCGCCGTCCCCGCCACGGCTCCGACGAACCGGCGCCGGCTCCAGCCTCCGTTCACCGGTTCGTCGTCCGTGTCCATGCAGCACCTCAGGTCGTCGGTGGGCCCGGTCGTGACAGCCACCTTGGCCTCTGCCGCCCGCGAAGGGCAAGTACGGCAACGGGCGTTGCACTTTACGCAACGGCGCTTACCAGTCGCCGTCCTCCACCGGCTTGCCCGGCGCGTCCTTCAGCGGGGCCACCTGGCCGGCGGACGGCGCCTGCCACGGGTCCAGGTCGTCCCCGAGCCACTCGCCGACCGGCTTGACGGCGCCCAGCGTGTCCGTCGGGGCCAGATCCTGGGCATCGGCGTCGTAGTAGTCGTACCAGGGCAGGCCGGCCCGGGTGTACGCCGCCCGGTCCACCGGCGACGGCGGGGGTGCCTCACCGGTGATGCGCCGCCACTCCGGCGGCGTGACCAGGTGCACGAACACGCGCCCTGCGGGCTCCTCGGACCAGTCGGTCAGCGGCCGGTCGTCCCGGTACACCTCCTGGCGCATCGAGCCGCCGACGCCGAGACCCATGGCGGCGCCGCGGGGTGCCCCACCGGGGGCCGGGGGAGGCGGCATCGCCCCGGGCGCGGAGGCCGTCATCGGCATCGCCGCGCCGTACCCACCCGTCGGCCCGGCCGTCAGGGCCCTGCGCCGCGCCTCCTCCCGCTCCCGCTCGCGGCGCCGCCACTCGGTCAGGAGCGGCTCCCGCAGCGGGAACGACTGGAGCTGCACGCCGCCCCACACCTCCTCACCGGTGACCTGTCCCTCCACCGTCGCCCCCAGGCCCAGGGGCACGGCGACGAACTGGCGGACGGTCCCCTTGCCGGAGTTGATGCCGTCCAGCCAGGGCTGGCGGGGCAGCGCCACGTAGTTCTGCGGATCCCGGGCGAGCCGGTCGCTCCAGGGCCGGCCGGACACCGCGCACACCTTGCCGACCCCGACCTGGAGCGCCGCCGGCTCCCGCGTGCCGGAGAAGCTCAGCCACATCGCCTCGCGCAGATACACCGGCAGCATCACGCCACCGCGCGCCCGCCACTCGGCCGGGACCGTGTCCGGATAGTCCGAGACGCGCCGGATGGGGAACTCGCCCAGGCCGGGCGGAAGCGGATGCGTGCCCGTCTCCGGCAGCCGCAGGGTGCGGATGAACCGCACCGCCACCTCGCCGGGCAACCGCAGTGTGTTCCCGTCGATCCGCACCCCGGAACCGGCCATCCCGTCGCCCCCTCGCATCCGTGCCGGTCGCCCGGCAGCCCTCGCACTCCGTGCCGGCCGTCCCGGCACCCTGAGCGCCGAGCCCTGCCCGGCGCCTTCCTCACCAAAAACGCTCACCGAACCCCGCACGGTTCCGCCACAGCTCCTCCTGCACCCCGAGCCGTTCGCGCAGCCGGGTCATCCGGGGCAGCTTCGTCCGCTGCCTGCTGGAGACCCGGTCCAGCTCCTCGAACAGGCGCCGAGTGCGGTGTTCGGTGTTCAGCTCGTCGATGATCCGGGTCGTCTCGGTCAGCACGGCCCCGTACAGCTGCCAGTTCGCCGAGTCCTTGCCGATCTCCTCCTGGAGCAGCTCGGCCAGCCGGTCCCGGGTGCCGGCCGCCGTGTGCAGCTCGGCGGACAGCCGGGCCTCCGCCGACTCGGCGTTCTCGCTCAGATGCGTGGTGACCAGGACCGCGAAACTGACCACCGCGTCGGCGATCTCCGACAGCAGCTGTTCCACGGTCGCCCCGACCCGGGCCGGAAACAACTCCTCGGCCCCCCGGGCCTTGGCCAGGTCCGTGAAAGTACGGGCCAGCACCCGCAGGACCACCGTGCAGATCTCCAGCGCGTCCAGACCGGTGCGCAGCACCACCCGGTGCAGCAGCCCCTCCTTGACCCGCGGATTGAGCCGCAGGCTGTCCTCGGCCTGCCGGAGCGAGGCGTCCACCCGGGAGATGTGCTGGTCCAGCCCCCGCGCCTCGTGCAGCCGCTCGGCCGCCCGCTCCCAGGAGATCCGGCCGGCGGCCTCCTCACCCATCCGCAGCATCAGCTGCCGCACCCGGCGGGCCTGGTCCTCGATCGAGCGCCCCGCCTCGTCCACCCACACGGGGGGCGGCAGCAGCAGATTGCAGGCCGTGCCGACGACCGCGCCGATCAGCGTCTCCACGATGCGCGCCCAGGCGGTGAAACCGACGGTGGTGACCCCGAGGACCAGCATGGCGCTGATCGCCACCTCGGCCACGTACTCGTCGACCCGCACCAGGTGCCCGACGGCCAGCGAGGCCACGATCAGCAGGGCGAGACTCCACCAGGTCAGCCCCACCAGCACGCTGAAGGCGATCGCGACCAGCACTCCGGCGACCACCGAGTTCACCCGGCGGATGCCGTTGGTGAGGGTGGCGTAGAAGGTCACCTGGACGACCAGCAGCGCGGTCAGCGGCGCGGTGAGGGGGGCCGGCTCGGGGCTCAGCCGGAGGGCGATGACGTAGGCGATCGTGGCAGCCGTCGCCGACCGCAGCGTCTGGACGACCACCGGCTGCCGGCGTCGTTCCACCAGGCGCCGCAGTCCCGTGGTCCACTTCCGTACGTCGTGCATCCCTTGGCCTGTTCCCGTTCCTGGGGTGGGTCGAACGTCCCGCGACGGCGGACCGTTCCTGCCGCAAGGGTTCGTACGGTGATCCCGGCGGTTGAGCGGCTCGACCAGCAGGCCTACGGCCTCGCGCGCACCCCTGGCCGCCGGTGCGGGCGCCCTGGACGCCGCCGTGCACGCCTCGGACATCGTGTCGCCACCGATCAGAACCGGCCACTCGTACCGACGTCGGCGGCGGCCCTGCGCGGCTTTCGGTGTCGTCAGACGTACAGCTTGTCGATGAACGCGGACAGATTGCCCGTCGTACGGGCGATCTGCTCCTCCGTCGTCAGGGTCTCCTCGAACCGGGCGCCGGACTCCGGCACCTTCCTGCCCCGCACATACAGCGAGCACGCCAGGTCGGTGCACATGTAGAGACCGACCGAGTTGCCCTCACGGCCCGCCGCCCCCGCCTTGCGTGCGGCCATCAGCGTCACCCCTCCGCCGGGATGTGTGGTCAGACACACCGAGCACATGCTGCGGTGCAGAAACCCGCGCTGCGAGGCCTGGAAGCGCAGCGCCACGCCGACGAGTCGGTCGGCCCGTTCGGTCACCAGATAGCTGCGGTCGGGCGCCCCCGGATCCCGCCAGCCGAGGAAGTCCAGGTCGTCCCACGGGCGTTCGGCGAGATCGCGGGGCACCGTCAGTCGCTTGGCCTCCCCCTTGGAGCAGTTGACAAATGAGTTGCGGATGTCCTGCTCGGTGAGCGATCTCATGGGGGGAGTCCTTCCGGATTCGTCGCCGTGAACCTCGCGGTCCATGAACCTAATGGGTCTAGGTTCGCGGCTAGCCTAAGTAGTCAAGGGGAGGGTGGGCCAATGGATTTCCGGCAGGGGCTGCCGCCGCGCGCCCGACGGGCGCCGGACCATGTCGCCGCCGGGTGAGCGGCCCACCGCTCGACGCCGCATCCTGACTTGGTCTCCGGCGGACTGCGGAGCCTGGCCCGGCCGAGCGCCCGCTGTGTGGCGGGCTGAACTTCCGGCGCCAGGTCGTCGGCGCTGCCCCGCGCTTCGGATCCTCGCATCTCAGGCTGGCCGCAGCGGTGCTGGACCGGGCCACCTTCTGCTACCCGGACAGCGCGGACCGAGCCCGCAGACTTCGGCGTGGCCTCGGCGATGCCGCTGATGGCGCTCGCGGACGAGCAGGACTCCCTCGACGACTACATCGAGAGCCATGTGCACGGAGGCGTGTTGGCGCTCGACGCGAGCTACCGGTGGAAACGGCGGCCCGGAACCTGCCCTTCCCGCTGGAGTGGCTGACCCCGCGCGTCATCGGCGACGCGGCCCGCACCGCCCGGTACGAGCTGCAGGGCCTGAAGATGGGCTGGCACACCCCGATACGGCTCCCGACCCGGCACCGTCGGCTGCGGCGGTCTCTCCCCGGCCGGGCGTAGACGGCCCCGCAGCCCGGATCAGGTCCCCGTCCTGGACGCCCCCGTCCGCTCCGGAAGGGGCCGCTACCGGTGTACAGGCTCCGGCCACCTCGCGCCCCTCAGGCCCGGCGACACCCTGTACGCCCGCGTCCAGCCCTGCCGCGAGGCCTTCCGGACCGACGGCTCGGCACCGGCACCGGGCTCGCCACGTTCCGCGGGCCGTCGCCGACCGTGCCGCGGCCCGCGCGGCAGGCGACCGAACTCCCGCCCGCGCCGCTGTACTTCGGCTGCGACACCCCCGACGCCGACTCCTGCACGCCGGGGAGCTGCGGGCCGCCGAGGAGGCCGGCGCGGTCTCGCTGCGCCCGGCCTTCAGCGCGGCCCCGAGAACGGCGCGATGTTCGTCCAGCACCGCATCGCCACCGAGGCCGACGAGGTCTGGCAACTGCTGGCATCCGGTGCGAGGGTGTACGCCTTACGTGGAGGACGTGTACACGGCGGGGCGAGCCGCGCCCCGAACGGACGCTTCTCGCAGACGCTTCCCGCACCTCCCGCTTAGCTCAGGCCGTGAACTAAGGGTTGGCAGAATCTCGCCTTCCGCCTGTCCGAAGGGGTATGTTGCAGGTCGGGCAGGGTTTGTGAAGGGAGCGGCATGGCGGGGCGTAACGGGCGCACGGTGCGCGACCTCAGGCGCGGCAACCGTACGGCGGTGCTGCAGAAGCTGTACTTCGACGGCCCCCTCAGCCGTTTCGAACTGGGCCCGGCCACCGGCCTGAGCTCCGGCTCGGTCAGCAACGTGGTCGCCGATCTGATCGCGGACAGTCTGGTCGAGGAGGCCGGCAGCGTCGACTCCGACGGCGGCCGGCCCCGCACCCTGCTCCGCGTCGCCCCGGACAGCGGGCAGATGATCGGCGTCGACGTCGGCGAGACCCGGGTCCGCGTCGAGCTGTTCGACCTGGCCCTGACCGAACTCGCCCGCACCGAACGCCGGTTGGCCCCGCAGGGCTATGACGTCGAGGTGATCGCCGGCCACATCCGGGACGGCATCGCCGAGGTCCTGGGCGCCGAACAGGCCGTGCCCGAGCGGCTGCTCGGCGTCGGGGTCGGCGTCCCCGGCATCGTCGAGCACACCCCGGAGCAGGGCGCCGTGGTCCACGGGCAGACCATCGGCTGGGACGCCGTCCCGCTGGAGCAGTTGCTCCGCTCGGCCTCCCGACTCCCGGACGAGATCCCGTACTTCATCGACAACGGCGCCAAGACGCTGGGCCAGGCGGAGATGTGGTTCGGCGCGGGACAGGGCGCCCGCAACGCCGTGGTGGTGCTCTTCGGCTCCGGCGTCGGCGCCTGCGTGGTCACCCCCGAGGTGGAGCACGGGCGGGCGGTGGAGTGGGGGCACCTGACCGTGCGGGTGCGCGGACGCCGCTGCCGCTGCGGTGCGCCCGGCTGCCTGGAGGCCTACGCGGGCGCCGAGTCGCTGCTGGCCCGCTGGCGCGAGGAGGGCGGACGGCCGCCCGAGGACACCGACGAGGAGACCGCGCTCACCGCGATGCTCGCCGCCGCGTATCCGGCCGAGGGCGCGCAGCCCGACGCGGTCGCGCTGGCCGTGCTGGAGGAGACCGCGGAGTACCTCGGGGCCGGCCTGTCCGACCTGATCAACCTCTTCCAGCCCGAGCGGATCCTCATCGGCGGCTGGGCCGGACTCCAACTGGGTGCCCGCTTCCTGCCGGCGGTACGGCGACACGCGACGACCTACGCGCTGCGTCATCCGGCCGACAAGGTCACCATCGACCTCGGCCGGCTCGGCCCGGACGCGGTCACCGTCGGCGCGGCGATCCTGCCCCTGGCCGAGTTCTTCGCCAGCGGCGGCCGCCGCCCGGAACCGGTCACCGAGGACCGCCTGCCGGCATGGCGAGCCGCGCTGCGACAGAGGGCCCCTCGCTGACCGACCGCCGCCCGAGCAGGCGCGGGAACAGTGTGCGACATGCGGCTACCGTCGTGTGGGCAGCCACAGCCGGCCGTACACCACCTACGGCCTCCGCCGGCACTGCGCCACCCGCCGCTCAGGCCGGCGGTTCGTCCGCGTCCGGCGCGTCGTCCGCCGGAGTCACTTCGTGCTCGCGCGGCTTGGCCGGTGGGACCTCCCACCGGTCCTCGCCGGCGCCCGCCTGCTGGTCGGGCATGTCCCTCGGGACCGGGCCCGCGTCGCGGCCCTGCTCCGGCTCTCGATGTGCGCCCATGGCGTTCTCCCCTCGGCCCGGGCGCGCGGCGGGTCAGCCCACCTTGCGCCCGCGCATCGGCTCGGTGTCCATCCCCGCTCCCTTGTGCAGGCCGTCGAGGAACTCCCGCACCACCTCGGTCGCCGTGCGCCGCGGCTGCCAGCCCAGCTCGGTGCGGGCGCGGCCGGAGTCCATCAGCGGCAACCGCAGCACGGCGTCGAACAGGTGCGGTGAGGCCGGCAGCAGATGCAGCCCCCAGGCCGCGGCGATCGCCGACCGGGCCGCCGTACGCGCCAGCCGTACCGGGCGGCTGCCCAGCAGCTCGCCGAGCACGCCGGCGTCGAGCGGCGGGTCCGCGGCGAGGTTGAAGGCGCCCCGCGCGCCGTCCGGGTGCACGGCGAGCCGGTAGGCCTCGGCGGCGTCGTCCGTGTGCAGCGCCTGCACCCTGAGCCCCGGGACGTCCGGCAGGATCGGCAGCAGCTCCGGCCGGGCCAGCGGACCGGGCAGGAAACGCCCGCCGAAGATCCGCCGCTGCTCGCTCGCCGACTGCCACTTGAACAGGAACGCCGGGCGCATCCGCACCACCCGCACCTCGGGATGGTCCCGCTCGAACACGTCCAGCGTGCGCTCCAGATACGCCTTCTCCCGGCAGTAGGCGGCGTCCGGCCAGCCGTGCGTCGGCCAGGACTCGTCCACCGGGCGGTCCTTCGGGCCCGGTGAGTACGCGCCCACCGACGAGGCGTGCACCAGCACCGGCACCCGCGCCGCGGCGACCGCCTCGAACACCCGGATGCCGCCGAGCACATTGGTCCGCCAGGTGACCGCCGGATCGTGCGTCGGCTGGAACGCCCAGGCCAGATGGACCACCGCGTCGGCGCCCTCGAACCGCTCGGCGAGGTTCGCCTCTTCGGAGCCGATGTCGACCGCGGACCACTCGGTCTTCGGCGGCGACCACCCCGGCGTACGGCGGGCCAGTCCGCGCACCGACTTGATCCCCGGGTCCGCCGAGAGCAACCGCACCACACTCGTGCCGACATTGCCGGTGGCACCCGTGACCACGACCCTGATGCCCGCTGTGCTGCTCACCTTCGGCTCCTCTCCGCCCACCCTCCGGGGGACCGGCCGGGTACCCGGGCCCGGGCGCGCGCACACCCGGCCATGACCTGCCAGGTAATCGACCGGTGCCCGGGTGCCCGGAAGCATCGGGGCGTCGGTGCGGCCGAGCAGCGTCGCACCTGGTCCACACCGCCCGAGGAGGCACCGCATGCCGTACTACGACAGCCCGGTCGACGGCACCCGACTGCACTACGTCGACCACGGCCCGGCCACCGGCCCCGTGGCCGTGTTCGTCGCGAGCGCCTACATCGGCCACGAGATGTGGGAGTACCAGATGCTGCCCCTCGCCGAGGCCGGCTTGCGCTGTGTGGCGCTGGACCGGCGGGGCCACGGGCGTTCCGACGACGGCTGGAACGGTTACGACCTCGATACCCTCGCCGACGACCTGCACGGTCTGCTCGACCACCTGGAGCTGCGCGAGGCGACCCTGATCGGGCACTCCGTCGGGGCCGGGGAGGCGGTGCGCTGCCTCACCCGCCACGGCTCGGCCCGCATCTCCCGGCTCGCGCTCGTCGCCTCGATCAGCCCGGGCGTCGTCCGCTCACCGGGCACCCCGGACGGCGTCGACCCGGCGGTGGTGCAGGCCGACCTCGAGGTGTTCCGGCGTGACCGGGCGGCCTGGTTCGCCGCCGGTGTGGACAGCTTCTTCGCCGTGCACCTCCCCGGGAACGAGGTGTCCCCCCAGTACGTCCGCTATGTGACCGACCGCAGTATGAACACCGGCCCGCGCGCGGCGACGGGCATCCGGGCCGTCATCGCCGCTCTCGATCTCGCCGCCGAGCTCCCGTCGGTGGACGTACCGGTGCTGGTCGTGCACGGCACCGACGACAGCTCCGCACCCCTGGCCCGCACCGGTGAGCGCACGGCCGAGCTCGTGCCGGACGGCACGCTGAAGGTGTACGAGCACGGTGGCCACGGCCTGTTCGTGACCCACGCGCTGCAGCTCACGGCGGACCTGCGGGAGTTCGTCGAGGCGGGCCGGGCCGTGGCGGCCGGGTGAGGACACCGGCATGCAGGAGCCCCGGCCGTGACGGGGGATTCACGACCGGGGCGGTCTGGTGGTGGGCACGGACGGCGGTCGCCTCTCGGCGAAAGGCTCCACAGGGCTTCAGCCGAACGATCGTCCCTGTGGGCAGAAGGTGAGGCCCGGGGACACTGTCCCATCCGTACCCACGGCTGGTTCAACGGGCAACTACCTTCTGGTGTTCCAGCCGCCCATGTGACCTGTACCACTCCCATGATGCTCAGGTCAGCGGGCTCCCGTCCAGCCGTTCGAGCAGGTCGGCGGGGTCCGCGTACACGAGCTCCGCCCCGGCCTCCTCCAGATCGGCCCGGGGAATCCCGCCGCACAACACCCCCACACAGCGCACCCCGGCCTTGACGCCCGCCCGCATGTCCCACACGGTGTCCCCGACGAACACCGCCCGCGAGGCCGGAACCCCGGCCAGCTTCAGGGCGTGCTGCACGGGCTCCGGGGCCGGCTTGCCCTCCTGTACGTCCTCTGAGCTCGCCGTGTCCGCGATCGCGTCGTCGGCGTCGATGGCCCGGCGCAGCGCGCCCAGCTCGGCGCCGCTCGCCGACGTGGCGAGGACGACCGTCCAGCCGTCCCGGTGCAGCCGGCGCAGCAGCTCCCCGGCCTTCGGCAGGGCGGGCAGCCGGTCGAAGTACTGGCCGTACAGCGCTTTGTGCGCCGTGCTCAGCTCACCGTCCCGGTCCTTGTCGCGGCCGTCGCCCAGCAGGTGGGCGATCAGATCCGCGGAGCCGAGGCCGACGGCCCGGTGCACCGCGTGCATGGGCACGTCGTGTCCGGCCTGCCGGAACGCCTCCCACCAGGTGACGACGTGCAGGTGGTTGGTGTCGACGAGAGTCCCGTCGACATCGAAGACGGCGGCGCGCTCCATCCGGGTCCTCTCGTGGTTCTCGCTGCTCCTGCTGCATGCCGGGTACCACGCCGCCCAGATCAGGAACCCACCGCGCGGGCCGGGACCCGGCCCTCCCGGGTCCAGGCCAGCAGCTCGTCGGCGGACCAGGTGGTCACCACCCGCTCGGCGGGCACACCGGACTCCTCGGCCCGGGCGCAGCCGAGGATCTGCCAGTCGAGCTGGCCGGGCGCGTGCGCATCGGTGTCGACGGCGAAGAGCACCCCCGCGTCCACGGCCCGGCGCAGCAGGCGGCGGGGCGGGTCCAGCCGCTCGGGACGGCTGTTGATCTCCACGGCCGTACCGGACTCGGCGCAGGCGGCGAACACCGCGTCCGCGTCGAACTCCGACTCCGGCCGCCCCCGGCCCGTCACCAGCCGCCCCGTGCAGTGCCCGAGCACATCGGCGTGCGGATCGCGCACGGCGGCCACCATCCGGCGGGTCATCGAGCGGGCGTCCATCCGCAGCTTGGAGTGCACCGACACCACGACCACGTCCAGCCGCTGAAGCAGCTCCGGCTCCTGGTCCAGCGAGCCGTCCTCGAGGATGTCGCACTCGATGCCGGTGAGCAGCCGGAACGGCGCCCAGCGGGCGTTCAGCTCCGCCACCACCGCCAGCTGCTCGCGCAACCGCTCCGGCGACAGGCCGCGGGCGACGGTCAGCCGGGGGGAGTGATCGGTGAGAGCGGTCCACTCGTGCCCGAGCCCGGCCGCCGCCCGCCCCATCTCCTCGATCGGGCTGCCCCCGTCGGACCAGTCCGAATGGGTGTGACAGTCGCCGCGCACCAGCGCCCGCAACTCCGCCCCGGCGTCCTCCGCCCCGACCGAGACCCCGGCGTGCTCCTCCAGCTTCCGCAGATACCCGGGCACCTCCCCGGCCAACGCCTCCCGCACCACCTGCGCGGTCTTGGGCCCGACCCCTTTGAGCGCCTCCAGGGTCCCGGCCGCGGCCCGCTCGGCAACCTCGTCCGCGGGCAGCGCGGCCAGCGTCCGGGAGGCGGTCCGAAAGGCCTTCACCCGATAGGTGGGAGCCAAGGCCCGCTCCAGCAGAAACGCGATCCGGTCGAGGGCGGCCACGGGTTCCATGCAACCCAGGGTGCGACGGATGCCGGTCGGTGGCGCGGGGAACCGCGCGACAAGCCACAACGCACCCGCGGACCGCGACGGCGTCCCACCACGCAGCCGAAAGCCGTTTGCCCACCCCACGCACGGGTACTGCGATGCCCACACACGCTGAGGAGGCCGCCCATGCCCCGCGCAGCGATCGTCACCGGCGCGGACTCCGGAATCGGCCGAGCCACCGCCGTACGCCTGGCCGAGGCGGGCCTGGACATCGGCATCACCTGGCACACCGACGAGAAGGGCGCCGAAGGCACGGCGGAGGAGGTCCGCGGCATGGGCCGCCGCGCCGCCGTCGCCCGGCTGGACCTCACCCGGCTGCCCCAGGCCGCCGACACCGTGGACGAGCTGTGCGCCGAACTGGGCCGTCTGGACGTCCTGGTCAACAACGCCGGGACGGGCGTCATGACCCCGTTCCTCGACCTGACCCTCGCGGACGTGCGCCGGGTCCTGGACGTCGACCTCGTCGGCCCGTTCCTGTGCGGGCAGCACGCGGCCCGGCACATGATCCGGCAGGGCGACGGCGGCCGGATCGTCAACGTCACCTCCGTCCACGAACACCAGCCCCGGGTCGGCGCGGCACCGTACTGCGCGGCGAAGGGCGGGCTCGGGCTGCTCACGCAGGTCATGGCGCTGGAGCTCGCCGAGTACGGCATCACCGTGAACGCGGTCGCACCGGGCGAGATCGCCACCCCGATGACCGGCCAGGAGGACACCGACGTGCACACCGAGCGGAGGCCCGGCGTGCCGCTCGGGCGGCCCGGCGACGCCCGGGAGGTCGCCGCCGTCATCGCCTTCCTGGCGAGCCCGGACGCCTCGTACGTCACCGGCGCCTCCTGGAGCGTCGACGGCGGCATGCTCCGGATGGGCCCGCAGGCCGGCTCCCATCTGACCGGCGACGAATGGCGCCGGCCCTGAGACCATGTGCCTGCGGACCAGCTCCTGCGACGGGCCCGGCTACCGGCGCATCCGCTGCGGCCGGGGCTTCCGCTACGACACCACTGGCCGGCCCCTCACCGATCCCGGAGAGCTCGCCCGGATCCGGGCCCTGACCATCCCGCCCGCCTGGCGCGACGTGTGGATCTGTCCCTGGCCGGGCGGCCACCTGCAGGCCGTCGGCACCGACGACGCCGGGCGACGCCAGTACCTGTACCACGAGCAGTTCCGGGCCGAGCAGGAGAAGGCCAAGCACGAGCACGTGCGACAGGTCGCGCGGGCCCTGCCCGAGCTGCGGGGCAGGGTCGCCGTCGATCTGGCGGGGCGCGGGCTGAGCGCGACCCGGGTCACCGCCTGCGCGGTCCGCCTGCTGGACCTCGGCCTCTTCCGCATCGGCAGCGACCGGCACACCCGTTTCAGCGAGACGTACGGCCTGACGACCATGCTCCGTGAGCACGTCAGCTGCGGCCGGGGCGAGATCACCTTCAGCTATCCGGCCAAGGGCGGCGTGGAGACCGTCCGCGCCCTCGTCGACGAGCAGGTCCGCACCGTCGCGCGGGCCCTGCTGCGGCGCCCGCGCGGCGGCGACCGCTTCCTCGCCTACTACGCGCGCGGTCTCTGGCACGACCTGCACAGCGACGACCTCCACGAGGCGCAGCGCCGGCTGACCGGAACCGATGTCACCGCCAAGGACTTCCGCACCTGGCACGCCACCGTGCTCGCCGCTGTGGCGGTCGCCGAGAGCGGCCGGGCGAGCCGCACCGCCCGGCGCCGGCAGATCACCCGTGCGGTCCGCGAGGTCAGCCACTACCTGGGCAACACCCCGGCGGTGTGCCGGTCCTCCTACATCGACCCGGCCGTCTTCGAACTGTTCGAGGACAACGTGACCATCGCCCCCGTGCTCACCCGGCTGGGGGAGCACGGGGACTTCGGGCGCCCGGCCACCCAAGGGGCGGTCGAGGCGGCGGTTCTCGATCTTCTGGACGGCTGCGGCGGATGACTCGTCGGCGGGCGAAGCGTTCTACGCTGAATTGCATGACCGAACAAGGAGCCCCCTACATCTCCCATCCACGGGTCCTGGTGCACGGAGTGTGCCCGGGCAAGCCCGGCGAGCCGCCTTTCAGGATCATGGAGATCGACGGTCAGGTCATCGGTGAGGCCAGGACCGTCACCGACGTACTGGAGGCCGCCGCCTCGTACGGCATCACCATCCACGACCTGGACGACCCCGATGTGGTCCGCTGGGTCGGTGGTGGCAAGTACACCTGGACGCTGCACTGAGCGGCGCGCGGCTCAGCCGACCGTCCACTTCTGGTTGGCTCCGCCCGTGCACGTCCAGATCTGCAGGCGGGTGCCGTTGGCCGAGTTGTTCCCGGTCACGTCGAGGCATTTGTTCGCCTGCGGGTTGACGATGTCGTGCGCTCCGGTGACGGTCCACTTCTGGTTCGGGCCGCCGGTGCAGTCCCAGAGCTGGACGGTCGAGCCGTCCGCGGTGCCGTTGTCCGTGACGTCCAGGCACTTGCCGAGCGCCCGGATCGTGCCGTCCGAGCCGACCGTCCACTGTTGCGCGGCCGTGCCGTTGCAGTCGTAGAGCTGCACTGGTGTGCCGTTCGCCGAGTTCGCGCCCGCCACGTCCACACACTTGCCAGCCAGACCGCGTATCGGCACCCCGGCCGCGCTGTCGCTCGTCGTCACCGACACCGAGTCCACCACCAGTTGCTGCGGGAACTGGGTGCTGGAGTCCGGGTCGCCGGGCCAGTAGCCGCCGACGGCCAGGTTCAGGATCAGGAAGAACGGCTTGTTGTCGAACACCCAGGTCTTTCCGCCGAGGTCGGCGGGCGTACGCCGCTCGTAGACATTGCCGTCCACGGACCAGGTGATCGAGCCGGGCGACCAGTCGACGGCGAAGGTGTGGAAGGCGTCCGCGAAGGCCTGTCCGTTCGGCAGGCTGTAGGCCGCGCCGATGCCGCCGGAGCCGGAGTAGCCGGGGCCGTGGATGGTGCCGTGCACGGTCGAGGGTTCGAAGCCGACGTTCTCCATCACGTCGATCTCGCCCGAGTCCGGCCAGTTCACGGGCGTGCCGAGCATCCAGAACGCCGGCCACATGCCCTGCCCGCGGGGAATCTTCATCCGCGCCTCGACGTGCCCGTACCGGGCGTCGAACTTCCCGGCGGTGTTCAGCCGGGCCGAGGTGTACTGGCACGTGCCGTACCAGCACTGGTAACCGGCCGGGTTCTCCTTGCGGGCCGTGATGACCAGGTGGCCCTGGCCGTCCAGGGCCGCGTTGTTCGTGCCCGAGGTGTAGTACTCCCGTTCGTGGTTGTTGACGTTGTCGCCGGTCTCCAGGTTCCACTTCGAGGAGTCGACCGCGGAGCCCGCGGGCCCGTCGAAGTCGTCGGAGAAGGTGGTGACGGTCGCCGCCGCCGGCGCCGCGGCCTGGGCCCGCGCCGGACCGACGGCGGCGGAACCGACCAGCGCGGCGGACAGCGCGGCGAGGAGACATCTGCGGAGCGTGCGTGAGGAGGCCATGGCTCTCCGTTCGGCGTGGGGGGGTGAGACGCCTCTTGATTTAAGGAGTGAGGAAAGGGGTCGTCAATACTTTGGTGCAGACCTGCTCTTGACGAGCCGTCAGGCGCTCTGGGCGCACAACTGGTTTCCGTTCACGCTCCCGGGGCACTCCGGCTGCGGACCCGCGTGCCGCCGCCCCTGTGCGGGCCCGGCGGTGCTTGGATGCCCCGAGCGGCACACCGGACACTTCGCCGCGCATGTGTGCACGGCGGACCGAGGAGGTGGTCGATGACCCGGCGTACGGCCCCCCGCACGGTCCTCCTCGCCCTCGGTGAACTCCTCGCCTGGTGGGGAGCGCTGATACTGCTGTGGCTCGTGCTCATCACACCGGTCTACCCGCTGGAATGGGTCGTCGGCGGGAGCTCGGCGGCCGCCGGGGCACTGCTGGCACGGGCCGGCCGGCGGGCGGTGACCTGGCGGTGAACGGCTGGATCCTCGCGGCGGCCGTCGAACTGGGCGGGGGAGGGGCGGCCGCCCTGTGGGGCGTCACCACCGGCGGGCCGGCCCGCCGGGTCGTCGCGCAGAACATGACCACCTCGGCCCTGTGCCCGGCCCTGTTGCTGCTCTCCCAGGGCTACGGCCGCCCGGCCTACGTCGACCTCGCCCTGCTGTTCGCCCTGCTCGGCCCGGTCGGCACGCTGGTCTTCGCCCGCCTCCTCTCCGACGACCTGGAGGCGGAGCGGCCGAGCGCCTGGGGACTGACCTGGACCGCCGCCGCACTGAGCGCGGTGGTCGTGACCGCCGTCTGCGCCGCCACCGGCCCCGGCCGCGCCATGGCGAAGCTGCTGGTCATCGGCGCCCTCCTGATCTCCGGCAACGTGATCGCCTCACGCGCGCTGTCCGGCGGGTTCCGGGGGGTGCGAGGTGGCTGACACAAGAGCGCCCGGCGCCCGGGCGACCGCGCCACCCGCACCCCGTCCGCACCGACGCGAGGCGGCAGACCAGCGCTCGGCAGGCGCTCGGCGCTGCGCGGCCGATGCGCTCGCGGGCCGTCCATGGGGATGCCCCGCGGGCGGGGCGGTTGCGGGAGCGTGCGAAGGAGCGCGTGGCGGCTGCTGTGTGGGGCGGTCGCCGGAGGGGGTGGCGGTCCAGGTGTCCGCGCGCCGGCCGACGGGATGCGCGGCGGCTGACGAACCGTCGGCGGGGCCGAGCGGAGGTGCGGCATGGATGATGCCGTGATCGTCGTCGCGCTGCTGCTGATGGCCGCCTCCGCCACCGCCGCCGTCGTCCAGCGCGACCCCGTACGCCAGGCGCTGGTGCTGTCCGTGCTCGGGTCCGTGCTGGCCGCCTTGTTCACCGTCCTCCAGGCCCCGGACGTCGGCCTGTCCCAGCTGGCCGTCGGTTCCGCGCTGACCCCGCTGCTGATCATGCTGAGCGTGCGCAAGGTCAGACGCCGCGGTCGCGCGGAGGACGGTGGTGCGGAGTGAACCGGTTGCGGCTCGCCCTGCTGGCCCTCGGCGGCGCCGGCCTGGCCGCCCTGCTCGTCGCCGCCTGCCTCGGCCTGCCCCGCTTCGGCGGCCGGAGCCATCCGTACGGCACCCGGGCCGTACACGCCTCTCTCACCCGGCGCACCGCCAACACGATCGCCTCCGTCAACTTCGACCAGCGCGCCTACGACACCCTCGGCGAGATGAGCATCCTGTTCGCCGCCGTCCTCGGCTGCGTGGTGCTGCTGCGTCAGGCCCGCGACGAGCACCGGGCTCAGCCGCAACCCGCCGAGGTGGCCCGCCCGGTCCGCCGTTACGCGCTGATCGTGCTGCCCGTCGCCCTGGTCACCGGCCTCTACGTCATCGCCCACGGCCAGCTCAGCCCCGGCGGCGGCTTCCAGGGCGGAGTCGTCGCCGCGACCGCCCTGCACCTGCTGTACCTCGGCGCCGACTACCACGCGCTGGAACGCATCCGCCCGCTCGCCGTCTACGAGGCCTCCGACTCGCTCGCGGTCTCCTCCTACCTCGTGCTGGGTGTCGCCGGTGTCCTGGCCGGCACCGCGTTCCTGGCCAACACACTGCTGCCGTACGGCACCTTCAACACCCTGTCGTCCGGTGGCACCGTTCCCCTGCTGAACGCGGCCATCGGCATGGAGGTGGCGAGCGCGATCATCGTGCTGCTCGCGAACTTCCTGGAACAGGCCGTCGAGATCGAGGAGGGGCAAGGGAGTTGACCACCGTGATGCACGTCCTTCCCTACCTGGTCGCCGCCTACGTCTTCGTGACCGGCTGCTACGGCCTCGCCACCAGCCGCAACCTCATCCACGCCGTCGGCTGTCTCGCGGTCTGCCAGTCCGCCACCTATGTGCTGCTGCTGGCGGTCGGGTACCGGGACGGCGGCACCGCACCCGTCTTCTCCGACATCAAGCCCGGCTCCCGGCCGGTGGTCGACCCGGTCGTCCAGGCGCTCACGCTCACCGACATCGTCGTCGGCGCCACCGCCACCGCGCTGCTGCTCGCCCTCGTCCTGCAGATCGCCAAGCGGCACGGCACGGTCGACCCCGACGAACTACGGGAGCTGCGCGGCTGATGCACCATCTGCTCCCGCTGCTCGTCGCGATCCCGCTGCTCGGCGCAGCGCTGCTGGTGGCCGTCGGCCGCCATCTGCCCCGGATCGCCGCCGACGTCACCGGCTTCGTGGTCGCCGGCGGTACGGCCGCCCTCGCGCTGGTGCTGCTGCTGAACTCCTCGCCGCCGATGGTCGAGTGGGTCGGCGCATGGCTGCCCGTCGACGGCGAGAGCGTCGGCATCGCCGTGGTCGGCGACGGGCCCTCGCTCGGCATGGCCACGCTGGTCTCCCTGCTGACGCTGGCCGCGCTCGCCTACTCCTGGCGCTATTTCGACGAACCGCCACGCGGCCACCCCGGCGCGTTCACCGCGCTGATGCTGGTCTTCCAGGGTGCCATGTGCGGGTTCGCCATCGCCGGCGACCTGTTCAACGCGTTCGTCTTCTTCGAGCTGATGAGCGTCACCGCGTACGCGCTCACCGGCTACCGCATCGACGACGCGAAGGCCGTACAGGGCGCGCTGACCTTCGGTGTCGTCAACTCGCTCGGCGCCTACGCCATGTTGATGGGCATCGCACTGCTGTACGCCCGCACCGGCGAGCTGGCCATGGCGAAGATCGGGCGCGGTCTCGACACGGCGGCGGGCCACGGGGGAGCGGACCCACTGGTCCTCGCCTCCTTCGTGCTCGTGCTGACCGCGCTGCTGGTGAAGGCGGCCGTCGTGCCCTTCCACTTCTGGCTCCCGGACGCCCACGCCGTCGCCCCCACGCCGGTGTGCATGCTGCTGTCCGGGGCCATGGTCGAACTCGGCGCCTACGGCGTCTGGCGGGTGTACGGCACCGTCTTCGCCGGCCCCGGCGGCATCCCCGCCGCCGACCTGACCCGGGCCCTGGTGACCCTCGGCGTGCTCACGGCCGCGACCGGTGCCGTCATGTGCTGGTACCAGCGGCACATCAAGCGGCTCCTGGCCTACTCCACCGTCGCCCACACGGGCCTGTTCCTCGTGGGCCTCGGCATCCTCACCCCGCAGGGCGACGACGGGGTCGCCCTCTACATCCTCGGGCACGCCGGAGTGAAGGCCGCGCTGTTCGCCTGCGCGGGCGTCCTCCTCGACCGGTACGGTTCCGTCGACGAGCACGCGTTGCACGGCCGGGCCCGCGAACTGCACGCCACCGCGGTGATGTTCGCCGTGGGCGCCCTCGGCCTCGCGGGCCTGTTCCCGTTCGGTACGGGTCTCGGCAAGGCGGTCACCGAGGAGGCGGTCGGCGGGCCGCTCACCGTGGTGTACGTGGCTGCCTCGGCGATCACCGCCGGCGCCGTCCTGCGCGTCACCGCACGGGTGTTCCTCGGCCTCGGACCGCGGCCCGAGGAAGCCCACACCGAGCTGGAGACCAGCGGATCCGGGGAGGAGCCCGAGACGACCGGGCCGCTGAGCCGGATCCCGGACACCATGACGACGGTCCCCGCCGTGCTGCTCGCCGCCGCCCTCGCCGTCGGAGCGGTCCCCGGATTCGGCGACATGGTGGCCCGCTCCGTCAACGAGGCCGGATCGGGCGGCGCCCAGGCCTCGGCGCAGTGGACGGCGCACGGCATCCTGCTGAGCCTCGTCTCCACCGCGCTGGCCGTGGGCCTCGCCGGCCTCGCGGTGACCCGCCCGCACTGGACCGCCGCCCCCGACTGGGCACGGCCCCTGCGCCGGCTGCAGTCAGGCCATGTCGGTGACTACGTGGCCTGGCTGCTGGTCGGCGCCACGGCGCTGGGGGCACTGGCCCTGCCGGCGGTGCTCGGCGGCTGACCAGGAGACCGTGCGTACGCTGTCGGAATCCTGGGCATGACGGAATCAAGCCTCGGGTAAGGAACCGTCTTTCACGGTGCAAATTCCATGTTGTGTGATTAAAGAAATTCCCTCGGTGAGGTGAGAGTTTCCTTGAAGGGTGTTGTAACGGCGTGGTCGAGGCACGCGGTTGACGAAGACTGCTGCGCATGGCCACGAACGTCCTCGACGCAACGGCGCCCACCGGTGCCGTCCGCCGCGCACCCTGGCGATCCCCGGCGGACGAGCCCGCGTACGCGCGCCCGGCGCTGCTGCTCCTCACCGCCCTCGCCGCCGTTCTCTACAGCTGGGGCATCGATCACAGCCAGTACCACACGTTCTATGCGAGCGCCGCCCGCAGCATGACGGAGAGCTGGAAGGCGTTCTTCTACGGCTCTTTCGACCCCGGGAATTCCATCACGCTCGACAAATTGCCGGGATTCCTGTGGCCGCAGGCGCTCTCCGCGAGGCTTTTCGGATTCCACCCCTGGGCGCTGGTCCTGCCCCAGGTCCTGGAAGGAGTGGCCAGTCTGCTGCTCCTCCACCGCCTGGTGCGCCGCTGGGCCGGGGTGAACGCGGCGCTGATCGCCTGCGCGGCCTTCCTGGCGACCCCAGTGGCGGTCGGGTTGTTCCGCACCGCGGTCGAGGACCCCGCGTTCACGCTGTGCCTGCTGCTGGCGGCCGAGGCCACCCAGCGCGCCGCCCGTGACGGCCGGCTGCGCCCGCTGCTGGCGGCCGGTGTCTGGGTCGGCCTCGGCTTCCAGGCCAAGATGCTGGAAGCGTGGGCCGTACTGCCGGCGCTCGCCCTGGTGTACCTGCTGTCGGCACCCCTCACGCTGCGCCGCCGCCTGTGGCACCTCGGAGTGACCGCCCTGGTGGTGACCGCCGTGTCGGCGTCGTGGATGCTCGCCGTCACCCTCACCCCGGCCAAGGACCGGCCGTATGTGGATGGCACCACCAACAACTCCGCCTTCAGCATGGTGGTCGGCTACAACTTCCTGAACCGCTTCTCCTCCCTCGGCATCAGCGCGGCCTCCACGGGCAGCGTGAGCGCGACCCAGGGCGGCGGAGGCGGCCATAGCCTCGCCGGACACGGCTTCGGCGGCGCGGGTGGCACGGATGCCGCGCTCGTCCGGGACGCTCGCGGACCGGCGGTCACGGCCGCGGCCGGGGCGCGCGCCGGCCGGCCGGGCGCCGGCGGCTTCGGCGGCGACCAGAACGGCTGGTCGAAGATGTTCGGTACGGCGCTCGCCTCCCAGACCGGCTGGTTCTACCCGATCGCCGCGGTGGCCGCGATCTGCGGACTGCTGTGGCGCCGGGGACGGCCGCGCACCGACCGCCTGCGCGCCGGATACGTCCTGTGGACCACCTGGCTCGCTCTGTACTTCCTGGTCTTCAGCGCCGGAAGCGTCGCCGGCCACACGTACTACATGGGCGTCATCGCGGTACCGCTCGCCGCGCTCACCGGCGCCGGGACCGTGCTGATGTGGCGCGCCCTGCGAGCCGGCGGGCCCCGCGCCTGGGCCCTGCCGGGTGCGGTGGCGGCGACGGCCGCCTGGAGCGTGTATCTCGCCGGCCGGTTCCCGTCGTTCCTGCCCTGGCTCGCCCCCGCGGTCGCCGTGCTCGGCATCGCCGCCGTGCCGCTGCTCCTCCTCGCCCGGCCCGGCCGGGCGAGCGCCGCGGGCCGGATCGCGCTCGCCGGGCCGGCCGCCGCCCTGGCCGCCCTGCTCCTCGCGCCGAGCGCATGGGCCGTACAGGTCTTCAACCCGAGTTACCGCTCCTCCATCATGGGCACCGTCGGCCCGTCCGCCATGAGCCGTGGCTTCGGAGCAGGGCGACCGGGGCCGGGGCGGTTCGGCCAGGCCGCCTGGGCCGGCGGCCCGATGCCTTGGCAGCCGGCCCGCGGCGGCGCGCGCGGCCAGGGCCGGACCGGGTTCGGCGACTGGGGCGGCTTCCCCGGCCGCGGCGCCGACGGCAGCTCACTGACCGCGGACCAGCGCCGGGTGCTGGATTACACCCGGGCGCACCAGGGCTCCGCCACCTACGCGTTCGCCACCAGCAGCTGGAGCACCGCGTCGCCGTACATCCTGGCGACCGGCGCCCGCGTCCTGCCGCTCGGCGGGTTCAGCGGCCGGGTGCCGTTTCCCACCCAGGCGCAGTTCCGGCGGCTGGTCGACGCCGGCGAGGTGCACTACGTGCTGCTGGGCGGAGGCCGCGGCATCGGGCCCGCTTCCGCACGCACCGGGAAGACGGCCGCCGCGCAGATCACCACCTGGGTGCGGTCCGCCTGCACCGAGGTGCCGGCCGCGGCCTACGGCGGGACGACTCCCCTGAGCGACGCGCGGACGGCCACCGTCCAGACCCTCTACCGGTGCGGCCCCGGTCGGTAGCATGATCCCGGTCCTGCGGTGATCGGGCGAGGAGCGGATCATGAGAGACATCGCCGTCTTCAGCGGCAGTGCCCATCCCGACCTGGCCCACGAGGTCTGCGCGCACCTCGGCGTGCCGCTCAGCCCCACCCGGATCAGCCGGTTCGCCAACGACTGTCTGGGAGTGCAGCTCCAGGCCAACTGCCGGGAGCGGGATGTCTTCCTGATCCAGCCGCTGGTCCGGCCGGTGCAGGAGCACCTGGTGGAGCTGCTGCTGATGTGCGACGCCGCCCGGGGCGCCTCCGCGGCCCGGATCACCGTCGTCATGCCGCACTACTCCTACGCCCGCTCCGACAAGAAGGACGCGCCGCGCATCTCGATCGGCGGCCGGCTGGTCGCCGATCTGCTGGTGGCGGCCGGCGCGGGCCGAGTGCTCGCCATGACCCTGCACTCCCCGCAGGTGCACGGCTTCTTCTCGGTGCCGGTCGACCATCTGAACGCGCTGCGCGAACTCGCCGCGCACTTCCGGCGGTACGACCTGACCCGCACCACGGTCGTCTCGCCGGACCTCGGCAACGCCAAGGAGGCCGCCGCCTTCGCCCGGCTGATCGGGGCTCCGGTGGCGGCCGGTGCCAAACAGCGGTTCGCCGACGACCGGGTGAGCATCAGCTCGGTCATCGGAGATGTCACCGACCGGGACGTCATCGTGCTGGACGACGAGATCGCCAAGGGCAGCACCGTGATGGAACTCCTGGCTCGGCTGCGGGAGTTGGGCGCGCGGACGATCCGGGTGGCGTGCACGCACGGGCTGTTCGCGGCGGGTGCGCTGAAACGGCTGAGCGATCAGCCGGACGTGCTGGAGATCGTCTGCACCAACACCGTGCCGCTCCCTGAGGAGGAGGAGCAAACCGACAAGCTGCGCGTGCTCTCCATCGCCCCGGCCCTCGCCGAGGCGGTTCGGCGCATTCACAACGGTGAATCGGTCAGCGCCCTGTTCGAGCAGTCGTAGCCAGGGCCGCGTCCAGCGTCGGGTGCGGTGGCAGCAGCCGGGACAGACCCGTGACCCGGAAGACGCGCAGGGTCAGCGGATGCGTGCACACCAGGTGGACCTGTCCGCCGCCGTCCAGCACCCGGGCGCGGGCCCGGTACAGCAGCCGCAGCCCCGAGCAGTCGAAGAACTCCACCGACCGCAGGTCGATGACGACCCGTGCCCCGGGCCGGCCGGTGACCCGGTCCAGCGCGGGGCCGATCTCGGTCGCCGAGAGCAGGTCGATCTCGCCCCGCAACTCCAGCACCGTGTGCGCCCGGTGTTCGTACACACGGAGGTGAGGGGTGAGTGGTGCAGGCTCGTCTCCCACGACGGCATCACCTCCCACCCGCGCCCGGACGACGGTCTCCCGATCGTCAAGTTACCCTCGATGGAAGGAATTTGAGCATGTTCGGTTGACATATGTCTTCGAGTTTGAGGCGTGTCGCCCGGTAACCCTGGTCGGTCCGCCCGGTGTTGCCGCTCAGTCGACCAGAAGGACCAGCTTGCCCGCCGTCCGTCCGGTGTCGCCCACTTCGTGCGCCTTCGCCGCCTCGGCCAGCGGGAACGTCCCGGCGATCGTCGCCCTCAGCTTTCCGGACTCCACCAGCTCCGCGATCGTCTCCATCCCGGTCCGGTCGGCGTCCACCAGCATGCGCACCGCCCGTACGCCGAGCCGCTCGGCCTCGTCGTAGAACTCCCGCGAACCCACCGGCAGGATCGACACCACGACACCCCCCGGCCGCAGCACCTTCAGCGACTCGACGGAGGTGTCCCCGCCGAGCGTGTCCAGGACCACGTCGACGTCCCGTACCGCCTCGGTGACATCGGTCGTCCGGTAGTCGACCGGCTCGTCCACGCCGATCTCCCGCAGGAAGTCGTGCTTGCCCGCGCTGGCCGTGCCGATCACGTACGCACCGCGCGCCTTCGCGATCTGCACCGCCACATGCCCGACCCCGCCGGCCGCCGCGTGGATCAGCACCCGCTGCCCGGGTCGTACGTCCGCGTGCTCGGTCAGCGCCTGCCAGGCGGTCAGGGACACCAGCGGCAGGGCGCCCGCCTGGGCGTGGTCGATCGAGGCCGGCTTGGGCGCCAGGGCACGGACCGGGGCGATCACATACTCGGCGTGCGAGCCATGGCCGTAGGGGTAGGGCAGCATGCCGAAGACCTCGTCACCGGGCGCGAAGGCGGCCACGCCGATCCCGGTCTCGGCGACCTCGCCGGAGACGTCCCAGCCGAGGACGAACGGTGGCTCGCCCAGGAAGCCGCCCGTCGCCCGGTGCTTCCAGTCGGTCGGGTTGACCCCGGCCGCCCGGACCCGGACCAGCACCTGGTTGGGGCCCGGCTTCGGCCGTTCCACCTGTACTTCCTTCAGGACCTCGGGACCGCCGAGGACGCCCTGGCTGATGGCTCGCATCGTGTTCACATCGCTCATGGTCACCCAGCCTGCCGGGCCCCACCCGCCCGGGAAATGGCATGATTGCCAAGCTTCGATAGGATCGTGCCATGCCCGACATGCAGTTGCGCGCCCGGCGCCCGGAGCGCGTGGTCGTCCTCGCCCTCGACGGCGTCTATCCCTTCGAGCTGGGCATCCCCAGCCGCATCTTCGGCGCCGCCGACGGTCACTACGAGGTGCTGACATGCACGGTCGACGGCCGTCCGGTGCGCACCAACGCCGACTTCACGATCGGTGTGGCGCACGGCCCGGAGATCCTCGGGACGGCGGACACCGTGGTGATCACCTCGATGCCGCCCGCGTACATCCCCGCCGAACTGCCGGACGAGGTCGCCGCCGCCCTCGCCCGCATCCGCCCGGACGCCCGGATCGTCTCGATCTGCACGGCCGCGTTCGTGCTCGCCGAGGCCGGCCTGCTCGACGGCCGACGGGCGACCACGCACTGGCAGGTGGCCGACGTGTTCCGTCGCCGCTTCCCGAAGGTCGACGTCGACCCGGACGTCCTCTTCGTCGACGACGGCCGCATCCTCACCTCCGCCGGAGCCGCCTCCGGCGTCGACATCTGCCTGCACATCGTCCGCACCGACCACGGCAGCGAGCTGGCCAACTCCGTCGCCCGCCGCTGTGTCGTCCCGCCGTTCCGGGACGGCGGGCAGGCCCAGTACATCGAGCAGCCGGTCCCGGTCAGCGGGGCGGCGAGCACGACCGCGACCCGTGCCTGGGCCCTGGAGCGCCTGGACGAGCCGCTCACTCTCGCCGACCTCGCCGGCCACGCCCGGATGAGCCTGCGCACCTTCGCCCGCCGCTTCAACGACGAGGTCGGCCTCAGCCCGGGCCGCTGGCTGATCCAGCAGCGGGTCGCCCGCGCCCGGCATCTGCTGGAGTCCAGCGACCTGCCGGTGGACCGGATCGCCGCCGAGGTCGGCTTCGCCACCGGAGCCTCGCTGCGCCAGCACCTGCACGCCGCGATCGGGGTGTCCCCGCAGGCGTACCGGCGGACGTTCCAGCAGACCCGCTGAACGTTCTGGCCCGGCCCGGCGTCGAAGAGCCGGATCATGGCACCGGCGTAGGGGGCGGGAATGCGCAGAGGGCTGGTGGCGGTGACGGTACTGGCGGCCGTGGCGACGGCGGGGTGCGACGACGGCAGCGGTCCGGACCGGGTGGTGAAGGGATCCTCTCCGGCCCACCCGTACCACGGTCCGCTGGACGTGCCCACCAAGGAGCTCGACGGCAGCGGCCCGCGCGCCCTGCGCCTGGCCTCCGGCGCCGCCGGCCGGGCGCTGGAGTGCGACGGGGAGATCCACGAGGGCTCCGGACCCGACGGATGGGCCGCGTCCGAGGGCGGCGGCGCACCCGGCGGAGCCGAGGCCTGGCCCCGGCTGAAGCAGGCCGTGGGCTGCAAGTGAGCCGTCACCCGGCCGCGTACACCCGCTCCCCGCCCACATAGGTGAGCGCCACGGCCGTCTCCGCGATCGCCTCCGGCGGACCGGCGAACGGATCGCGGTCCAGCACCACCAGATCGGCGAGCGCGCCGACGGCCACCCGGCCGGTGTCGTCCAGATGGTTCACATAGGCGGACCCGGCCGTGTACGCCGTCAGCGCGTCCGCGAGGCCGAGCCGCTCCTGAGGCAGGAACACCGGGCCGGTGCCGCCCGGTTCGACCCGGTTGACCGCAACATGGATGCCCTGGAGCGGATCGGGGCTGCTCACCGGCCAGTCGCTGCCCGCCGCGAGCCGCGCTCCCGAGCGCAGCAGCGCGCCGAACGGGTACTGCCAGGCGGCCCGTTCGGGCCCGAGGAAGGGGATCGTCAACTCGTCCATCTGCGGCTCGTGCGCGGCCCACAGCGGCTGGATGTTCGCGGTGGCGCCGAGCCGGGCGAAGCGGGGCACGTCGTCCGGATGCACGACCTGGAGGTGCGCGAGATGCGGCCGGGTGTTGCTCGGCCCGTTCGCGGCGCGGGCCGCCTCGATCGCGTCCAGCGCGTCGCGAACGGCACGGTCGCCCAGGGCGTGGAAGTGGCACTGAAAGCCCAGGGCATCCAACTCGGTGACGAACTGGGGAAGTTGCTCAGGGTCGATGAAGCTCTTGCCGCGGTTGCCGGTGGCGCACCCGCACCGGTCCAGATAGGGGTCGAGCAGCGCGGCCGTGCCGTTCTCGGCGACCCCGTCCAGCATCAGCTTCACCGTACCCGCCCTGAACCGGCCGTGGCTCAACTCGGCACGCTTCTCGACAAGTTCGGGGATCTGCTCGGCCCCGCGTTCCCGGTCCCACCACAGCGCGCCCCGCACCCGCGCGGTGAGCGAGCCGTCCCGCGCCGCCGCGCGATACGCCTCGGCCGGGTCGTCCATGCCGAGGAAGTCACCGACCAGCGCGTCCTGCCAGGCGGTGATGCCGAGCGCGTGCAGATGCCGCTGGGCGTGCAGCAGCGCGGCCAGCCGGTCGGCCGGTGTGGCGGGCGGGGTGAGCCGGCCGACCAGCTGCATCGCACCCTCCTGGAGCGTGCCGCTGGGTGCTCCGGAGGCGTCCCGCTCGATCCGCCCGTCGGCCGGGTCGGGCGTGTCCCGGTCGACCCCGGCCAGCTCCAGCGCCCGGCTGTTGACCCAGGCGCCGTGGTGGTCCCGGTTGGGCAGATACACCGGCCGGTCCGGTACCACCGCGTCCAGCAGTTCCTTCGTCGGCGTACCGCCCGCGAACGCCTCCATCGACCAGCCGCCGCCCAGGATCCACTCCCGCTCGGGATGGGCCTCGGCGTACGCCCGTACGGCGGCCACGGTCTCCGCGGCCGTCGCCCGACCCGACAGATCGCACTGGGCCAGCTCCAGGCCCGCCGGCACCGGATGGACATGCGCGTCCTGGAAGCCGGGGAGCAGCAGCCGTCCGGCGAGGTCGACCACTTCCGTGCGCGGCCCGGTGAGGTCGCGCAGCTCGTCGTCCCCGACGGCGGTGATCCGGTCCCCGGTGACGGCCACGGCGGTTGCCGTACGGCCGTCCGGGGTGAGGACGGGGCCGCCGGTGAAGAGGAGGTGAGCGTGCATGATGCCTTTCCTGACAGGTCAGTTGGAGGTGGTGAGCAGCTCGGGCGCGTCGGCGTCGGTGCCCGCCCCGGTACGGAAGTACGGTGATCTGCGCACCCACTTGGCCCACGCGGCCACCGCGAACCCGGACACGATCATCGCGACCGGCATCAGCAGCAGGAACCAGCCGTTGTCCGCGCGGAGTTCGAGGTGGTCGGCGGAGGTGTAGAAGGACCAGCCCAGATAGCCGCCGAGGCCCAGCAGGGCCAGTGCGCTGAGCGCGGGCAGCAGCACCGCCCGCACGCCCTGCCGCCAGTCCTCGCGCAGCAGGGCGCGGAAGCGTACGGCGGCCGCCAGCGCCGTCAGCGCGTAGGACAGGGCGACGACGATGCCGACGGCGTTCACGATCGCGTCGATCATGTCGGCCAGACGCGGGATCACCAGCGCGGCCGCCGCCACGACGACGGCCAGCGCCCCGATCAGCAGTGTGCCGGCCGCCGGAGTCCCGTACCGGGCGCTGACCCTGGACCACACCGGACCGAGGGTACGGTCCCGGCTCATCGCGAACGTCCCGCGCGCCGTCGGGATGACCCCCGCCTGCAGCGAGGCCACGGCCGAGAACATCAGGGCGACGAGCGGCAGCGCGGCCAGCGGCTGGTCGGCCAGCCGGTCCCCGTAGTACGCGAGCCCCTGTGCGCCATGACCGGCCAACTCGCTCTGCGAGAGCACCCGTTGGAAGGCGACCGAACCCAGCAGGAACAGCCCGAGCATCGTCACCAGGGTGATGGTCCCGGCCCGGGAGGCGTCCCCGGGGTCCCGTACCTCCTCGTTGACGGTGAACGCCGCCTCGAAACCCCAGTAGCAGAACACCGACAGCAGCAGGCCCTGCGCCAGCGCGGTCGCCGAGGGGATCGCGAAGGGGTCGAACCAGGAGAGGCTGAAGGAGTGCGGCCCGGTGACGACGCCATAGCCGCAGAAGCCCAGCAGGACCAGGTACTCGAAGACCAGCAGCCCGGTCTGCAGCCGCGCCGCCGTGCGGACACCGGTCACGGCGGTCAGGGTGACGGCGACCAGGACGACGATCCCCAGCGCCGTCGTCTGCGCGGTCGAGCCCGGATCGAGACCGAGGGACCCGATCCGGTGCAGCCCGGCCTCACCGGCGAGCTGCAGCAGCGCCGAACCGGTCACCGCCGTCGTGTAGGCGAGGAACGCCACGCTCGCCACGACGTTCACCCAGCCCACCATGAAACCGAGCCAGGGACTGAGCGAACGGCCTACCCACACATAGCCGTTGCCCGCGTTCGGCTCCACCCGGTTCAGCCGCGAATAGGCCCCGGCGATACCGAGCACGGGCAGGAACGCCAGCAGCATGATGGCCGGCAGATGCGGGCCGACCACGCCCGCGGTCACCCCGAGCCCGATGCCGATGCTGGTCGTGGCGGCCGTACTGGACGCGGCGACGGCGACACCGTCCACCACGCTCAGGGACCTGCGCAGCTCGGGCCGCGCGGGGGGATCCACGCCGAAGGGTCTGTCGCTCATGGCCGGTTCTCCGCTCGCACCGCGGGGCCCCGGACGGCCCCGGTGACCGGAAATGAAACTGCCGGGGCACTTAACAGGTCAACGGTGTTGTCGTAAGGTGCCGACACACCCGAGGGAGGCCCCATGACCGACCGCGTTGTCCCGGCCGCCGCCCGGCAGCGACGCCGCCCCACCAAACAGGGCGTGGTGCTCTCCGAGGAGCTGATCGTGGAGACCGCCCTCCGGCTGATCGAGGAGCACGGCGCCGACGCGCTCTCCGTGCGCCGCCTCGGCCGGGCTCTCGGCGCCGACCCCAGCTCCCTCTACCGGTACTTCCGGCACACCGACGACCTGATGCTGGCCATCGCCGACGAGCTGATCGGCCGCACCCTGCGGACCTGGCGGCCGACCGGCGACTGGGCGGCCGACCTGCGCGATCTGGGCCTGCGTATGCACGCCGGGGCGCTCGCACACCCCCGGGCGGCGATGCTCAGCGCCCACCGCGTCACCGGGCGAGCCCAGGAGATCCAGGCCGTGGAGAGCATCCTCGGCGTACTGCGCCGGGCGGGCTTCCCGGACCCGGAGGCGGTGCGGATCTACCACGCGTTCGTCGACCAGGCCCTCGCCTTCGGCGCCCTGGACTCCGCGGGCACCGCCCTGCCGAGGGCCGCGCGCGAGGCCGAGGCGGACGTATGGCGCAGCACCTACGGCCGGCTGCCCGCCGACACCCACCCGCACATCGCGGCCACCGCGCCCCATCTCGTCGCCACCATGCGGTCCAGCTCCTACCCGGCCGCCCTCGAACTGCTTCTCACGGCGGCGCGGACACGCCTCGATCACATTCGTGCGGGGAGCCGGGGCTGACGGCCACACTGGACGGGATCCGGATCCCGAGGAGGCCGTACGCCATGACCCCACCGCCCGCCCGCACCGCCGCAGAGCGCAAGAAGGACACCCTCCACCGGCTGGAGAACGACGTCGACGTGTGGGTCGCCACCGCCGGCCCCGACGGCGCCGCCCCCTATCTCGTGCCGTTGTCCTTCGTATGGGACGGCGCCACCGTGCTGATCGCCACCCCGGCCGAGAGCCCCACCGGCCGCAACCTCGTCGCCACCGGCCGCGCCCGGCTCGGCCTCGGCCCGACACGGGACGTCGTCATGATCGAGGGCACCGTCCAGTCGTGGACCCCGGAGGACTTCCCCGAGGAGGACGCCGAGGTCTTCGCCGGCAAGACGGGCTTCGACCCCCGCCAACTCGCCACCCGCTACCTGTACTTCAGGGTTCTCCCGCAGCGTGTGCAGGCGTGGCGCGAGGAGAACGAGCTGAGGGGCCGGGAGTTGATGAGAGACGGTGAATGGATCACCCCGTAGGCGGCGCGGGGCTGTGTTCGGTACGCGGCTCAGCCCCGGCCCCCCTCCTTGGAAGCCACAGGCCAAACCCCCGTGGACCGGGCGATCGCCTTCGCGCCGGTACGATTCACCGCACTGCGCACCACCGCGAAGATCGCCCCCTGCACCGCCGCCGCCAGCAGAATCTCCCCCCACCCCCGGTCCTCGTCCAACGCGTCCGGCGCGTCCTCCTCGTGCCGGAGCGCCATCCACGCCTTCCGGAAGGCCATACCGGCCAGCGCGCCGCCCGCCCAGCTGAGCACGAAACCGATCGGCTGGTAGACGACGGGAAGCTTCTTCTTCTTTGTCTTGGCCATGTGTCACTTCTTCCTCGCCGGACGGCCCTCATGCGGGCCTTCCGCCGGGGGCCACCCGTTCGCCGGGCGGCACCGGGCCCGGTGGGGTACCGTCCCCGAAGGGCCGTCCGTCCAGCTCCTGGCGGTGGTGCGGAGTCAGCCAGCCGGCGAGATCGGGGCCGAGCGGCACGATGCCGGTCGGGTTGATGCCGGTGTGCACCTGGTAGTAGTGCCGCTTGATGTGGTCGAAGTCGACCGTGTCACCGAACCCGGGCGTCTGGAACAGGTCCCGGGCGTACGCCCACAGCACCGGGATCTCCGTCAGCTTCCAGCGGTTGCACTTGAAGTGGCCGTGATAGACGGCGTCGAACCGGACCAGCGTCGTGAACAGCCGGATGTCCGCTTCCGTGAGGGTGTCGCCGACCAGATACCGCTGTCCGGCCAGCCGCTCGGCGAGCAGTTCCAGCCGCCGGAAGACGCCCGCGCACGCGTCCTCGTACTCCTTCTGGTGCGTGGCGAACCCGGCCCGGTACACGCCGTTGTTCACGTCCTCGTACACCCCGGCCGTCACCCGGTCGATCTCCTCGCGCCGGCCGGCCGAGTACAGATCGGGCGCGCCGGCCCGGTGCAGGGCCGTCCACTCGGTGGCCAGGTCCAGGGTGAGCCGCTGGTAGTCGTTGGTGACCAGCCGTCCGCTGGGGACGTCCACGACCGCGGGCACGCTGACCCCGCCCGGGTAACCGGTCTCGCGGCGGTCGTGGGCCTCACTCAGGAACCGGATGCCGAGCACCGGGTCGCGGCCGTCCGGGTCCAGGGTGAACCGCCAGCTGCGGTCGTCCTGGACGGGATCGGCGACCGCCAACGACAGCGCGTCCTCCAGGCCCAGCAGCCGGCGTGAGATCACCGCCCGGCTCGCCCACGGACAGGCGCGCGAGACCACCAGCCGGTAACGGCCCGCCTCGACCGGCCGGCCGTCCCGGCCGTCGGCGGTGATCCGGTCCGTGAAGTGGCTCCTGGACCGGGTGAACGTCTTGTGCCCGTAGGCGCGGTTGCCTTCGCCGTCGCCTTCCATGTCTCCTCCTCGCCGTCCTCGCCGGCCGGGCTCCTCGGGCAACGCGTTCCCCGTCTTCCGCCGCCCGCACGGTGTGATCCGCCCGCTCGGGGGCAGTCGGCGTTAGGTGAGCGGGACATTCTCAGAGGGGGAGAAGGCCGCACGCACGGCCATGGACCACGCGCCCGGCACGGGCTCGAAAGCGGACCGGCAGACCAAGGTCACCGTCCTGGTGGCGCTCGCCGCCAACCTGGTGATCGCCGTCGCCAAGGCCGCCGGCGGTGTCCTCGCCGGCTCGCCCGCGCTGCTGTCCGAGGCCGCGCACTCCGTCGCCGACAGCTTCAACGAGGTGTTCCTGCTGGCCGCGCTGCGCCGCAGCCGCCGCCCCGCGGACGCACAGCACCCCTTCGGCTACGGCAAGGAACGCTTCTTCTGGTCCCTCCTCGCCGCGGTCGGTATCTTCGTCATGGGCGGCTGTTTCTCCTTCTTCCAGGGCTTCGAGGCCCTGCGTCAGGGCACGCAGGAGAAGTTCAGCGGCTATGTGGCGGGCCTGATCGTGCTGGGCGTGGCCCTCGTCGCCGAGGGCGTCTCGCTGCTGCGGGCCCTGCACCAGGTGCGCCGGCAGGGCGCGGGCCTCGGCTCGGTGGCCGACCCGGCGCTGCGCACCGTGGTCGCCGAGGACGGCACGGCGGTGCTCGGCGTGACGCTCGCTCTCGCCGGGATGGGTCTGCACATGGTGACCGGGCAGGTCGCCTGGGAGGCGTCCGCCTCGCTGGCGATCGGCGTCCTGCTGGTGTACGTCGCCTACCGGCTCGGCCGTGACGCCCGCGACCGGCTCATCGGGGAGGCCGCCGACCCGGAGCTGAGCGGCAGGATCCGCTCGCTGCTGCGGGCACAGCCGGAGATCGACAGCGTCGAGGCGCTGTTCACGATGAAGACGGGCCTGTACTCCACCCTGGTGGCCGCGCGCATCGACCTGGTGCCGGGTCTGGACAGCGAGCGGGTGGAGGAGGTCGCCGTACGCATCAAGCGGTCGCTGGCCCGGACGTTCCCCGAAGCCGGGCAGATCTTCCTCGACGTGACCGACCGGCCGGCCGGCGAGGCACGAGAGAGCCCCGCCGCGACGGGGGAACGCGGCGGGGCCTGACGCACGGGTGCCCGCCCCGGGACGGGTTCACACCTCCCCGGCGCAGATTCTTCCGAATCCCGCCGGTGCCCGGCGCGAATCAGCTCTCATCAGCTCGCGTCGAGGGGTTCCAGTACGAAGACCGGGATCTCCCGCGCCGTCTTCTTCTGGTAGTCGGCGTACGGCGGGTACGCGGCGACGGCCCGCTCCCACCACCGGGCCTTCTCCTCGCCGGTGACCTCACGGGCCCTCATGTCCCGCTTGACCGGCCCGTCCTGCAACTCGACCTGCGGATCGGAGGTGATGTTGAAGTACCACACCGGGTGCTTGGGCGCACCACCCTGGGAGGCGACCACCGCGTACGTCCCCTCGTGTTCCACCCGCATCAACGGCGTCTTGCGGATCTTTCCGCTCTTCGCGCCCCGGCTGGTCAGCAGGACGACCGGCAGCCCGGTGTCCATCAGCGTCGTGCCCTTCGTCCCGCCGGAGCTCTCGTACAGCTCGACCTGCTCGCGCACCCACTGCGCCGGGCTGGGTTCGTACTCGCCCTCAAGAGGCATGGGATCCGTCCCCTTCGTCGGTCCAACAGCCATCTGCCATCGGCATTCAACACCGGCGGCCCCGCGAATCATCCTTACCGCGGATCACTTGCGCCGACCGGGTGACAACCTCCCGGCAATCGCGCAACGCGGCGGCGCCCGCGTACCGACCGCCCGCCCGGCGGTCACCCGTGTCGGGCAGATCCTGGCCGACGGCGAGGACACGCTCGGGCCCGGCGCCATCCGGCGGACAACCGCACCGGGCGGACAACCGCACCGGGCGGACGGCGGCACCGGTCTGGCGGTGGCACCGGTCTGGCGGTGGCACCGGTCTGGCGGTGGCACCGGTCTGGCGGTGGCACGGGTCTGGCGGCGGCGCGGGGCTGGCGGCGGCACGGGGCTGGCGGCGGCGCCGGCCGGACGACCGCGCCGGACGGCCGGTGTCTGTGCCACCCGGTTGGCCCCGCACCTGGCTTCCCGGGACGGCCTGGTCTTACAGCATCACGTGGACGAGGCCGGCCCGGCCGTGGCGCGCGCCTTCGCCGCCTCCGGCGCGAGCCATCGGTTACCGTGAAACGTGGACGGACTCCGGCCGGTTTCCGTCCCTGTGACCCCTGTTCTTCGGCCAGATCACCCACATCGCCGAACTGGCCGAACTTGCAGTCGACCCATAGATGCCCGGGGCATCTAATGAAGATCGGCACGACGCACTACTTCGTCTGCGAGGTCTTCCATGACGGAACTGACGGACCCCACCGGCCCGGCGAACCCGGCCGACCCCGTCGCTTTCCCGCAGGACCGCACCTGCCCCTACCAGCCGCCCCCCGGATACGAGCCGCTGCGCGACGGGCCGGCCCTGTCCCGCGTCACCCTGTTCGACGGCCGCGAGGTCTGGGCGGTCACCGCCCACGCCACCGCCCGCGCGCTGCTCGCCGACCCCCGCCTGTCCACCGATCGCCGCCGTCCCGGCTTCCCCATGCCCACCGAACGCTTCGCGGGCATCCGTGACCGCCGGGTGGCCCTGCTCGGGGTGGACGATCCCGAACACCAGCGCCAGCGGCGGATGATGATCCCGTCGTTCACCGTCAAACGCGCCGCCGAACTGCGGCCGTGGATCCAGCGGACCGTGGACGGTCTGCTCGATGCGATGATCGCGCAGGGGCCGCCCGCCGACCTGGTCCCCGCCTTCGCACTGCCCGTGCCGTCGATGGTGATCTGCGGGCTGCTGGGCGTGCCGTACTCCGACCACGAGTTCTTCGAGGAGCAGTCCCGCAGGCTGCTGCGCGGCCCGCGGGCGGCCGACTCCGTGCAGGCCCGCGCCCGTCTGGAGGAGTATCTCGGCGGGCTCATCGACGCCAAGGCGAAGCAGGTGGAGCCCGGCGACGGAATTCTCGACGACCTGGTGCACCACCAGCTGCGCGACGGCACGGTGGACCGCGCCGAACTCGTCTCGCTGGCTGTCATCCTGCTGGTCGCCGGCCATGAGACGACCGCCAACATGATCTCCCTCGGCACCTTCACCCTGCTCCAGCACCCCGACCGGCTGGCCGAGTTGCGCGCCGACCCGGCGCTGCTGCCCGCCGCCGTGGAGGAGCTGATGCGGATGCTGTCCATCGCGGACGGGCTGCTGCGCGTGGCGCTGGAGGACATCGAGATCGCCGGCACCACCATCAGGGCCGGCGAGGGCGTGCTCTTCTCGACCTCGGTGATCAACCGCGATCCGACGCTGTACGACGACCCCGACGCGCTGGACTTCCACCGCCCCACCCGTCACCACGTGGCGTTCGGCTTCGGGATCCACCAGTGCCTGGGCCAGAACCTCGCCCGCGCGGAGCTGGAGATCGCCCTGCGCAGCCTGCTGGCCCGGCTGCCGGGGCTGCGGCTCGCCGTACCGGCCGAGGAGATTCCCTTCAAGGGCGGCGACACGATCCAGGGGATGCTGGAACTCCCCGTGACCTGGTAAGAGGCTCTGCTCATGCACATCGAGATCGACAAGGACGTCTGTATCGGCGCCGGTCAGTGCGCGCTGACGGCACCGCGCGTCTTCACCCAGGACGACGACGGCTACAGCACCCTGGTGCCCGGGCGTGAGGACGGCGCGGGCGACCCGATGGTCCGGGAGGCGGCCCGCGCCTGCCCGGTGAGCGCGATCAGGCTGTCCTAGGACGGCCGGCCGAGCCCCCCGGACCGGCGGCCGCCACCAGGGCCCGCGCCGCCTCGCGGGCCTCGGCCGCAGGCCGGGTGCTGCCCGTGATGCCCGCCGTCACCATCGCGCCCTCGGCGAGCAGGAACAGGGGCCCGGTGAGCGCGGCGGGCAGTCCGGCGTCCGCCACGAGCGAGGCCAGATAGTCCCGGAACGCCTCCTTGTGGGCCCGCACCTGCTCGGCGACCAGCGTGGAGGTCGCGCCCAGCTCGCCGTAGGCGTTGATCCAGGCGCAGCCGCGGAAGCCGTCCTCGCCGAACCACCCCTCCAGCCAGTCGAACACGGCCGGGATCCGCTCCCGCCGGTCCCGCTGCCGTGCCACGTGCTCGGCGAGGCGTCCGCGCCAGCGCTCGTCCCGCCGAGCCAGGTACGCCGCGACGAGCTGCTCCTTGGCGGGGAACAGCTGATAGAGGCGCTTGAGCGAGACACCCGACGCGCCGCGCAGTTCGTCCATGCCCACGCACTGCACGCCCCGGGCGTAGAACAGCTCCTCGGCGGCGTCGAGCGCCCTGTCCCGGGCGGCCGTGCTGTCCGTCGGCGACACCATGACTCCTCGAAGCCCTTGACCTCACGCCCTCCTTGACTGGAGAACGACCGTTCTCCTACCGTAGCAGCCACCTGGAGAACGCTCGTTCTCCGGTGCTGCCGCGCCCAGGAGGAGACCATGGCCGACGACCGTCCGCCCTTGCCGCCGTTCACCCGCGAGACCGCCGCGCAGAAGGTCCAGGCCGCCGAGGATGCCTGGAACACCCGCGACCCCCAGAAGGTGGCGCTCGCCTACTCCGAGGACTCCGTCTGGCGCAACCGCAGCACCTTCGTCACCGGCCGCGCCGGGATCGTCGCGTTCCTGACCGCCAAATGGGAGCGCGAGCTGGACTACGCGCTGCGCAAGGACCTGTGGGCCTTCGACGGCAACCGCATCGCCGTCCGCTTCCAGTACGAGTGCCACGATGCCGACGGCCAGTGGCGGCGCTCCTACGGCAACGAACTGTGGGAGTTCGACGAGCACGGCCTGATGACCCGGCGGGAGGCCAGCATCAACGACGTACCGATCGAGCAGAAGGAGCGCCGCATCCACGGCCCGCGCCCGGAGGCCGAGCGAGGGCAGTCCTTCCCGCTTCGGTAGCGTGATCGTTCAGTAGGGTTCCGGGATGACCGAACAGGCCGAGAAGCCCTTCCTCTACGTCGTCGTCTGCGCGGCCGGGGTCGCCGCCGGCGTCAGCAAGCTGATCAGCGCAGCCCAGGAACGGGACTGGGAGGTCGGCGTCATCGCCACACCGGTCGCCATGGGCGGCTTCTTCGACAGCGCGGCCGTGGCGGCGCAGACCGGCCGGCCCGTCAGATCGGCCTGGCGCACGCCGGCCGACCCCCGGCCCTTCCCGCCGCCG
The DNA here is from genome assembly GCF_055581585.1 of Streptomyces sp. NPDC031426. Lineage (NCBI taxonomy): Bacteria > Bacillati > Actinomycetota > Actinomycetes > Kitasatosporales > Streptomycetaceae > Streptomyces > Streptomyces sp. NPDC031426. The sequence continues at coordinate 120,389 of NZ_JBVIJE010000002.1, forward strand.
GACGCCGTCGTGGTGGCACCCGCCACCTTCAACACCGTCAACAAGTGGGCGGCCGGCATCGCCGACACCCTCGCGCTCGGCACCCTGTGCGAGGCCGCGGGCCTGGGCATACCGATCGCCGTCCTGCCCTGTGTCGCCGACGCACTGGCCGCCCATCCCGCCTACCGGGCCGGCCTGGAACGGCTGCGCGGGATGGGCGTCCGCTTCGGCGAGCCGTACACCGGCGAGGCCGGGCCGGACGGCGGCCGGCCGGACTTCGCCTGGGAACGGGCGCTGGATCTGCTCTAGCGGCAGGTCAGTGTCGGCCCCGCCAGCATGTTCCCGGTGAACATGTCCTGGCCCTTCGGCACCCAGTACCCGAGTTTCGACACCACCGTGGAGCACTTGGCCCCGACCGTGAAGCGGACCTGCAGCGTCTCCGGGTGGCCGGGCTGCAGCTCGGTCACCGTGCAGTCCAGGGAGTGCGCCACCCGGGTCTTCGACGGGTACCGCCCCACCAGCGGGTTCACGCAGCGCTTGTCGGCGGTGCTGATGCGCAGACCGGTGCCCTCCTCGCCGATCATCCCCAGCCGCGCGTTGCCGTCGCCCACGTCGGCGTCCCGGTGGATCGTGTACGTCACGGTGGTCGTGGCGTTGCGGCGCAGCACGTTCTTGTCGACGGTGACGGAGTGCGTCGCCTTCGCCTTGGGCGCGGTCAGCGACACGGTGGCCTGCACCGTGCCCTTCAGATCGACCCCATCGGGCGTCGACCGCACCCGCACCGTGGCGCTGAGGCCGTAGGTGCCCGGACCCGGGTACAGGCCCGAGCCGGGCAGCAATCCGTTGCCGAGGGTCTTGCCGGACCGGGTGGCCTTCCAGGTGCCCTCGGTGCGGCAGGCGTAGCGGACCCGGGAGCCGGCGATCCGGCAGCTGGCCGGGGCGGTGATGTTGAACCTCGGGACGCCGGTGTCCGCGCACAGGCTGACCTCGGCCTGCTCACCGTGCGCGCCGCGCAGCGTGCCGGCCGCCGAGCACAGGGTCGCCGGGGCCTCGGGCGCGGGCGCGGCCGCCGGCGCGGCGGCGGGCCGGGACTGCGCACAGGCGGGGGTGACCAGGGCCAGCGGCAGCAGCGCGGCTCCGGCCAGGGTTCTGAAAGTGGTGGGACGAGTCGGCACCGCGTTTCCTCCGGAGCGGCCGAGACCGGCCGGATGCCGGTCGTCTGCGCCGAGGATGAGCCGACAGTACGACGATCGTTCCGCTCCCACGCCGGACGGGTCACCTGGGGGCAGCAACGGAATCGTCCGTCTGCGGCTCCGTCCTGGTTGCTCGGACCGGGGACGACGACGCGGCACCCCGGACAGCCCTCACCCCGCCTCGCGCACGTACCCCTTGCTCCCCGGAGTGGACACGTCCCGGTCCCGCCGCACGATGCTCAGCCGGTCCCCCCAGTGGGTGACCGCCGACCGCAGACCGGCGTCGCTGTACTCGATGTCCACCACCCGGTCGTCGAACGCCTTGGCGAACACCCCGCACTCGTCGTACTGCCCGCACTCCTCCGTGACCGCGAAGTCCAGCCCGGCCCGCTCCCGCACACCGGCCAGCTCGGCGGTGTTCTTCTGCGCGACGGCCAGGTGCCGGGCGTGCGCGTGCCGGGACAGCAGGGTCATGAAGGCGGTCGCGTCGGCCGCGGTGAGCAGCCGGTGGGAGCGGGTGTAGCTGTCGTAGTTGTCCGGCTCGACCGCGTCGAAGCCCCTCTGCGCGCAGCCGTCGATCCACTGGTTCACCTGCCCGGCCACCCGCTCCCGCTTGGCCGGGGTGCGGATGTCGAGCAGGGCCTCGTGCCAGTCCTCGTCGATGACGGCCCTGCCGTGCGCATCGCGCAGCAGCAGGTCGGCAGGCCAGGAGGAGCGCTCTGCGGGCTGGGCCTGGAAGGCGTTGACGTAGCAGATGTTGTACAGGCCGGGCGCGGGGGCGTCGGAGCGGTCGCGGCTGACGATCCGTACGCCCTTCGGCGGGGGATAGGCGCCGCCGATCTGGTAGTCGAACCCGGCGTGCCGCGGCGGCAGCCGTACCGCCACGGGCTTCGGCGAGCTCCGCCGCTCCTCGCCGCCGGAGCCGCCCGCGGCACGGGAACCGCCGGAATCGCAGCCGGCCAGCACCGACAGGGTGACGATCAGGGCCGCTGCCAAGGCGCCTGCGGTCCTCCGGGAGCCCGCGGCGCGGAGAACACCCGTGGGGGGCACGTCCGCTCCATCCTGCCCACGCCGGGCGGCGCGGCGCGTGGCAGGATCAAATCGCCCGCCCGCTCCGGTCGTCAAGCCGGTGCCGGGCCACGCCGTAGGCTCGTGGGTGACCATCGTCCCGAAGGCAGGAGCAGCAACGATGCAGTACGTGAAGCTCGGTTCGACGGGCCTGGACGTCTCGCGGATCTGTCTGGGCTGCATGACCTACGGCCTGCCCGACCGCGGCGTCCACGAGTGGACCCTCGACGAGGAGGCGTCCCGCCCGCTCGTCCGGCAGGCGCTGGAGGCGGGCGTCAACTTCTTCGACACCGCCAACGTCTACTCCGACGGCACCAGCGAGGAGATCGTCGGCAAGGCCCTGCGCGAGTTCGCGAACCGCGACGAGATCGTGCTGGCCACCAAGGTGCACGGCCGGATGCGGCCGGGCCCCAACGGCGCCGGGCTGTCCCGCAAGAACATCATGACGGAGATCGACCACAGCCTGCGCCGCCTCGGCACCGACTACGTCGACCTCTACCAGATCCACCGCTACGACCACGCGACCCCCGTCGAGGAGACGATGGAGGCGCTGCACGACGTGGTCAAGGCGGGCAAGGTCCGCTACCTCGGGGCGAGTTCGATGTACGCCTGGGAGTTCTCCAAGCTGCAGTACACGGCGGAGCGGCACGGCTGGACCAAGTTCGTGTCCATGCAGAACCACTACAACCTGCTCTACCGCGAGGAGGAGCGGGAGATGCTGCCGCTCTGCGCGGACCAGGGCGTCGGCGTGCTGCCGTGGAGCCCGCTCGCCCGGGGCCGGCTCACCCGCGACTGGGGCACGGTCACCGAGCGTAGCGCCAACGACAACTTCGGCAGCCGTCTGTACCTGGAGAGCGACCGCTCGATCGTCGAGGCCGTCACCCGGATCGCGAACGACCGCGGTGTGCCCCGCGCCCAGGTGGCCCTCGCCTGGCTTCTGCACCAGGACACGGTGGCGGCCCCGATCGTCGGCGCCGCCAAGCCGCACCACATCGAGGACGCGGTGGCCGCCGTGGAACTGGAGCTGACCGAGAAGGAGATCGAGGAGCTGGAGCAGCCCTACACGCCGCGTGCGATCAGCGGCCACTGAGATCCTGGCGGCTCAGTGAGGTCCGTGTGGTGTGAACTCCGTGCCGCACGGACCCGCACCCTCGCTCTGCGGCAACGGCACCCGCTCGCCGGACATCGTGAGCGTCCGGTAGTACGCCCCGATCCGTTCCGCCGAGCGGCCCACGTAGTGCCCGATGAACGAGCGCCGGAACCGGTCGGCCGTGCGATTGGGCCCGGAGCCGTGCACGAGGCTGCCGTTGAAGAACAGCACGTCACCCGGAGCCAGATCCACGGGGACCGGTACGAGGCCGGGCGGCGGCGGAACGTACTCGCGAGCGAACGACAGCTGCTCGTCGGCGAGTTCGGGGCAGAACAGCTCCATCCGGTGGGTGCCCGGGACGACCTGGAGACCGCCGTTGTCCCGGTCGATCGGCTCGCAGGCCACCCAGGCCGCCACACAGGTCCCCGGTTCGACCCGCAGATAGAAGTTGTCCTGGTGCAGCGCCTGCCCGCGCGCACCCGGCGGCTTGAAGTAGAACATGCTCTGCGCGGCCAGCACCTCCTCGCCGAACAGCACCTCCAGCACGGCCCGCAGCCGGGCGTCCAGCAGGAACTGACGTGCGGGCGCGCTGAATTCGTGCGGCTGCATCACCCGGGGATACCGGCGCAGCGGGTCGGGGTCCGCCGGGCGGGGCTCGAAGCGGCCCGGCACCGGACCGGCCGCGTGCAGTGCGGTGAACGCGGCGCACAGCCGCTCGGTCTCGTCCTGGCCGAACAGCCCTCGTGCGACGGTGAATCCGTCCTCCTCGAACCGCTGCCGCAGCGCCTGAGCGAGGATGGCGCTGTTGTCCGTGGCTGTCATGTGCCCGCTCCTGTGAGTCCGGTGGTCAGGTGGTCACTCACTCGTCACGCTAGGCCGACGCGCCCGACGGGAGGATGCCCGTGCATGCTGAGGACCTGCCCGTGACGGCTGCCGCCGCCGACCCGTCCCCGCCGCCCGGACTCGTCGTGACCGGCCGCTACGACCAGCGGCCGGGCTATGGCGTCAACCGGCCCCGCGGCTCGGACAGTTGGCTGTTCACCTTCACCCTCGACGGCTGCGGACTGCTGCGCCAGGGCGCCGCCCGGGCCCGCGTCGGCACCGGGGACCTCGTGGTGCTCGCCCCGGGCACCGGGCACCACTACGCCGTCGCGTCCGGCGCCGGGAGCTGGCGGTTCTGGTGGACGCACTGCCAGGCCCGTCCGTCCTGGACGGCCTGGCTCGCCCCGTACGCCGTGTCCGACGGCCTGTACGCCGTGACGTCCGTGCCCGGCGCCCTGCACGGCCGGATCGAGGCGGCGTTCGGCCGGATGCTCACCGACGCCCGCGGACCGGCCGAGGGCATCCCGGCCGAGGCCACACCCCGCGAGCCGGACCCGGTGGCCGTGGCGCACGGCAGCCTGGCGCGGGAACTGGCCCTGTGCGCACTGGAAGAGATCGTCCTGCTCGCCGCCGGCGGCGCCCGGACGCCGCTGCACGCGGCGGACACCGACACCCGGGTGCGCCGGGCCGAGGAGCTGATCGCTGCCCATCCCGGCGCTCCGCACACCGTCCGCTCGCTCGCCGAGAGCGTCGCGCTGTCCCCGTCCCGATTCGCCCACCTGTTCACCCTGCGCACCGGCCGGTCACCGATGCGGGCGCTGCGCGAGGCCCGGCTGCGGCACGCGGCCCGGCTGCTGGAGGCCACCGACCTCACGGTGGAACGGGTGGCGGCGGCCTCCGGATTCAGCAGTCCCTTCCACTTCAGCCGGGTTTTCCGGGAACGCTACGGAGTGCCGCCCGGCGCCTACCGGGCGGGCGAACGGCCGTAATAGGCGGAGAAAGGGATTACTTTGAATCGGCGTCAATAAGGATCCGTGTCAACGGTGATTGTCGATAATCGAGAGATCCCTTGTTCGCGCCTGTGTCGCTGTGCAAAAGTGTGCGCTGTCGGCGCGCAGGCTCATCGCATTTCCCGCTGTATGCGCCAGGCCGCTCCCCGTACACCCCCCACGCTTCAAAAGAGCCGCCTCAGGTGGACGTTCGAGCAGCCCACCACCTTCCCATACTGCTTGGTATGGACTAATTTCCGTATCACGTCTGGAGGAATGCAGTCGTGAATGAGGCAGGCCGGTCGGACGAGCAACTCAGTGCCGAGCTGAAGAAGTGGACGGGAGGGACACCCGCGCTCCATCCCGTCGGTGAACTCCTCGACCGGCACTGGGAAGCGGCCTTCGCCTACGCTCGGTTGTGCACGGACGGGGCGCGTGCCGCCGGCATGCTCACCACCGCCGCTTTCACCCGGCTGTTCGGGGAATCGCTGCGTCAGTCCGGCCCGACCGCCGCTTGGCGGCCCCATGTGCTGGTCGCCGTCCGGCGGATCGCGGCCGAGTGGGACAACGACGGCCGTCAGGAACTCCTCCACCCCGCGCTGCGGTCCGGCGCCACCGGTGAGCGCGCCGCCGCCCGGCTGCTGCCGCCGCCCGGCCGGCGACTGCTGTCCCGCGCGTTCCAGCGGGTGCCTCAGGCCTCCCGCGCCGTGCTGTGGCACACCGAGGTCGAGGCCGAACCGCTCGCCGTCCCGGCGGCGCTGCTCGGCCTGGACGAGGAGGACGCGCGCGCCGAGCTGCGCCGGGCCCGCGAGCGGCTGCGCGAGGAGTGTCTCCAGGCCCACCGCGAACTCGCCCCCGAGAACGAGTGCCGGCGCTATCTGCGCATGCTCGACGTGACCTTCCGGCGCGGCGGCGTCGACATCGACCCTGATCTGCGCGAGCACCTGGGCCGGTGCGGCCACTGCAGCCGCACCGCCGACCAACTCGTCGCGTTCAACACGGGACTCGGCCTCGCCCTCGCCGAAGCGGTCCTGGGCTGGGGCGCCCACGCCTATGTGAACTCCCGCGCCGGCCAGGCCGAGGAGCCTGCCGCTCCGGCCCCGCGGCCCGAGACCGTCGCACCCTCGTCCGGCGAGCCCTTCCTGTCCGCCGAGCCGCCGCAACGGGCCGGTTCCGCCCAGTCAGTGGGCCGGGGTGGTTCCGGCGGCGGCGAGCGTCGGGGTGCTTCCGGCGGGTCCGCGCGCCGGGGTGCTTCCGCCGCCTCGGCCTCCGCCGATGCCACCGCGTCGGCCTCCGCCTCTGCCGGCTCAGCCTCCGCCTTCGCTGATGGCGCCGACTTTGTCGTCGGTGCGGGTGCCGGTGCCCCGGGATCCCCCGGAGACACCGTTCCCTCCCGCCGGTCGGCTCAGCGGGCCGCCCGTGCCCGCCGTGCCCGGCGGCGGAATCTCGCCCTGGCCGTCGTCACCGTCAGCGGGCTGGTCGTGCTGCCCCTGGTGCTGTGGTCGGTGCTCGGGTCGGGTGACGGAGGGTCCCCCGACGGCAAGGGCGCGTCTTCCCCGGCGCCGGGCAAGGACACTTCGAATCCCGGCGCGTCCCGGGCCGGTGCGCACGCGGCCGGCGGCGGCACCCTGCACGGCCGGCTGCACAACCTCGCCTCAGGACTCTGTGTCGGCGTCGTCGGCAAGAAGGCCGTCAAGGACGCCGAGACCGAACTCGCCCCCTGCTCCACGACCCCGAGCCAGCAGTGGACGTACGAGACCGACGGACTGCTGCGCAACTCCTCCGCGCCCGGCCTGTGCCTGGACTCCCATCTCGGTTACTCGGTCCGCCTCGCCCCCTGCTCGGCCACCGGCGAGGCCGCCAGGAACATCCGCTACGACTTCACCCTCCAGGGCGCCCTGATACCCCGCTGGAACCAGGACCTGGCGCTCACCCCGGCGGCCACCGACGGCTCCGGCGCCCTCGTCCTCAAGAACCGCGCCCCCGGCGCCGACCAGCGGTGGTCCGTCGACACCACCGAGCCCGAACTGCAGATGCAGAACGTCGACTGGGACAGCGGCATCACCCCGGCGCCGGCCGCCACCCCGCATCCCACGGCTCCGGCGCCCGCGCCCGCACCGAGGAAGAGCACCGCAGCCCCGGCACCCACGGCCACGAGGTCGAGTCCGCCACCGACGCCGTCCGCCACGCCCGACCCCTGCTCCGCGTACCCGTACTACTGCGGCTGGGGCAGCGGGGGATACGGGGACGGCGGGGGCTACGGCGGTGGGCGCCACCTCCGCTGACTCAGGGGCGGTGCCGCGGCGGCGGTGGGATGGTGCCGAGCCCCGGGGCCGCAGGCCCGGTACCGCGGGCAGATTGTTGATCAGGTGGGCGGGTCCTTCCGGCATGGATCAGTTGGTGCCCGCCCATGAAAACAGGCGACGTTCGGCGGCTACGAGCTGTGGCTGCCCGCCGCGCCCAGGAACTCCTCCCAGCCGCCCGCCGGGGCCTGTCCCGGCACCAGCGTGCGCAGCTTGCGCAGCATCGCCGGGTCCTGCGCCTCCAGCCAGGCCACGAGCTGCTTGAACGACACGAACCGCACATCGTCGCCGTACGCGGCCATCTTCCCGATGGCCTCCTCGACGGCGTCCATGTAGATGCCGCCGTTCCAGCGCTCGAAGTGGTTGCCGATGAAGAACGGGGCGCGGTTGGTCGTGTACGCGCGCTGGAAACCGGCGACATAGGCGTCGCGGGCCTGGGTGCGCCAGGCGTCGAACTGCGCGCGGTCGCCGTTCGGATTGCCGCCGGACTGGTTGAACATCATGTTGTAGTCCATCGACAGGACCTGGAAGTTGTGCCCGGGGAACGGTATGGACTGCAGCGGGAAGTCCCAGATCTTCCCGCCCTGCACCTTGCCCGGCCAGATCTGCAGCCCGCCGGGGGAGCTGGCGTCGTACTTCCAGCCCAGCGCGGCTGCCGTGGGCAGCAGGTTGGCCTGGCCCTCCAGACAGGGGGTACGGCCGCCGATCAGCTCCTTGCGGTAGTCGAAGGGCAGCGGCTCAAGGTCGGTGAAGCCGGTGTTGGTCTTCCACTGGGTCACGAAGTCGACCGCCTGGTCTATCTCGCTGCGCCACTCGGCGGAGGACCAGTTGCGCACGCCGGTCGCGCCGCAGAAGTGACCGTTGAAGTGGGTGCCGATCTCGTGGCCCTCCAGCCAGGCCGCGCGGACCTGCTGGAGGGTGGCGTGGATGTGCCGGTCGGCGAGGTAGCCGATGGCGGAGGCGCCGACCGGGTGCTGCGGCGGACGGTACAGGTGCTTCTTGGACTCGGGCAGCGTGTAGATGCCGCTGAGGAAGAAGGTCATCTTGGCGCCGTGGTCGGCGGCGACCTTGCGGAACCGGGAGAAGAGCTGGTTGCTCAGCTCTCCCGCGCCGTCCCAGGAGAACACCACGAACTGCGGGGGCTTCTGGCCGGGCCTCAGCCGTTCGGGCTTCGGCTGGTGCGGCTGGGCCCCGGTGTCGGCCGTGGAGCCGTCGCCGATCGGCTTCACCGGACGGCCCTGGGCGGTGCCCGTGCCGTCCGCCGGGCCGTCGACCCGCAGGCCGGTGCCGGAGGAACACGCGGCCAGCGTGCCCAGGGCGCCCGCGGCCGCGCCCGCCGTCAGCACCCGCCTGCGTGAGATCCCGCTCATCTTGTCCCCGATTCCCTTGTCACGGCCCCTGTGGGGCCTGCTCGCCGGTATTGGTCGACGGGTTCGATGACGGGAGCCGGGGGAAAGATCGTGGCCTCGGGGGCCTGTTGCCGTCCTGTGACAGTTGTGGCGCGAGCATGATGAACCCCGCTGCCCAGGGAGCGGGACAGCGGGGTTCTCGGGGGTGTCCGGGCCGGTCAGGGCGCCGTGCCGGGGCTGAACACCGACAGGAAGACGGAGGAGGAGTTCCCGGAGACGGGCACCGCTCCACCCGTCCACGCGACCTTCAGCGAGTCCCGCTCGTCCGGCGGCGTCACCAGCAGCGCGGCCGGGGTGGCCGTCTTGGCGCCGCTGATGCCGGGGTTGGAGAAGGTCAGCCCGGCCCAGGCGCTCTGGCCGGGCTTCAGGGTGATGGTCGCGGGAGAGCCCGACTCACGCTTGGGATCCGGGCCGATCCGGCTGCCGGAGCCGTTCACGAACGCCGCGCCCGGAAAGCCGCGCACGGTGCAGGTCCGGCCGGACCTGTTGGTGAGGACCACCGGAAAGTTCTCCTGGCCGGCGCCCGGGCTGTTGCGGCCCACCGAGGCGCTCAGCTCGAAGGTGTGGCAGCGGGTGCCCGCCGCGGCCGTGCCCGCACCGCCGCCACTCGCGGAGGGGGCCGCCGTCGAGGCGGAGGACGTCGTGGCACCGGTCGGGGTGCCGTCCGGGGCGGACGTGGCGGAGGCCGGGCTCTTCGTGGTGCCCGTCGCCGGCGCTGCCGTACCGGAGACCGTGACCGGCGAGTTGCTGTGGACGTCCTTGCCGTTGCCACAGGCGGTCAGCAGGCCCAGCACGGAGACCGTGCCCACGAGCAGGGCCCCGCGCCGCGCGGACCGGGGGGTGTACACCATGTCGCTCAACACTCCTGGAGGGTCATGGCACGCGCCGGAACGCGTGCCTGGAAGCGCTGGGTGCGCCGTCCGCACGCTCCGATGCTCGCAGCGCCGGAAGAGTTCGGCACACGCAGGAATCTTTTCCCAGCCATGACCTCTTGCAGCCGCCCGTCAGGTCACGCTCAACGAACGGAGTATCTCCTCGGTCGCATCCTTGTCGCCCCGCTCCCGGACCTGCACATACACCTGCGGCTGCGCGGCGCCGTCCGCCGGAGCCAGGGCGGACTCCGTGACCGAGCCGCCGTCCGGGCAGCCGCTCCAGGCCCGCACCAGACCGTGCCAGTCGGCGTCGGTGAAGGTGCGGCTGCCGGAGAAGCGGCAGCCGGAGTGGGCGAGGGCCTTCACCCGCGCGGTGACGTCACCGTGCTCGCTCATCCCGACGAACGCGCCGTCCACCGCCGCCCCCAGATCGGGCCACCGGCTCAGGTCGTCGGCGACCACCAGCCCCGGTTCGTGGCCCTTGGCGAGCCCCAGCGCGCCCGGGTCCCAGCCGGAGCCGCGCAACTCGCGGCCGAAGCCCGCCGGCACCCTGACGGCCACTCGTCCCGTCGAGTCCGTCACCCGCACCTGGTCCGAGGAGCCGCCGTGGTGGATCACCAGGGTCACCGTGGCCGCGGCCGCCACCGCCGCGAGGACCGCGGCCACGGCCAGCGTCACCGAATTCAGCCGGCCGCGCACACCGTCCAGCCGCCGGGTGGGCCGGAGCGCGGGCGGCCCCGCCGCCAGCCGGTCCAGCTCGTTCGCGAACGCCTGCGCGCCGGACCAGCGGCGCGCCCGGTCCGGCTCCAGCGCGCGCAGCAGCGCCCGCTCCACGTCCTCGCCGAGGTCCGGCCGCAGCCGCCGGGGCGGTGTCACCCGGCCCGGCGGGCCCGGCACGCTCCCGGTGACCAGTTCGTAGCCGACCGCGCCCAGGCTGTAGACGTCGGCCCGCTCGTCGATGCCTTCCCCGGGCTCGGCCTGCTCCGGCGGCTGATAGCCCGCCGAGCCCGCGGCCAGCGTGAGTACCGAGGCCTGCGCGAGGCTCTTGGCGAGTCCCAGATCGGCCAGCAGCACCCGCCGGGTGCCGTCCGGGGCGGTGTGCAGCAGCACGTTGGTCGGCTTGATGTCCCGGTGCACGATGCCCGCCTCGTGCAGCGCGGCGGCGGCCCGGGCGGCCTCGGCCGTCAGCGCGAGCGCGTGCCCCACCGGCAGCGGCCCGTGCGCCAGCAGGTCGGCGAGGGTGCCGCCGGCGGCGTACTCCATCACGAAGTACGGCCTGCCGTCGGGGAGTTCACCGATGTCGTAGACCTGCACCACGCGGCTGGACCCGGCCCGGCGCAGCAGCCGGGCCTCGGACAGGAAGCGGTCCCGGATATCCAGCCGGTGCGACCAGTTCTCCGCGAGGACCTTCACCGCGACCGGGGCCTCGAGCTCGTCGTCGTGAGCGAGCCAGACCGTGGCGAAGGCGCCGGTGCCCAGCGGCCGTTCGAGACGGTAGCGGCCGATCCGATCCAGGGAGTGCATAGGACTATCATGCCTGGCCTGAGATCGACTCGAGGGGGGACCCGTACGTGCAGGACCAGGCGCCGGTGGAAGACCTCGCCCGGTGGGCCGCCGCCGGCGACAGCGCGGCCCTGGACCGGCTGCTCACCGAGATCCGGCCGGAGGTCCTGCGCCGCTGCGGGCGCTTCCTGCCGTGCCGGGAGGACGCCGAGGAGGCCGCGCAGGACGTGCTGTTCCAGGTGGCCCGGCACATCAGCCGCTTCGAGGGCCGCAGCCGCTTCAGCACCTGGCTGTACACCGTGGTCGCCAACTGCTCCCGGCAGAAGTACCGCGAGCTGAAGCGGCGGGCCGCCGAGCAGCCGGCCGCCATCGAGCCCTCGCACGCCGTCGACCCGCGCACCACCAGCGTCATCGCCGGATCCCGGGTGGACCTGCTGGAGGCGCTGGAGCGGCTGGAGCGGACGCATCCACACCTGGTGGCGCCGCTGGTCTACCGGGACATCTGCCAGCTGGACTACGCGGAGGTCGCCGAGCGCGTCGGCATCCCCCTCGGCACCCTGAAGTCCCGTCTGCACGAGGCGCGCAAGCTGGTACGGCCCTGGCTGGTGGGCGGCTGAGCCGCTGCGCACCGGACCGGGCCCCGCGCGCTGGGATTCGGCCGGGCCACATGGTGTTTCCTGACGGCTGGTCGCCGGCGGTGGGCGCTGCGCCCCCGCCCCGGCCCTCGCGCCCGGCGCCTGTGTGGGACACGCCCGTGGGGGCAAGTCCGCCGTGTGCCGCCGGGTGACGGCGGACGACCGTCACGGCGGCGGGGGTCGTAGCCGGGACCCGGTGCCGTCCGGCTGGCCGGCCGGAACCGCGCCGCCGGGACGCTCTACTGCGCCACCTCGTACAGCGGCAGTTCCGCCCAGATCGTCTTGCCCTCCGGGGTGTGCCGGCTGCCCCAGCGCTGGGTGAGCTGGGCGACCAGCAGCAGGCCGCGGCCGCCCTCGTCGAAGATCTTGGCCCGGCGCAGGTGCGGGGCGGTGTGGCTGGTGTCGGACACCTCGCAGATCAGCGTGCTGGTGTCGTGGATCAGACGCAGCCGGATGGGGTGCGAGCCGTACCGGATGGCGTTGGTGACCAGTTCGCTGACCACCAGTTCCGTCGTGAACGCGGCCTCGCTCAGCCCCCAGGTGTCCAGCTGCTCCACCGCCTCCTTGCGGATCGGCGCCACCAGCGCCGGGTCGGCCGGGATGTCCCACGTCGCGACCTGCGTGGCCGGCAGGCCCTGGGTGCGGGCGAGCAGCAGTGCCACGTCGTCCAGGGAGCCGCCCGGCGGCAGCACGGTGTGCAGGATCCGGTCGCAGGTCCCGTCCAGGGAGTCCGCGTACGTCCCGAGCGCCTCGTAGAGCATCGCCCGGTTCGTCTCCGGATCCCGCTCCCGGGACCACACCAGACCGTCCGTGTACAGGGCGAGGACGGTGCCCTCGGGCAGTTCCACCTCCGTGGCCTCGAAGGGCAGCCCGCCCAGGCCGAGCGGGGGACCGGCGGGCACGTCCAGTGCCCGGGGCACACCGCCCGGCGGCAGCACCACGGGCGGCGGATGCCCGGCGCGGGCCACCGTGCAGCGCCGGGACACCGGGTCGTAGACGGCGTACACACAGGTCGCGCCGACCTCGCCGGGGCTGCCCGCCTCACCGGGGCTGGTGACGACGCCGGACTCCTCCGACAGCCTGACCACCAGGTCGTCCAGATGCGTGAGCAGCTCGTCCGGGGCGAGATCGATGTCGGCGAGGGTGCGCACGGCGGTCCGCAGCCGGCCCATGGTGGCCGAGGCCTCGACGCCGTGCCCGACGACGTCCCCGACGACCATCGCGACCCGCATCCCGGACAGCGGGATCACATCGAACCAGTCGCCGCCCACCCCGGCCCGTGCGGCCGGCAGATAGCGCGAGGAGGCCTCCAGCGCGGCCGTGCGCGGCAGCGTGCGGGGCAGCAGGCTGCGCTGGAGCGCGAGCGCGGTCTCCCGCTCGCGGGAGTAGCGGCGGGCGTTGTCGATGCAGACGGCGGCCCGGGCGGTGATCTCCTCGGCGAGCAGCCGGTCGTCCGCGGTGAACGGGTCCGGCCGCCGGTGGCGGGTGAACACCGCGACACCGAGGGTGAGCCCACGGGCCTGGATGGGCACCGCCATCGAGCAGTGGACGCCGAATCTGCACACCCGTTCGCCGCGCTCGGTGCTCCAGATCAGCCACGGCTGCGTCTCACCCGCCGCCACCGAGCCGAGGATCGTGTGGCCCGCGGTCAGCGAGTCGGCCTGGGGCGAGCCCGCCGAGTACTCCTCGTTCTGGCCGGGCCTCATCACCGCCTCCGGCACTCCCTCCAGGACCGACCGATGGGCGGCCCGGCGCAGGGTGACCGGCGCGGTGAGGCGGGCCGGGGGCTCACCGCCGTAGTCCTGCGGGTCCAGCAGGTCGATGGTTACGAAGTCGGCGAGCGCGGGCACACAGACCTCCGCCAGTTCCTGGGCGGTGCGGGCGACGTCCAGCGTGCTGCCGATGCGCACGCTCGCCTCGTTGACCAGCTGCAGCCGCTGCCGGGCCCGGTAGTTGTCGGTGATGTCGTGCGCGGCCAGGCTCACCCCGTGCACCCGGCCCTGATCGTCCCTGACCGGGGCCATCCCGGCGAGCCAGGCGTGAGCGCGGTCCTCGCCACCGGTGCGCATGAAGATCTGCATGTCCAGCGGGCTGCCGGTGGTCAGCACCTGGAGCATGCCCCGCTCCAGCTCCTCGCTCTGCGGCTTGCCGCCGATCTCCGAGAGCCGCAGGCCCCGCACGCGCTCCTCCGGCAGACCGATGACCTCGGCCATCGCGTCGTTCATCCGGCGCAGCCGCAGCTCCGCGTCGTACACGGCCACGGCGCACGGCGACTGGATCAGGCCCGCCGAGGCGAGCGGGTCGTCCTCGGCGGGCGGTGCCATGCCGGTCAGTGGGGTGACCACGAGCCAGCTGCCGCCGTCTCCGTCGTGCGCCGACCGGCGGTGGGCGAGCAGCCAGACCGGGACGGTACGGCCGTCGCGGTGGCGCAATCCGACCGTTCCCTGCCAGCGGGGGCCCGTGGGCAGGGAAGGGATGTCGTCCTCGGCCAGGAGGCGGGCGGCGGGGCGGCCCAGGACGGCGTCCGGCGGGTGACCGAGCAGGCGCCTCGCGCCCTCGTTCCACTCGACCAGCCGGCCGTCGTCGTCGATGACGGCCCGGGCCGTCGCCGCGTCGTCGAACGGATAGCCCCGGCTCATCCTCGCCGCTCCCAAGCGCACACTCACAGTGAACAGGTGGCACCTCTCGTGTTCCAGCGTAGTGCTTCGGGGCTTGCCGTGAACCGCCACCACCGCCGGCCTGGCCGACCGGTCGAACAGGGTCAAGGGGGAAATCCGGCCGATGCGCCGACGGGGGCGGTCGCGGGGCTCCGGACCCTTGACGATCGTGAGTGGCGACCCGTCAGAATCTGTTTGTTCACGATCAGTTGTGAGTACTTCTGGGCCCTGATGAGGGAGAGCCGTCATGACGGTCACTCGCCGATCGGTTCTGGTCGCCGCCACCGTGACACCCGCGGCCGGAGCGCTGCTGAGCATCCCCGCACCACCGGCCGCCGCCGCGGCGTCCGCCGGTGCCGACGGCCGCCACACCGTGCCTCTGCGGGACGGCTGGCGCTTCGCCCTGGTCGATCCGGGCGGCCTCACCGATCCCACCGGCGCCTACGCGCAGGCCGCCGATCCCGGCTACGACGACTCGGCCTGGCGCGAGGTCGCCGTGCCCCACGACTGGTCGATCGAGCAGACCCCCACCACCGACCACGGCACCACCAGCGGCACCGGCTTCCTCCCCGGCGGCCTCGGCTGGTACCGGCTCGCCTTCACCCTGCCGCCCGCGTACGCCGGCAAGCGCATCTCGGTGGAGTTCGACGGCGTCTACATGGACTCGTACGTCTACTGCAACGGCACGGAGGCCGGCCGCCACCCCTACGGCTACACCGGCTTCGCCCTCGACCTGACCGGCCTCGTGCACAGCGACGGCAGCACGCCGAACGTGCTCGCGGTCAAGGTGCAGAACCAACTGCCGAGCAGCCGCTGGTACTCCGGCAGCGGCATCTACCGCGAGGCCCGGCTCGTGATCACCGAACCGGTGCACGTGGCGCGCTGGGGCACCCGCGTCACGACCCCGGAGGTCTCCGCGGGCAGCGCCCTGGTGCGGGTGGCCACGACGGTGCTGAACGAGTCCGGCACCGGGGCGGACGTTCAGGTCCTGTCCCGGATCACCGGCCCCGACGGCCGCACGGTCGCCCGCACGTCCACCACGGCCGCCGTCTCCGACCGGGCCACCGAGACCCATGAACTGACCGTCGCCGAGCCCCTGTTGTGGGACTTCGTGACCCCGGAGCACCGCTACACCCTGCACACCGAACTGCGCGTCGCGGGCCGCACCTCCGACACCTACAGCACCCCTTTCGGCATCCGCAGCTACCGCTTCGACCCCGACGAGGGCTTCTCCCTCAACGGCACGTATACCAAGATCAAGGGCGTCGACCTGCACCACGACCAGGGCGCGCTCGGCGCCGCGATCAGCATCGACGCGGTCCGCAGACAGATGCGGATCATGAAGTCGATGGGCGTCAACGCCTTCCGCACCTCCCACAACCCGCCCTCGCCGCAGATGATCCAGGTCTGCGAGGAGCTGGGCATCGTGATGATGGTGGAGGCCTTCGACTGCTGGCGCACCGGCAAGACCAGGTACGACTACGGCCGCTTCTTCGACGAGTGGTGCGAGAGGGACGCCACCGAGATGGTCCTGGCCGCCCGGAACTCACCCGCCGTCGTCCTGTGGTCCATCGGCAACGAGATCCCCGACTCCACCTCGACGGCCGGACTCGCGATGGCCGACCGGATCATCGGCGCGATCAAGGCCGCGGACGACACCCGGCCGGTGGTGATCGGCTCGAACAAGTACCACGGCGTGCCCGCCCAGGGCTCGGCGGCCGACCTGATGCTCGCCAAGCTCGACGGCCTGGGCCTCAACTACAACACGGCCAAGTCGGTCGACGCGCTGCACGCGCGCTACCCCCACCTGTTCCTCTTCGAGTCCGAGTCCTCCTCGGAGACCTCGACCCGGGGCACGTACCAGGAGCCGGCACACCTGAACACCGGCGAGAACCACACCCCGGGCAGACGGGAGACCTCCTCCTACGACAACAACCTCGCCTCCTGGACGATGAGCGGCGAGTACGGGCACAAGAAGGACCGGGACCGGAAGTGGTTCGCGGGACAGTTCCTGTGGTCCGGCATCGACTACATCGGCGAGCCCACGCCGTACGACGTCTTCCCGGTCAAGACGTCCTTCTTCGGCGCGGTCGACACGGCCGGGTTCCCGAAGGACATGTACCACCTCTTCAGGAGCCAGTGGACGACCGAGCCGATGGTCCATCTGCTGCCGATGACCTGGAACCACGAGGAGGGCGACACGGTCGAGGTCTGGGCGTACGCGAACGTGCAGCAGGTCGAGCTGTTCCTCAACGGAAAGTCCCTCGGGGTACGGCAGTTCGACGTCAAGCGGACCACCGACGGCCGCGGCTACCTGGAGACCACCGAGGCCACGGGCGACGACAAGACCTTCCACGGTGGCCCCTACCCGGGCAGTTACACCAGCCCCAACGGCAGCGCGGGCAAGCTGCACCTGACCTGGAAAGTACCGTTCCGGCCCGGCGAGTTGAAGGCGGTGGCCCGGCGGGACGGCAAGGTGGTCGCCACCGATGTGCTGCGCACGGCGGGTGCCGCGCATGTCGTACGGCTGACCGCCGACCGCAATTCCCTTGCCGCCGACGGCCGTTCGCTGATCTTCGTCACCGCCGAGATCGTCGACGCTCACGGCGTGGTGGTGCCCGACGCGGCACACCTCATCACCTTCGACGTCACCGGCGGCTCCCTGGCAGGGGTCGACAACGGCCGCGAGGAGAGCGCCGAACGCTACCAGGCGAGCACCCGCAGCGCGTTCCACGGCAAGGCCCTCGCCATCGTCCGTTCCGGTACGAAGCCCGGCCCGCTGACGGTCACCGCCCGGGCGGACGGACTGCGCACCGGCACGGCGAGCGTGCCCACCACCCCGGCTCGCGACACCGCCCGCACCCCGGCGGCCGGCTTCCGGCCCGACCGCCCGTCGCCCGCGAACTACCCCTACGCGGACGCCGGCTACTCCGGCCGCCCGGACACCCCGCCCGCCGCGATGCTCGACGGCGACCCCGCCACCGGCTGGTCCAACGCCTTCGCCAAGTCGGCCACCGCGCTGCTGCCCGCGTTCAACGGCGCCCGCGCCGAGGACTGGGTCTCGGTCGACTTCGGGCGCACCCGGACCTTCGACCGGGTGGCGGTCTCCTTCACCGTGGACGCCACGCACGCCCTGCCCGCGAAGGCCGGCGTGGCGGTGTGGGACGGGCGGGCCTTCGTCCCGGTCACGGGCGCGAAGGTGGACTGGGCCACCGCGTCGGACAGTCCGACGGTGATCACCTTCGACGCGATACGGGGCTCCCGGTTGCGGTTGACGCTCACGAGCGCCTACCCGGGAGAGGCGAAGGGGGCGGTGCGGATCAGCAGGCTGGATGTGTGAGCAGAACGCCGGACACCGGAGACCTCGGCCGGGACGGGCCGCGGGCCCGCGGTGGCCGCGGTGCCCTCATGTCGCGTCGTGGAACACCAGCCCCAGCGTTCGCCGCCGGCCCGACCGCACGGTGCTCACCCCGTGCCGCATCGCCCCGGCCGACCAGCCTCGGCGGGTGCGCACGGGGTGGTCCCTGGTGGTGAACACCAGGCCGTGGCCCTGGCGCAGGATGCTCGCCGTGCCCCGGGACTGGGCGCGCGGGCGCTGTTCGACCATGAGGAACTCGCCGCCGGTGTAGTCGGTGCCGTACGCGTCCAGCGCGACCACCACCTGGAGCGGGAAGACCAGCTCGCCGAACACGTCCCGGTGCAGGGCGTTCCAGTCGCCCGGACCATAGCTGAGCAGGATCTGCGCCGAGCGGTCCTGGCCGGCGGCGTGACAGCGCTCCAGCCACTCGGAGAGGGAGTCGGGCCAGGGCGCCGGGCGGCCCAGACGGGCCGCCCAGTCCCGGGCGACCGGCAGCAACCGCGGGTAGAGCGCGGCGCGCAGCGCGGCCACCGGGGCGGGCAGGTCATGGGTGAAGTAGCGGTACTCGCCGGAGCCGAACCGGTGCCGGGCCAGATCGACCGTCGTCCGGAACAGTTCCGGCTTGTCGTAGAGAGCGGCCAGGTCGGCGCAGTCCGCGGGGGAGAGCAGCGGGCCCGTGGGCGCGTTGCCGTGCTCGTCCAGCTCGGCCGCGAGCGCGGCCCAGTCCGTGCGGGCCACCCGGCGGCGAGCCTCGGCCGGGGTGAACGTCATGAGGTCCTCCTTCACAGCAGGGTCCTTCACGGCAGGGCGGGCTGCAGTGCGCCCTCGTGCGTGAGCAGCCACAGCTTGCGTTCGACTCCGCCCGCGTAACCGCGCATCGAGCCGTCCGCGCCGATGACCCGGTGGCAGGGGCGGACGAGCAGAAGGGGGTTGGCGCCGAGCGCCCGGCCCACCGCGCGCAGGTCGGCGCGCGGCACGCCCAGCCGGGCGGCCAGTTCGCCGTACGTGGTCGTCGTGCCGTAGGCGATGTCGTCGAGGGCCTGCCACACCGCCCGCTGGAACGGGGTGCCGGTGGCGGCGAGCGGCAGCTCGAAACGGGTCCGGCGGCCCGCGAAGTAGGCGTCCAGCTGCCGGTGCGCCTCGGCGAAGGGCCCGTCGTCGCGGTCCTCGGCGCGGACGACGGGCGCGCCGCGCTGCCCCGGCATGCCGAGCGAGCCGAGTGTCAGGCCGGCCGCGGAGACCGTGCCGGTCAGCAGCAGGTCGCCCAGCGGGCTCGGGTGGAGGGTGTGGACGGTACGTGTGCTCATGGCAGGGCTCCTGGGTTTGCGCTGTCGGCTTCTTCCTCGCTGCCGAGTCTGCTGCAGTGCGGGCCGCTTGACCGGCGGGAATCGGACATGGCCCTGCGATCTTGCAGGTACCGATGGGAAGGGCACCTGACCTGCCGATATTTACGGGTAAGTACCCGCGCGGTACCGTGAGGGGCATGCCAGCTCTGAATGTGGAGTTCAGTGAACGGGAACTAGAGGACCTGCGGCAGATCGCCAAGGAGCGCGGTACGTCGATGAAGGCCCTGGTGCGCGAGGCCGCCGCCGCCGACATCGCCCGGCACCGGGCGCTGCAGGAGGGCGCCGAGGCCTTCCGCACGTTCTTCGCCGCGCACGCCGAGGAGTTCGCCGCGGCCTTCCCCGACGACGAGTCCCCCACGAAGGACGAGGCCGCCTGACGCATGCCCTCCGTCATCCATATCGACGTCCCCTGGCTGCTCCAGCGCCACGAGGAGGTCCTGCCCGACCAGCCCGCGGTCGACGACTTCTCCGCGCTGGTCGCCGCCGTCGCCCGGCACCGCGTGGATCCGCCCCGGCTCGGCGTGGACTCCGACCCCGCCTGGCGGGCCGCCGCCCTGCTGCACACCCTCGCCCTACTCAAGCCGCTGCCCGCGGCCAACGCCCGCTTCGCCTGCGCGACCGCCGTGGCCTACATGTTCGTCAGCGGCGTGGGCATCGACCCGCCCTACGGCGCCCTCGTCGACCTCGCCCGCGATCTGATCTCCGGCAAGACGGACGTGTACGGCGCGGCCGACCGGCTGCGGTCCTGGCAGATCTGAGCGGGCGGGCCCACAGCGCCCGTCCCGCCCCGGCCGGCGGGGGAAGCCGCCGGGGCCGCCGTCCGGGGCAGGGTGGGCGGGGCCGCCGGCCGAGGGCGGGAGGAGCGGGGCCGGCGGCCGGTTTCGCGCGGGAGAGCCGCCATCCCGCGCGGGGCCTTTCCGAGGAGGCCGGCCCCAGTCCACTACCGGACCGCACACCCAGGAAGCGTGCGCGGCCCCGCCGCCGTGTGCGCGTGCTTCACACGGGGCGCGTGAAAAACCGAAAGCCGCTGCACGGGGCCCGCGGGAGGGCGGTTTCTGACTTTCTTTCAAGACCGCCGATGTCTGCGGGCGCCTTGTTGCCCGTGTGGAAGTTGTGCAAGGGTTGAAACGACCGTGCGGGGGATAATATCCGGGGGTTCTCCCGGCAGTTGCAGAACTTCACCGGCCGAGCGCCGGCCAATTCCTTCCGCGCGCGTCGCAGAGCTACGCATCAACGCACGTCGCACCAAAGGAATCCGCTCAGTGCCCACCCCCCACCCTCCTCGTCCTCCCTATCCGCCGCCCGGCGGCGACCCCGGGGAGTCCGACGAGTCGCTCGCCGGTCCCCTGCGGGCCGGTTCCGATGCGGAGGCCTCCCGCTCCGCAGCCCTGCTGATGTCCCGGCACTGGCAGCCGGCGCAGGACTACGCGGTCGTCTGCCTGGCCCTGACCGGGCCGCTCGCCCACATGGTCACCGCGACCGCCTTCCACCAGGTGCTCGGCCGGCTCGCGCTCGGCGAACCCGCGGAGGCGCTGCGGCCCCGGCTGCTCGTGGCGGTCCGGGACACGGTCGTCAACTGGTCCGGCACCGACCGGATCACCGCCGTACTGCCCGGACTCGGGAAACCCGCCGGGGGGCGCGGTATGCGCGCCGCGAAGACCCTGATACCGGAAAACCGCGCCCTCTCGGACCGCTCATTTCACGCCCTTCCCCGGCTGGAGCAGGCGCTGCTCTGGCACATCGAGGTCGAGGCCGAGCCGATAACCGTTCCCGCCGGACTGCTCGGCGTGGACATCGAGAGTGCGGCGGTCGCGCTGGAACAGGCACGCGAGAAATTCCGGGAGGGCCTGGTACGCGCCCACCGGGAACTCGCGCCCGGCAAGGAATGCCGCTACTACAACCGTCTGCTCGACGTTCCGATCCGCCGCGGCGGCGCGGGCGCCCTGCTGCCCGACGTCCAGGAGCATCTGTCCGCCTGCTCCTACTGCCGGCACGCCGCCGAGCAACTGGGTCACGCCGACGCGGCGTTGGGAGTGCTGCTCGCCGAGGCCGTGCTCGGCTGGGGCGCCCGCCGCTACCTCGACTCGCGTCCCGGCCGGCGCCCCGGTACCGCCCGCACCCGCGGCGGCTCCCGGCGATCCGGCGGGCGCCGGCGCGGCGGCGGCAAGCCCGGTCTGCTGAATCGTGTCGCCCTGCCCGGCACCGGGCGGCGCGCCGACGGCGAACCCCGGACCCGGATCTCCGTCTCCCGCGGCCGGCGCCACGGCGGCGAGCCCGGACAGCCGGCCCGGGTCCCCGGCACCGCCTGGTCGTCCAGGACGCTGCTGACCGGAGTCGGCGTGGCCTCGGCCGGACTGCTCGCGACCGTCCTCGCGATCAGTGTGTGGCCGGACGGCGGCGACGGCACCGACCCGGTCGCCTCCACCAGCACCGTCCCCGGCAGCGCCGGCGGCCAGTCCCCGCCCGCCTCGGCCACCGTGCCCGGCACCGCGACCGGCACCGCGGGACTGCCCGCCACCGGCCGCCCCGCCCGGCTGCGCAACGCCGCCGCCGCCCTGTGCCTGGACATCAAGGGCACGCCGAAGGCCGGTGCGGGTGCGGTCCTGGCCGTCTGCTCCTCGGCACCGACCCAGCAGTGGACGTACGAGGCCGACGGACGCTTGCGCAGCGCGACCGCCCCGGGGCTGTGCCTGGACTCGCACGCCGACGCCGGAGTGGTGATCCTCGGCACCTGTGCGGACGCCGGGACGAAGCGGGGTGACGACGTGCGCTACGACCTCACCGGGCGGGGCGAGTTGCTGCCCCGCTGGGACCGGACGCTCGGGCTGGCGACATCCGCCGACGCTGTGGGCGCCGACCTCGTGGTCAAGGTGCGGGACGGGTCGGCCGGCCAGCGCTGGATGACCGATGTGGCCTCTGCGAGCCCCGGTTCCCTCTCGATCGCCGGCACGGGTGGCCCAGCGACCCGAAGGGGCGCGGGGAACTGCGCGACCTGCCGAGACGGCGCCGCAGACGCCTGACGGCCTGCCGCGGCACCCCGCGGAGCGCTGCGTGGCACCCAGCGGAGCGCTCCGCGGGCCGGGGTCAGGCCGGGTCCTCGACCAGGTCCGCCGACGTCACCGTCCCCGGACCGGTGTGCCCGGACAGAGCCAGCGTCAGATCCAGCTCCGCCAGCACGCACCGGACGACATGCTCCACGCCGGCCTGTCCATCCAGCCCGAGGCCGTAGACGTACGGCCGGCCGAGGAGCACGGCACGCGCGCCGAGGGCCAGTGCCTTGAACACGTCGTCGCCGGTGCGCACCCCGCTGTCGAACAGCACCGTCAGCCGGTCGCCGACCGCGTCCGCGACCCGGGGCAGCGCATCGGCGGCGGCGACCGAGCCGGCCACCTGCCGGCCGCCGTGGTTGGAGACCACCACGCCGTCCACCCCGGCGTCGGCGGCGAGCCGGGCGTCGTCCGGGTGCAGGATGCCCTTGAGCACGATCGGGCCGTCCCAGTGCTCCCGCAGGAACGCCAGGTCCGGCCAGGTGTGGCCGGCGTCCCCGAACAGGCCGAGGAAGTGCAGCACCGCCGCGTTCGGGTCCTCGTGCACGGGCTTGGCGAGTCCCGCCCGGAAGGCCGGGTCGGTGAAGTAGTTGG
Organism: Streptomyces sp. NPDC031426; assembly: GCF_055581585.1. Taxonomy (NCBI): domain Bacteria; kingdom Bacillati; phylum Actinomycetota; class Actinomycetes; order Kitasatosporales; family Streptomycetaceae; genus Streptomyces; species Streptomyces sp. NPDC031426. The sequence continues at coordinate 143,254 of NZ_JBVIJE010000002.1, forward strand.
CGGTGCCCACCCCGTGCAGGAACGGCAGATACGCCTGGTCCAGGTCGCGCGGCCGCCACGCCAGCAGCGGGGTGTCCAGGGTGACCACGAGCACCGAGAACCCGGCGGCCTTCGCCCGGCTCAGAAAACTCCGCGTCACCTCACGGTCCTTGCCCCAGTACAGCTGGAACCACCGCTCGGCGTCCCCCATCGCCTCCGCCACCTGCTCCATCGGCGTGCTCGACGCCGAGGACAGGAGGTACGGCACGCCCTGCGCGGCGGCGGCCCGGGCGGCGGCGGACTCGGCGTCCGGATGCATGATCGACAGCACGCCGACGGGTGCCAGCGCCAGCGGTGCCGGGAGTGCCCGGCCGAGCACCTCGACCGACAGATCGCGCTCGGCCACGTCGCGCAGCATGCGCGGCACGATCCTGCGCCGGGCGAGCGCGGCCCGGTTGGCGCGAGCCGTGCTGCCGTCGCCCGCGCTTCCCGCCACATATCCCACCGGGCCCGGACCGAGCCGGTGTTCGGCCAGTTCCTCCAGCCGGGTCAGGTCGCTGGGGAGCCGGGGCACGGCACCCGACATCCCGTTCAGATAGATCTCGTACTGGAAATCAGCCCAGTGCTTCGCCATCCGGCCGTCCCGCCTCTCGTCGCTGAGTACGCGTGCAGCCCGACGATACTGGCGGGTAGTCGGGGGCCTCAGCGACGGGTGGCTGCTTTGTCCAGGATGCGGGCCAGCTCCCGGGGCGTGGAGAACATCGGCCAGTGGCCGGTGTCGAGCTCGACCAGCTCCCAGCGTCCGCCGCGCAGCGCCTCGGCCACGGCGGGCAGTGGATCGCGGCCGTCGAGGAGGCACTTGATGTACGTCGCCGGCAGCTCGGCAAGTGGGCGCTTCAGCACGGCCGGTTCGGTCAGCGTGGCGGCCGGGTGCGGGGTGCCCTCGTCGATGAGACGGGCGATCTGCTCGTCGGTGAGGTCCTGGTTCGCATAGGCCGCCGGCGGCAGGAGCGGCCACACGCCCTCGTGCTCGGCGAGAGCGGCACGGATGTGATCGCTGGGGAAGCCGTCGAGGAACGACACGCCGTCCGCCGGCACGTTGGAGTCGACGAACACCACGCGGCGCAGCCGGTCGCCGATCCGCTCGGCCGCCTGTCCGACCGGCACGCCCGAGTAGCTGTGCCCGACCAGGACGACGTCCCGCAGGTCCAGCCGCTCGACCTCGTCGACGATGTCCTGGACATGGATCCGCTGCCCGGCGGGCAACTCCCTCTTCTCGGCCAGCCCGGACAGCGTGAGGGCGTGCACCTCATGGCCGGCGGCGCGCAGGTCGGCCGCCACCTCGTCCCACGCCCATGCGCCCAGCCATGCCCCCGCCACCAGCACCAAGTCGGTCATGGCCGCCAACGTACCGCATGGATCCGACAACTTCGCCTGGAGACGGCTGAGTTGCGATTCCGGTCGCGGCCGATGCCGGATCTGCGAGCAGGCGTGCACTCCACCACCGGGCAGCCCGCGAGGCGTTCAGCCGGTCCGGGCCATCGCCCGCACCGGCGCGCCGTCCGCCCCCGGAAGCAGCAGCGGGAAGAGGAACACCTCGACCGCCGCCGCCCCGACCAGGCGGTCCAGGCCGGTGAGGTTCTCCGCGATGACCCCGCCCGCGCCGCACAGCACCCGATGGGCCGGCAGACCGTGGTCCGCGTCGGGATCGCCGGGCCGGGGGCTCGGGTCCACGCTGAGCGCATCCACGGCCACGGTACGGGCGCCGGTCTCGACCACGGCCCGGGCGGCCCCGGGGGTCAGCCAGGGGTGGTCGAGGTAGGCGTCGCTGCCCCAGTGCTCCGACCAGCCCGTGGCGAGGAGCAGCAGTGCGCCGGGTGTGGCCGTGAGGGCGTCGAGCGCGGGGGCCAGCAGAGCCTCGGTGATCGGCGAGCGGGCGGGCAGTCCCCGCACGTCGGCCACGACCGCGCGCCCGGCGAACCGGTCCGCCGGCAGTTCGTCCAGGCGCGGCCAGGCGTCGTCGACGTGGTACGGCGCGTCGACGTGGGTGCCGGACTGCGAACCCAGGTGGAGCGCCAGGACGTTGACGCCGTCGGCCGGGGCCCGCAGTGCGGGGGAGACCGTGACCTGAGGGTCACCGGGATACACGGGCATCCCGGTGACGATCGGCACCGACAGGTCGATCCAGGCCGTCATCGGCCGCCCTCGGCCGCCAGCGCGGGAGACACCTCGTCCGCCGGGGTGCCGGGACCGGTGATCGGGGCCACCGGGGCCTCGACGGTACGGGCCAGCCGCGGACCCTCGGGGCCGTACGCCGCCCGGGGCTCGGGGAACAGCCGCAGCAGCGTCAGGAACAGGATCGCGGCCACCGCGAGCGACAGCGGCAGGCTGATGTCGACGCCGTTCGCCAGGCCGCCCAGCGGGCCGACGAACTGACCCGGGATGTTCGTGAACAGCACGCCGATCACCGCCGCCACCCACCAGGCGGTCATGCCGCGCCAGTTCCAGCCGTGCGCGAACCAGTAGCGGCCGCCGCGCTGACGGCGGTTGAAGACCTGCAGCGCGTCGGGGTCGTACCAGCCGCGGCGGGTGCAGAAGCCGAGCATCATGACGACCATCCACGGTGTGGTGCAGGTGATGATCATCGTGGCGAACGTCGAGATGGACTGCACGAGGTCCAGGCCGAACCGGCCGATGAAGATGAACGCGATGGACAACACGCCGACCAGCAGCGTCGCCTGCACGCGGGAGAGCTTCGGGAACACCGACGAGAAGTCGAGGCCGGTGCCGTACAGCGAGGTGGTGCCCGTCGACATGCCGCCGATCAGGGCGAGCAGACACACCGGCAGGAAGAACCAGCTCGGCGAGATCGCCAGCAGCCCGCCCACGAAGTCGGGCGCGGCCGGGTCGACGTACTTCGGCGCCTTCGTCGCGATGATGCTCGCGGTCGCCAGGCCGAAGACGAACGGCAGCAGGGTCGCGATCTGGGAGAGGAACGCGGCGCCGACCACCCTGCGCCGCGGGGTGCCGGCCGGGATGTAGCGCGACCAGTCGCCGAGGAAAGCGCCGAAGGACACCGGGTTGGACAGCACGATCAGGGCCGCCCCGATGAACGACGGCCAGAACATCGACCTGGTCGCCGCGTCCGCCGAGGCCGTGAACACACCGGCGTACGACGGGTCGAAGTCACCGGCGAAGGCGATCGCGCCGAGCAGGAACAGCACGGTCGCCGAGGTCACCGCGATCTTGTTGACGAACAGCATGAACCGGAAGCCGTAGACGCACACCGCGAGGACCAGCCCGGCGAACAGGGCGTACGCGACGACGTACGACGGCGTGCCGCGCTCCAGGCCGAACAGCCGGTGGGCGCCGCCGACCAGCGCGTCGCCGGAGCTCCACACCGAGATGGAGAAGAACGCGACGGCCGTCAGCAGCGACAGGAACGAACCGACCACGCGGCCGTGCACGCCCAGGTGAGCGGAGGACGAGACCGCGTTGTTGGTGCCGTTGACCGGGCCGAACACGGCCATGGGGCAGAGGATCAGCGCACCCGCGACGACACCGAGGACGGTGGCCGCGAGTCCCTGCCGGAAGGAGAGTCCGAACAGGATCGGGAACGCGCCGAGTACGCAGGTGGAGAAGGTGTTGGCGCCGCCGAAGGCGACCCGGAACAGGTCCAGCGGGGTCGCGGTGCGGTCCGCGTCGGGAATCCGCTCGACGCCGTAGGGCTCGACCTCGGTGAGGGCCGGCGGCGGCGCGGTCGGCGAGTCGGGGGACTGAGGGGTCACGGAGGGCTCCAGCGAGGTCGCGGCGATGGAGCGCTGGGTCGCGCGGCGGTGGCGGACGACCGCCGTGCCGCAGGGGTGGTGCGGCGCCGGCGGGGGTCGCCCGGAGCGGTCTGCAGACGGTAAGACCGCGGTGAGGACCCCTGCCAGAGGACGATTCATCCATCTTCGCCGTCGTCAGTGGAGGAATCGGCCACCTCCTCCGCGTCGGGTCCCTGCGCCCGTACCCGCTGGACGTGTTCCAGCGACTCGCGCAGCTCGGTCAGCCAGTCCTCGGTGTGGCGCTGGACCAGGCGCACGCACCAGGCGAGGGCGTCACTGCGGCTGCGGGCGACGCCCCCGGCGATGAGGGTGTCCAGCACCAGACGCTCCGGCTGGCGCAGCCGGGTCATGACCGGCGCGGCGACATGGGTGAACAGGGCACGCTCCGGACCGCACACCACGCCCCAGGAGACCTTGCGGCGGAACAGGTGCTCGGCCTCCCGGGCCACCTCCATCCGGTCCTCGCGGGTGCGCTCGCGGAACTCCTGGATCCGGGCGCGCAGTGCGGCCTCCCGCTCGGCGTCCGAGGCGCCCTCGGCGAGCCGGGGCTCGGGGACGCGGCCGATCACCGTGATCTCCTCGCGGTCGGCGGTGACCTCCACCAGTTCCTCGAAGAGACCGTCCGGCAGACGGCCGGCGAACCAGCCGCGCAGCTTCTCCTTCTGCTCTGCTGTAATCATGTAATCAGCGTTACGCGGACACCTTCATGAACACAAGGAGTCGTGAAGGCGTCGTGAAAGCTTTCACTCACGGCGAACCCGGAATGTTTCAGGCCGATTAACGAGTCGGTGGTTTTCGGCCATGTGACCGCTCTCTGCGATCAAGAACCGCTCAGTTGCGCGGTCAGGGGCTTCCATTTCCGTAACTTCACGCCACTGTTTCAACACGCAAGGTTACTGAAAGCGGTGGGTTCGATGTGTGTTTCGGCGGCGGACTCGGCAGAGTGGCGCTCGCCGCTCCGGCGCCCACCGGGTCGGAGCCGGCAACCATCTATCCGAGCGGAAGGATGCATACAATGCGGAACACCGCGCGCTGGGCAGCGGCACTCGGCCTCACGGCCGCCGCCGTTTGCGGACCCCTGACCGGGGCCGCCGTCGCTGCACCGGACGCCGCCCCGTCGTCGCTCTACGCCCCCTCGGCGCTGGTCCTCACCACCGGCCACGGCAACGACGCGGCCACGGCCACCCCGGAGCGCGCCGTCACCCTGACCTGCGCCCCGACGGCCTCCGGCACCCACCCGGCAGCGGCCGCGGCCTGCGCCGAACTGCGCGGCACGGGCGGCGACTTCGACGCCCTGAAGGCCGCCGGCGACGTGTGGTGCAACAAGCTGTACGACCCGGTCGTCGTCACCGTCCAGGGCGTCTGGCAGGGCAAGCGCGTCTCCTACGAGCGCACCTTCGGCAACACATGCGTGCGGGACTCCGTGGGCGGCGGCGTCTTCGCCTTCTAGGACCGGGATCGCAACGGACCCCGCACAGGCCGGAACAGGTCCGCAACCGGGGAGTGCGGCCCCTGGAGCGGGGAACCTGCGATCTCGTACCGGAACCGACGGGCGGAGTGGGGCCGCCCGCCGGCTTCCGGGCACACAGCCGCTCCCCGGGCGGGCCCGTGGGGGGCCTTTCCCGGGGAGCGGCGAAAAACAGCCGGTTTCAACCGCTGTCCTTGGTCTTGCGCCGGTGACTCGTGTCGCACCAGGGATAACGGCGACTGCGCCGGCAGGTACACAGAGCGACCAGGAAACGGTCCGAGGACACCGTGGTGCCGTCCTCCAACTCGACCTCCACCGGCCCCTCCACGAGCAGCGGCCCCTGCCGCCGCACCGTGATCCGGCGGGCCCGGTCAGCCCGTTCGTTCGGCACGGACGACCACCAACTCCTCCTCCTGTGCGACCGGAGCGAGCAGACCGCACCGGCGCAGCCAGTCCTCCCGCGAGCGCAGCACCGGACCGAAGGGGATCCAGCGACGCCGGACCACCGAGGCCTTCAGGCGTGCGGCGCGCAGCAGTTGCAGGGTGCGTTCGGGATCGCTGAGCGCGGACTGCACGACCAGCAGCACGCCTCCGGGGCGCAGCAGTGCGGGCGCGTCCCGGCAGATCCGGTCCAGCACCTGCCTGCCGTCTTGGCCCGCGTCCCAGGCCCGGGCCCGGCCGCGCGGCCCGCGTCCGGCATCGGGTGCGGGGACGTACGGCGGGTTCGCGAGGATGAGGTCGTACGTGCGGCCCCGGACCGGTCCGAAGAGGTTGCCGCGCCGGATCCGCACCGGCAGCCGGGTCAGCCAGGCGTTCATCCGTACCGTCCACACCGCCAGCCGGGACACGTCCACCGCGGTCACCTCGGCGCCGTGCCGGGCCGCCTCCAGGGCCAGCGCCCCGCTGCCGGTGCCGACGTCGAGCACCCGGGCGCCGGGCGCCGGGGCCTCCTCGCGGAGGGACTCGGCCAGCAACTCCGTGTCGTCCTGCGGGGCGTACACGCCCGGAAGCACCACAGCGATCACACCGCGCGAGTACCCCGACATTCAGGATGTATGGGACACCTGCGGCGTCAGGGGTGTGCGCAGGGACGAGCGCCCGGCGCGCCAGTCGGCGAGCAGCCGCCGCGCCAGCCGGTCCTCCAGATACTCGGTGGCATCGATCCCGAAGGTCACGTCCGCCGCGAGTTCCGGCTCCTCGGCGAGCAGCCCGCCGATCACCTGATGGCGTACGACCTGTTCGTGGACGGCGTCCGCCTCGACATGCTCGTCGTAGAAGAACTCCGCCGCGGGGCCGGCGCCGGTGCGGCGCATGGCCTCGGCGAGCCGCCGGGAGGCCGGTGAGGAGGTGATCTCCACGTCGGCGAAGTGGCCCACCAGCGCGCCGCGCAACCCGCGGTGCAGGCCGAACAGGGACATCAGGTTGACTACGGCGAGCATCTCCGCGCGGGCCGCGTCCAGATACCGGCCGTAGGCGCTGTCCAGGCCCAGGTCCTGCATCAGTGCGGCGAACAGGCGCGCGTGCACCCTGTCGGCCCGGCCGCCGCCGAACTCGTCGAACTCCACCGCCGCCATCCCCGCCTTGGCCCGGCCCCACAGCCGAGGCAGCACCCAGGCGTGCGGGTCGGCCTCCTTCAGGTGGTACAGCGAGCGCTGGGCGGCGTACTCGCGCAGCTGCCACAACTCGCCCTCGGCACAAAGGAAATGGCTGACCCCGCTGCCCTCGACCGGTTCGACCAGCAGCGCGGCGAGGGCGTCGTCGAGGCTGTCGTGGCCCGGCGCGTCGGCGCGCAGCGCGGACAGGAAGCGGCGCTCCAGCGCGGCGCGGACACGCAGCAGGTCCGGATCCCATTCGGCCTCGGGGCCGACGCCGGCGAAGCCCCGGTAGTGCAGCTCGTAGCACAGGTACAGGGCGAGTTGCGGGTCGTCACCGTAGGTATCCGCCTCCTCGGCCTCGGCGGGGCGCGGGAGCGGTCCTGCGCCGCGCAGGCGGGCGGCGACCGCGGCGGAGAGGGGGCCTCGGGGCGGGGGCAGCCGGGGCCCGCGATCATGGCTGTTCATGAGTACCGGGTACCCAGGCCCCGGGAGGGCACGGCGGGCCGTGCCGCCCCGGGGACGGCTGCGGGTGGCGGTTCGGTCGCGGGACGGCTGCCGGTGGTGGCCGGGCGCCGGGACGGACACCGGCGGTCGTTCGGCCCGGGAAGATCTCCGGTGTGGCTCCGCCGTCGGCGCGCACGAGCCGTGGCCACGCCTGGGGCGCATGTGTGCCGGCCTGGGGCACATGTGTGCCGCCCCCCGAGCTACGGCCGGTTCCCGGCCGGTCTCCTCAGTCCCCGTCCGCCTGCTCCTGCGCCTCGGTGTTCGGTGTGATGACGTCCCCGGCCTCGCCGCCGGCGGCCCTGTCCTCGTCGCGCTTCTCGGCCTCCTCCACCTCCCGGAGCACTTCCTGCAGGGCGGTGTCGAACTGTTCCTTGCGCTCCTGCTCGTCTTCTTCGCTGGTCATGGCCTCTCCTTCCGCCGCCGTACCCCTGATCGCTGAGTTACCCGCCGACGGCGTCTCAAGCGCTCTGCCAGGGAGTGCGCCGGGGCCGCCAGGCCGGCACCGCACGACAGTAGCGCTCGTACTCGGCGCCGAACCGTCGCACCAGTCCCGGTTCCTCGTACCAGCGGACGAACGCCCAGGTCAGCACCCAGGCGCCGGCGGCATAACCGAAGAGCACCGGCCGGGCGAGCAGCAGACCCTGCCCGATGAGTACGGCGATCATCGCGACGTAGATCGGATTGCGCACGTACCGGTAGGGGCCGCTCACCACCAGCCGCACGGGCGGCGCGACCGGCGCCGGCGTGCCGAGCCCCTCCAGGGCGAACCGGGTGAAGGCCGCCAGTATGACGACGGCACCGGCCGCCAAGGGCAGCAGACCGAGCAGCCGCAGCGGCGGCCACCAGTGGCCGGCCCGCCAGCCACCGGTCAGCCACCACGGCACCAGCACGGCCGCGCTGCCCGAGACGAGGACGAGGAACAGGGCGCTGCCGAGCGCCGCCGACGCCTTGCGCACAACCCCACCATGCCAGGGCGAGGGGCCGCCGTCTCCCTGCTGACGGCGGCCCCTCGGGCCGGATGGCGCGTGGCCGTCACATGTGGACGACCGGTGCGGCGCCCGCGTCCTGCTGCGGCACTCCGCGCCGGTAGAACAGGAAGGCGAGCACCGTGCCCGCGGCGAAGAAGCCCGCCGACCACCAGAAGGCGGTCGTGTAGCTCTCGATCGTCGCCTGTGCCCGCACCGGCTTGCTGGTGGCGTCCCGGCCGGAGAGGTAGTCGGTGGCGGCGCTCGCGGCGAGGGTGTTCAGCAGTGCCGTGCCGATCGAACCGCCCACCTGCTGCATGGCGTTGACGGTCGCGGAGGCCACACCCGCGTCCTCGGCCGCGACCCCGCCGGTGGCCAGCTGCATGGCCGTCGGCATGACCAGGCCCAGGCCCACGCCGATCACGATCAGCTGCGGGAGCACCGCGCTCAGGTAGTGCGAGCCGAGGCCGATGCCGGTCAGCCAGGCCATGCCGGCCGTGGCGACGGCGAAGCCCAGCGGGATGACCGCCTTCGGGCCGATCCGGGGCAGCAGGACCGTGGTGCCCAGCTGGGCCGTGACCATCAGCGCACCGACCATGGGCAGGAACGCCACACCGGTCTTCGTCGGGCTGAAGCCGAGGTTGAGCTGGAGGTAGTAGGTCAGGAAGAGGAACACGCCGAACATGCCCGCGCCGGTGATCAGCACCGCGACGAAGGAGGCCGCGCGGTCGCGGTCGAGCAGGATGCGCAGCGGCAGCAGCGGATGCGCGGCCCGGGTCTGCCACCAGGCGAAGGCCGCCAGCAGCAGACCGCCCGCGATCAGGAAGCCCCAGGTCAGCGGCGAACCCCAGGGGCGGGTCTCGGCGTTGGAGAAGCCGTAGACGAGGGAGAACAGACCGGCGGCCACGAGGACGGTGCCCGGCACGTCCAGCTTGGCGTTGGCCGCGTCGCGGTGGTTGCCCAGCAGGATCCAGCCGCCCGCGAAGGCGACGACCGCGATGGCCACGTTCACGTACAGGGTCCAGCGCCAGTCGAGCGCGTCGGTCAGCACACCGCCGAGCAGCAGGCCCACGGCACCGCCGGCGCCGGCGATCGCGCCGTACACGCTGAAGGCGCGGGCCCGTTCCCGGGCGTCGGTGAACGTGGTGTTGAGCAGCGACAGCGCGGCGGGCGCGAGGAGCGCGCCGAAGGCACCCTGCAGGGCCCGGGCGACGACCAGCATGGTGAAGCCGTTCGCGGCGCCGCCGAGCGCGGAGGCCGCGGCGAAGCCGACGACGCCGACGAGGAAGGCGGGCTTGCGGCCGAACAGGTCGGCGATCCGGCCGCCGAGCAGCAGCAGGGAGGCGAAGGCGAGGGCGTACGCCGTCACGATCCACTGCCGGTTGCCGTCGGAGAAGCCGAGGTCCGTCTGGGCGGAGGGCAGGGCGATGTTCACGATCGTGGCGTCGAGGACGACCATCAGCTGGGCGAGGGCGATGACCGCGAGGATCCACCACCGCTTCGGCGACGCGGCGCCGCCGTGCTCGATCGCGGCGGCTCCTGCTCGGGAGCCCTCGGCCAGGGTCTTCTGGGGCATGGGGAAAGCCACTCCAGGGCAAGTCGTTCGGGATACGGGAAGGCGAACAGCCCTAAACGAAACTGTTTCGTACACGTCGAGCCTACGGCGCGCCTGGCGAAACGGCAACGTTTCTCTTCCGTCTATTCCTTGACTGGCATATAACTAGCAACGCATATTAGAGCCCATGTCCGACACAGCGCTCTGGTCCGCCCTGGCCGACCCGCACCGGCGGGCCATCGTCGCGCTCCTGCTGGAGCGTCCCCGGTCCGTCGGGGAGATCGTCGAGGCCTGTGGGCTGAGCCAGCCGAGCACCTCCAAGCATCTGAAGGTCCTCCGGAAGGCGGGCCTGGTCCGGGTCCGGCAGGACGCGCAGCGCCGCGTCTACGCCCTCGACCCGGCACCCATCGCCGCCCTCGACGCCTGGCTGGCGCCCTACCGCCGGCTGTGGAACCGCAGCCTGGACGCCCTGGGCCGGCGCCTCGACGAGACGTCGGACGACATGTGACACCTCCCAGCGAAGGACTTGACGCACCATGCCCGTCGACCTCACCGGCACCTATCTGACCCTTCAGGACGGCCGCCCCGCCGTCCGCTTCAGCCGCACCTACGACCACCCGGCGGACCGCGTCTGGCGGTTCGTCACCGATCCGGACGAACTGGCCCAGTGGTTCCCCTCCCGCGCCGAGATGGAGCTGCGCCCCGGTGGCACCATCCGCTTCAGCGGCGACCCGAACATGCCCGAGTCCACCGGCCGTGTGCTCGCCGTCGACCCGCCCCGGCACCTGTCCTTCGCATGGGGCGGCGACGAACTCCACTTCGACCTGGAGGCCGTCGGCGAAGGGCGCACCCGGTTCACGCTCACCAACGTCCTCAGGGAGGCGAACACCGCCGCCCGCAACGGCGCCGGCTGGGAGGTGTGCCTCGCCGCCCTCGACGCCAAGACGCGCAGCGAGCGCTTCGAGGGCGCGCACGCCGGGGTGAGCCCGGCCTGGAAGGAGTTCTACGACGCCTACCTCGGCGCCGGCGTGCCCTCCGGCGCGCCCGTGCCGGGCCTGGACTGACGGGCGCCCCGCCGGCCGGCTCACGAACACCCGGCTCAGGTCCGCGGACGACGTGCGGGGCTGGGCTGCCTGGCCGGGGACATTCGTACGCCCGGATGGCCGTCCGGGCGCACCAGGACCGCGGGCTCCCGGCGCTCGCTCAGGCGCACCGGGCCCGCAACTCACCCGCCTGTCTCTCGGCACCGAGAACTCCTCGGTCGCATCGCGCAGGCAACCGCCGTCCGGGGCGTGCTCGCCCGATGCCGGCCGGCGCCGGAGGTCGGGCCGGGCTCCACGACTGGGCTGTCGGGGACGTCCCGGCGTACGGTCGTGACGTCGGCCCTACGCCCCCGGTCCTGCCCCCCTTCGTTCCCCGCAACCCATGATCGTCCCGGACGCACCACCCGGCGACCCGGGCCCCGTCCGTACACCGGCGGCACGCGTTCGGCCGGACTCCGCCGTGCGCGTTGTTTCAGTGTGTGGCGCCCTGGATACACCGCGAAGGTTCGGCCCCGGAGTTCGCGAGCCCGTGCCCACATGTCGCAGTGAGGTCGTCACCATGTCCCACGCCCCGCCCCCCGCAGGACCGTCGAAACGCGCCGGGCCGATCGCGACCGTCCCGGACGCGGGCTCCGTCCTCGGATCCGCCGGGAACCGGGCCGCCCGGGGCGGCACCGCCCTGGTGACGGGCGCCTCCTCGGGCATAGGTGCCGTCGTCGCCCGCCGGCTCGCCGCCGAGGGAGGCTGGCGGCTGGTGCTGAACGGGCGGGACGCCACCCGCCTGGAGCAGGTGGCCGCCCCGCTCGACGCCCTGGCCGTGCCGGCGGACCTGACCCGGCCGGGCGCCGGCCGTCTGCTCACCGATCTGGTCCTGGACCACACCGGCCGCCTCGACCTGCTGGTGGCGTGCGCCGGCCTGGGCTGGGCCGGGGACTTCACCGGCATGCCGCACGCGCGCATCGACGAGATCGTCGGCGTCGACCTGCTGGCCACCCTGCACCTCGTGCGCGGCCTGCTGCCCCACATGGTCGCGGCCGGCTCCGGACGCATCGTGCTCATCGGGTCCGTGGCGGGCAGCGTGGGCGTGCGCGGCGAGGCCGTGTACTCCGCCGCGAAGGCCGCCCTCGCTGCCTTCGCCGACGCCCTGCGCTACGAGCTGCGCCGCACCGGGGTGGGCGTGACCCTGGTCATCCCCGGCGCGGTCGACACGCCGTTCTTCGAGCGCCGGGGCGCGCCCTACACGCGGGTATGGCCGCGCCCGGTGCCGGCCGAGCGGGTGGCGGACGCCGTCTGGGCCGCCGTCCGGCACGGCAGGGACGAGGTGTACGTCCCCGGCTGGCTGCGGTACCCCGCCCAGGTGCGCGGCGTCGCGCCCGGGCTCTACCGGTGGCTCGCCGCCCGCTTCGGGTGACCGGCCATGCTCACCGTCACGGTGCTGCTCGCGCTGCTCGCGGCCCTGACCAACGCGTCCGCGTCCGTGCTGCAGCGCCGGGCCGCAGTGCAGGAGCGGTCCGAGGAGGACGGGGCCGACGGCGGCCGCGGCGCGGGACCGGCCGTGCGCCGGCTCGCCCGGCTGCTGCGGCGCCCGTACTGGCTCGCGGGCGCCGCGCTGCTGGCGGTCTCGGGGCTGCTGCAGGCCGGGGCGCTGGCCGTGGGCAGCCTCTCCCTGGTCCAGCCGCTGCTCGCCACCGAGCTGCTGTTCACTCTCCTGGTGGGTGGTGTCGTCTTCCGGCGCCGCCCCGCCCTGTGGACCTGGCTCGCCTTCGTCGCCCTCGCCGCCGGGCTGGCCCTGTTCCTGCTGGCGGCGGCCCCGGGCGCGGGCCGGCCGACCGCGCCGCCGCGGGCCTGGCTGCTGGGCGGCGGCGGGGCGCTCGGCCTGGTCGTGCTCCTCGTGGCCGCCGCCCGTCCGACGAAGGGCGCGCTCCGGGCCGCGCTGTTCGGCCTCGCCTCCGCCGTGTGCTTCGCCGCCACCGCCGCGCTGCTCAAGGAGGCCGTGGGGCGGCTCGGACACGGGCCCGCCGCGATGTTCACCCACTGGTCGCCGTACGCCACGGCCGGCGCCGGACTCGTGGCCTTCCTGCTGCTGCAGAGCGCGCTGGGCGCCGGATCGCTCACGGCCTCCCAGCCCGCCCTCACCCTGGGCGACGCGCTCACCAGCGTCGTCCTCGGCTGGGTGCTGTTCGCCGAGGCGATCCACCTCGGGCTGCGGATGCTGCCGGAGGCGCTCGGCGTCGCGCTGATCGGGGCGGGCAGCATCGGACTGGCCCGGGCACCGACCGTGGGACGGGAGTGGGACACGCGGTCCCGGGACGGGAAGGAGACCGGGAGGCGTCTGCACCGGACGCACCGATGAGGACACGAACGGAAGGCGGGTGGGCCATGTCCCCCATGTGCGGCCGTCCATGGCGGACCGCGGCCGTCCTGCTGCCGGCCGCCGTCGCCGCCGCGCACATCGGACCGGCGGCCACCTGGCTGCCCGGGGTGCGGCTGCTGCTGTTCCCGCGGCTCTCCGGCACCGGCCGCCGCCGGCACGTCGCGCTGACCTTCGACGACGGTCCCGACCCGCGGTCGACGCCCCGCTTCCTCGACGTGCTGGACGACCTCGGCGTGCGGGCCACGTTCTTCGTGCTCGGCGAGAACGTGGTGCGCCATCCCGCGCTGGTCCGGGAGACCGCCCGGCGCGGACACGAACTGGCCGTGCACGGCTGGACGCACGACCGTCCCTGGCGCCCCGCACCTGCCCGGGACGCGGCCGAGGTCGCCCGGACCGTCCACGCCCTGCACGAGGTCTCCGGCCACCGCCCGCGGTGGTACCGCCCGCCGTACGGGATCCTCACCTCCGGACGCTGGCTGGCCGCACGGCGGGCCGGGCTGCGGCCGGTGCTCTGGTCGGCGTGGGGCAGGGACTGGACGGCCGAGGCCACCCCCGCGTCGGTACGGGCCCTGGTCGCGGCGGACCTGCGCGGCGGCGGCACCGTCCTGCTGCACGACTCCGACCGGCTCGCGGCCCCCGACTGCTGGCGCTCGGCCCTCGGCGCGCTGCCGGACCTGGTCGCGGACTGCCAGGAGGCCGGCCTCTCGGTCGGCCCCTTGCGCGACCACGGGGCACGCTGCTGAGCAAAGGCCGAGGAGGCGCCGGCGCCCCCGCCCCGTCACAACCACGCCACGTCGGCCATCGGATCGCCCCGGAACAGTGCCCGCCCCCGGGACAGCCGTTGCGTTCGCTCGGGGCTGCCCTCGGGGAGCCGGGCCAGGGCCGTCAGCAATGCGGGGCCGTCCGGGGCCAGTTCCGACACGCCGAGGCCGGCCATCCGGCGGACGCCGTCCACCCCATGGCCGGGCAGCGGCCGGTAGCCGATCACGGGCAGACCGGCGGCCAGGGCCTGTACGGCGGTCTGGCCGGCCGCGTTGTCCACCAGGGCGTACGCGGCGGACAGCAGCCCGGGCATGTCGTCCACCCAGTCCAGGGCCAGCACTCCCGGCACCCGGGACACCCGCGCCCGCAGCCGCGCGTTGCGCCCGCACAGCACCACCGGCAGATAGCCGGCCCCCGCCAGCAGCCGGGCGGTGGTGTCCGGGCGGTGCGCCGCGCCCCAGGCGCCCGCCGAGAGCAGGACCGCCGGCCGGCCGGGCGCCTCGCCGGCGAAACGCCCCCGCCACCGCGCCGCCCCGGGCGCCGGTGCGCGGAATTCGGGCGCGACCGCCGGGCCGGTCGTCACGGCCGGGGTGCCCAGGGCCCTGCGCACCTCGGCCGCCGCCCCGTCCGTCAGGCACAGATACCGGTCGTTGCCGGGATGCAGCCACTGCCGGTGCACGGCGAAGTCGACCAGGAACACCGCGCTCGGCACCCGCAGCCGCCCCCGGGCCCGGAGATGACCGGTGAGCTGGGCGGCCAGATGGAAGACGGACACCACCACATCGGCGTCCAGCCGCTCCACGAGCTCCGTCAGCCCGGCGGCGGCGAGCCGGGCCAGCGGCACCCCGCTCGGGCGTGGCCCCCCGCCGCCCCGCAGGAACGCGCCGTAGACGCCGGCGTACGCCCACGGGAAGTGCCGTACCGACGCCTGGTAGGAGCGGCGCAGCCCGCCGCCCAGGCCGTACGGCAGCAGGCTCAGGACGTCGGCCACCTGCGGCTCGTGTCCGTGCGCCGCGGCGCGCCGCGCCAGTTCGGCGGCCACGGTGTCGTGACCCGCGCCCATGCTCGCGCTCAGGATCAGCGGTCGCCGCCGACCGCCCGGCGGGGCCGGCGGCGGGGAGGGCACCTCGGCAGGAGTACGCACGGGGTCCGATTCTCCGGTGGAGGCCGCCCGCAAACCGGTCACTCCGCCGCCGTGTCGCCGGACCGCGGACCCACGACACGGCATCACCGCAAGTTGCCCCGAACCCGCCGGGGTGGATGAATCGGCTCAGGACAGCGTGTGCGCGGCGAGCACGGGAGGAGCCGTGAGGTGGTGGCGGCGCGGCCTGCACCGCGCTTGGGAGTGGCTCAGGGTCGGGGCCCTGGTCGAGCGCGGCCGCGAGCTGGAACTGATGCACCGGGCCATGGGGTTCGCCACCCTGGCGCTGGTGACGCTGGCGCCGCTGCTGATCGTGGTCGCCGCCGCCGATCCCCTGGTGCGGGGCGGATTCGCCTCGTGGCTCACCGACGGCATGGGCCTGTCCGGCCGGTCCGCCCGAGTGGTCACCGACGTCATCAGCCCGCCCCGCAACGTCATCGGCACCACCAGCGTCTGGGGTGGTGTCCTGCTGGCCGTCTTCGGCGTGTCCTTCGGCGGCAGCGTGCAGAACGCCTACGAACGGATCTGGACCGTGCCTCCCGGCCCCTGGCACCGGGTCTGGCGGCAGGCGACCTGGCTGGTGGCGCTCACCGCCTACCTCTACCAGGAGGTGGCGACCAAGGACGCGCTGCACGGCGGCCAGCGGATCGCGCTGTCCGCGGCGAGCGGCATCGCCTTCTTCTGGTGGGGGCAGCGCTTCCTGCTGGGCGGCCAGGTCAACTGGCGCTCCCTGCTGCCCGGCGCGCTCGCCACCGTCCTCGGCCTGGCCGGCCTGCGGGCCTTCTCCTACCTCGTCTTCACCCCTCTCATCGTCACCAACGCGCTGAGCTACGGCGCCGTCGGCACCGTCCTCGTGGTCGAGTCCTGGCTGATCGGCGTCGGGTTCGTCATCTACGGCGGAGCCCTGTTCGGCCGCTGGTTCACCGAACACCACTGGACGCCGCACCACGACGACGGGGGAGACGAGGAGCGGGAACCGCGCCGGGGGAAGTACTGAACCCTCCCCGCGGCCGGTCGCGGCGGACGCTACGTCAGCTGCCGGCGCACCAGCTCGTGCAGCCGGCCCGTGGTGTCCGCGAGCAGGTCCGCCGGTGCGCCCTGCTGGACGACCTTGCCGTCCTCCATCACGACCACCCGGTCGGCGTCCAGGACCGTCGACAGCCGGTGCGCGATGACGACACGGGTGGCGTTCAGCTTGCGGGTGCTGTCGATGACGATGCGCTGCGTGTCGTTGTCCAGGGCACTGGTGGCCTCGTCGAAGAACAGGATGCGCGGGCGCCGGATCAGGGCCTGCGCGATCATCAGCCGCTGCCGCTGACCGCCAGAGATCGCGCCGTTGCCGGCCACGATCGTGTGCAGTCCCATCGGCATCCGCTTGATGTCCTCCGCGAGCCCCGCCATCTCGGCCGCCGCCATCGCCTCCTCCGGCGTGTACGGCTCGGCGCCGCAGATGACGTCCAGGATGGAACCGGTGAACGGCTGCGCGTGCTGGAGCACCACCCCGCACTGGCGGCGCACGGCCGACTGGTCGAGCGCCGCGAGGTCCTGGCCGTCGTACAGGACACTTCCGGAGACCGGCTTGTCGAAGCCGATGAGGAGGCGGAGCAGGGTGGACTTGCCACAGCCGCTCGGGCCGACGATCGCCACGAACTCGCCCGGCCGTACGGCGAAGGAGACGTCGTCCAGGACCAGCGGGCCGTCGTCGGTGTACCGGAAGGACAGCCGCCGGGCCTCGATCGCGCCGGACAGCGGACCCGGACGGGTACTCGACGTGCGCACCTCGGGGGTCGCCTCGAAGACCGGCTTGATCTCCTCGAACAGCGGCAGCGCCGCCACGGCCGACACGAAGGAGCCGGTCAGCTGGGTGACTGAGGTCAGCACCATCGTCACCGAGGTGTTGAAGGTGAGGAAGTCCGCCGCCGACATCGCGCCCTTCGCCGGACCGGCCAGCAGCATGAACATCAGCAGCGTGCACACCGGCAGATAGATCCCGCCGAGCACCGTGGTGAGGTTCTTGATCCGGCCGACCTTCTGCTGCAGCTCCCGGCTGCGCGCGAACTCCCGCGCCCAGGCGGCGTACGCGTAGTTCTCGGCCGCCGCCACCCGCAGCTTGGGCAGGCCGCGCAGGGTCTGGAAGGCCTGGTTGTTGAGCTTGTTGCCGAGGACCGTCAGCTTCCGCTGCCAGCGCACCTGCCACAGCCCCAGCCCCAGGAACACGGCCCCGATGACGACGAGCATGCCGAGCGCCGCCAGGGCCATCGACGGGCTGTACCAGAACAGCAGGCCCAGGTTCATCGCGCCGACGGTCACCGACTGGGCGACCACCGGGCCGACGCCCGCCAGCAGCCGGCGGATCGCGCTGATGCCCATCGCGGCACTGGCGAGTTCGCCGGTGGAGCGCTGGGTGAAGAACCGGGTCGGCAGGCGCAGCATCCGGTCCCAGACGGCGGGCTGGAGCGCGGCCTCGATCCGGCCCTCCAGACGCAGGATGGAGAGGTTCTCCAGCAGGGTGAACGCCGCCGCGACCACCCCGCTCACCATCACGGCCAGACACATCTGGACGATCAGGCCCGTCTGCGCCCTCGGCACGAACTCGCCGAGCACCTTGCCGGTGGCGACCGGCACCAGCGCGCCGATCGCCACCGTCACCAGGCCCGCGAGGAGCAGACCCGTCAGGTCGCCGCGGGTGCCCTGGAGACTGAACCGCAGCAGGCCGAACGGCGAGAGCCCCTTGTCGGGCAGTGGCCGGTAGAACATCACCGCGCGCGGCTCGAACTCCTCCGCGTTCGCCTTCTCGATCGGCGTCTCGCGTCCGGTGCCGGGGTGCACGGCCACATACCCGCCGCGCCGCCACAGCAGCGCGACCGGCGCCCCCGACAGCGCCCGGTGCCCGACCAGCGGGCCCACGTTCTCCCGCCACCAGCGCCCCTGCAGCCGTACGGCCCGCGTACGCACCCGGGAGGCGAGCGCCACCCGTTCGACCGGGTCGAGGCGTTCGCTCTCGGTGCCGCTCTGCGCGGGCTCGGCGAGGGTGATCCCGGCCGCCTCGGCGACCAGCTTGCAGGCCGCGTAACCGGCGTCGGCGTCGGCGGCCGTCGCCCGGCGGGCCGAGCGCTTGCCGATGGCGGCCAGCAGGGTCCGGTCGGCCTGGGCGCGCACCGCCTCACCGGCCTTGATCCCGGCGGCCGTACGCGTCTCGTGGGTGCGCTCCAGCTGCTCGATCCACCGGTCCAGCGCGGTCAGCAGCCGGTACTGCTGGTCGACCATGGTCTGCCACAGCGCCGGGTCCATCAGCAGGTCGGCGACGGCCTCCGCGCCGTACAGCGAGCCGTACTGGACGCTGCCCGGCGGCACCTGCATCCAGAACACGTCGTCGTCGGTCGGTGCGGCCGCCCGGTCCTCCGCCATCGGCGCCTGGAACAGCACGGACAGGCCGCGGCCGACGCCGAGCGCGACCGCGTACTCCAGCGGGCTGGTGGCGGGCGGCACGTACTGGGGGTTGCCGTACTCGTCGTACGACCAGGTCTGGGTGTTCGCCGGCTGGTACAGCTCGCGCAGATTGATCCGGTGCACCACGCAGTCCCGGACCGGGCGGGCCACCAGGGTGTGCTGGGGGCCCGCGACCGGGCCGAGCAGCAGCGCGCCCGCCTCCAGCCGGCCCAGGTGGTGCCAGTGGCCCTGCTGGACGGCGTCCACCGCGAACAGGTCCAGGGCGCCGGCCGCGACCAGCCACAGCAGCTGCGGGCTTTCCAGGTCCAGCCGGTTGAACCCGGCGCAGTCGATGCGGGTGCCCATGGACCCCAGCGCACCGAGAACGAGGTCGCCTTCGCCGACGGTCGTCATCTCATCGCTCCCTGACCAGCGCGGCGTACGCGCCACCGTGCGCCACCAGCTCCTCGTGCCGCCCGCGCTCCACGACCGTGCCGTGCTGGAGCACCACGATCTCGTCGCTGTCGCGGACCGTGCTCAGCCGGTGCGCGATCACCACACAGGCGCAGCCGCGCCGGCGCAGGTTGTCCATCACGATCAGTTCGGTCTCCGCGTCCAGCGCGCTGGTCACCTCGTCCAGGACGAGGATGCTCGGCCTGCGCACCAGGGCCCGGGCGATTTCGAGCCGTTGCCGCTGGCCGCCGGAGAAGTTGTGGCCGTCCTGCTCGACCTTGCTGTGGATGCCGCCGGGCCGGCGCATCACCACGTCGTACAGGGCCGCGTCCTTCAGCGCCTCCACCACGGCCTCGTCCGGGATCGACGGGTCCCACAGCGCCACGTTGTCGCGGACCGAGCCCTCGAAGAGGAACACGTCCTGGTCGACGAAGGAGACGGAGGCGGCGAGCGCGCCGCGCGGGATGTCCTCGAGGCGGCGGCCGTCGATGCGGATCACCCCGTCCCACGGGGCGTACAGGCCCGAGATCAGCCGGGACACCGTGGACTTGCCGCTGCCGGAACCGCCGACCAGCGCCACCTGCTCACCCGGTCCCACGGTCAGGTCGAAGCCGCTCAGCAGGGGCTTGTCCAGCGGGCTGTAGCCGAAGGTGACGTTCTCCAGCTGGACGTGCCCCTGCAGCCGGCGCGTGGAGTCGCCGCTGCCCCGGCGGGCGTAGAGCGGGTCGGCCTGGAAGTTCTCCACGTCCTTCAGCCGGGCCACGTCGGCCGCGAAGTCCTGGATACGGCCCGCGACACCGTTGAGCCGGGTGAGGGGCGCGGTGAAGCGGGTGACCAGCGCCTGGAAGGCGACCAGCAGACCCACCGAGATGTGGCCCTCGACCGCGCGCAGTCCGCCGATCCACAGGATCAGCGCGCTGTTGAACGTGGCGAGCGTCGGCGCGACCACCCCGAGCCAGGCGCTCGGCACCCCGAGCCGCTGCTGCTCCTCCAGGGTGGTGGCGTGCTGACCGGCCCACTTGCGGAAGAAGCCGTCCTCGCCGCCGGTCGCCTTCATCGTCTCGATCAGCTGAAGACCGGTGTACGACGTGTTGGTGAGCCGCGCCGTGTCCGCGCGCAGCTTCGCCGTACGGGTCGCGCGCAGCCGTACGACCAGCCGCATCGCCACCACGTTGAACAGGGCGACGCCGATGCCGACGAACGTCAGCTGCGGGTCGTAGGTGTAGAGCAGGACGGCGTACAGGACGACGACGATCGCGTCCACGCCGGCCGCCGCCAGGTCGCGGGCCAGGGTCTCGGCCACCTGGTCGTTGGACTGCAGGCGCTGCACCAGGTCGGCGGGGGAGCGCTGGGCGAAGAACGTCACCGGCAGCCGCAGCAGATGGCGCAGGAAGCGGGCGCTGGAGAGGGTGGAGGAGATGATCCGGCCGTGCAGCAGGTTGGCCTGCTGGAGCCAGGTCAGTACCAGGGTGAGCAGGACGCAGGTGCCCATGGAGGCGAACAGCACGCCCAGCAGGGAGGTCCGGCCGCCGATGAGGAACGTGTCGATGTAGGTGCGGCTGAGCGCCGGCACCGCGGCGCCGACCGCGACCAGCAGCAGGCTCGCCAGGACGGCGGCGGGCAGGGTGCCGGCGGTGCCGCGCAGCCGGGCCGGCATCGCACCGAGCACGCCAGGCTTGCGCCCGCCCTTGCTGAAGCCGTCGCCCGGTTCCATCACCAGGACCACGCCGGTGAAACTGCCGTCGAACTCCTCCATGGGCACGAAACGGCGGCCCTTGGCGGGGTCGTTGATGTACACGCCGCGCCGGCCGAAGCGGCGGCCCATGCCGTCGAAGACGACGTAGTGGTTGAACTCCCAGAACAGCACGGCCGGCGCCTGTACCTCGGCGAGGGCGGCCAGGTCCATCTGCATGCCCTTGGCCGTCAGGCCGTAACTGCGGGCCGCCTTCAGCAGGTTGGAGGCACGCGAGCCGTCGCGGGAGACACCGCAGGCGATGCGCAGCTCCTCCAGCGGGACGTGCCGGCCGTAGTGGCCGAGGACCATGGCGAGGGAGGCGGCGCCGCACTCGACGGCCTCCATCTGGAGGACGGTGGGCGTACGGACCGTGCCGCCACGGGGCTTGGGGACCGGCCGCTTGGCCGGGGCGGCGCGTCTGCGGCCGCGTTCCTGGGTGGCGGTCACGGGAGCAGCCAATCGACGGGGTGCTGGTCGGCCAGCCTGATCGAACCGGAGGCGAGCGTCATGGAGTCGAGCCGGAACGGCGGCCCGTCGGTGGTGGACCAGCGGTAACCGCTCTTGGTGGACTGCGACTTGTCCAGCGCCACCAGTACGGCCACCGGGCGCCCCTTGCCGGTGAACTGCTGCCCGAGCTGGCTGTCGCCGAGGAACGCGGAGATCGACTGCGCGGACTGCGCGGTGCGGTCCACCGACTTCACCCGGCCGCGCAGCACGCCGTAGGTCTGCGTGGGCACCGAGGAGACCGTGAGGTCGACGGAGGCGTGTGCCGGGATGGCGGCGGCGTTCTCTGCGGGCACGTACACGGTGGCGTACAGCGGGTCGGAGGCGTGGGCGACCTTCTCCACCGCGGCGACATTGGTGCCGGTCTGGATGATCTGCCCGATGGTGGCGGCGAGCGCGGTGACGCGGCCCGCGGCGACCGTACGGACCACCGAGTCGCCCTGGCTCGTACGGACCTTGAGGACCGGGGCATTCGCGGGCAACCGCTCGCCCTGCTGGGCGAGGACGGCCGTGACCTGGCCGGAGACCGGGCTCTGCAGCAGATAACTGCCCTGTCCGTGGGTGAGGATGGCCGGTGCGCTCACCGTGGAGGCGACCGAACCGGTCACCGCCCAGACGGAGGCCGCCGCCATGACGACGACGGTGACGCCGAGGGCGAGCCAGCCCTGGGGGCGGGCCAGCCGCACCGGAAGGTCCAGCTCCTCCGGCGACTGGAGCTTGGCGAGGGCCTGTTGGCGGAACTGCACGGAACTTCCCTCACCTGTGGGAGAGACGCGGGTGTTTCAGGGCATCGATGAGCCCCGGAGCCGGGGGGCGGCTCCGGGACCTTCGATGCGACGAGGTGCGATCAGAGACCGGCGACCAGGTCGGTGACCGGCTGAACGTTCAGACCGGTGACACCCTCGACGGTACCGACGGCGGTGGTGACCGCACCGGAGACCGGGGCGACGCCGTTCACGGCGCCGGTCACGCTGTTGAGGGTGTTCACGGACAGACCGCCGGAGACGTTGTCCAGCTCGGTGTCCGAGATCTCGACGGTCTCGACCTGGGGGGTGGAGTTCATGATGGAACTTCCCTTCGTATGGATATTTCACAAGGGGGAGCGGCCCCCTCTGGGGACAGACGGACGGCCGCGACCGCGGGCGCCGGGCCCCCGTCGCCGGGAGCCCGCCGCGACCCCCGCGGTGTGATTGATCAAAGCACGCAGGCAGGGGGCGCTTCCAATCAATCAGGGCTCTCACCAGGGGACTTGGCTGGGGGAGGGCGCCATCCGTGCAGGTGTGTGCACGGCATGTCGGCGACTCCTTCACATGCCACACGGCATCGTCGCGCGCGAAGGCTTGCCCGCCGGACCGCGAATCCGGCACTCCGCGCCAAAGGAGTGCCGGGGGGCGCGCGGATGTGCAGATCCCCGGCCGACAGTGACTTGGTTGAGTATTCAATGTGCAGATTCCCTGAAGCGGGGATTCCACATTGAGTGGGGAACGGACCGTTACTGATCGGTAGCGGAGCGTGTCAGTCCAAAAGTGCGTACACCGTGCTCGCCCGGGCCGCGAGCGCGCCCGAATCCGTGTCGCTCAGGGTGATGTCCGCGAACGCCATCCGGCGGCCCAGCTTCGTCAGGACCGCTTCGATCCGGACATCCGAACCGGTCACCGCCCGCTGGAACGACGTCGACTGCTGAACCGTCGTCATCGGCACGAAAGCGCCCCGGGCGGCGGACACCGCGATCACCGTCGCCGTGTCGGCGGCCGCCATCAGCGCCTGCCCCGACAGGCCGCCGCCCTCCCGGGCCAGCCGCTCCGACCAGGGCAGTCGCAGCACGGCCCGGTCCTCGCCCACCGCCTCGACGGCGAGCCCGAGATCGAGCACCCAGGGGGCGAAGTGGGCGGAGAGGATCTTGTCCGCTTCGGCGGGGGTCAGCGTCATACGGGGGTTGTTCCCGGCTCTTCGCGACGGCACGCGGAGCATGGCCGATTCGCCCGTCCGACACGGCCGTTGGGAAACGGAATTGAACACACCGCACGGCCGGTGCGTACGTACGGCCATCCAGGCGCCCCGATACGAACTGCCCGCAAGCGGCAGGCCCCCGTCCCCAGGAGGTCGAGAAGTTTGAGTCACAAGCGAATGCCCAAGCGCAAGGCGGCGATAGCGGTGGGCGGTGTCGCGGCGCTCGGAGCGGCGGCCCTTCTGCTGCCCAACGCCAACGCGTCCCAGGACAAGAACCAGGCGTCCGGAGCCACCGGCACGGCGAAGACGCTGAAGGCCACACAGGCGTCCAACCTCGCCGCCCAACTGCAGAAGGTCCTCGGTGACGCCGTCGCCGGGTCTTACTTCGACAGCGGCAAGCAGCAACTCGTCGTCAACGTGGTCAGCGGCGACAACAACGTGATCGCGCAGGTGAAGAAGGCGGGCGCGGTCGCGCGCCAGGTGAACAACAGCACCCGCGAGCTCAAGGCCGCCGCCACGACGCTGAAGACCAAGGCGACGATCCCCGGGACGTCCTGGGCCGTGGACCCGCGCACGAACAAGATCCTCGTCACCGCCGACTCCACCGTCACCGGCGCCAAGTGGAACAGACTGCAGTCGACCGTGCAGAGCCTCGGCTCCGGCATGGCAACGCTGCAGAAGTCCGCCGGCACCTTCAAGACCTTCGTCGCGGGCGGCGACGCCATCTTCGCCCAGACCCAGCAGGGCGGTGTCCGCTGCTCCCTCGGCTTCAACGTCACCGCCTCCGACGGCAGCCCCGCCTTCCTGACGGCCGGTCACTGCGGAGTCGCCGCCAAGGACTGGTCCGACTCACAGAACGGCCAGCCCGTCGCCACCGTGGACCAGGCCAAGTTCCCCGGCAACGACTTCTCGCTCGTCAAGTACAACGACAAGACCACTCAGACGTCCAGCACGGTCAACGCCGGCAACGGCCAGACCGTGCAGATCACCCAGGCCGCCGACGCCACCGTCGGCGAGACAGTGTTCCGCATGGGCTCCACCACCGGCCTGCACAACGGCCAGGTCACCGGCCTCGACGCCACCGTCAACTTCGCGAGCGAGACCGTCCCGGGCGGCACCGACACCGTCAACGGCCTCATCCAGACCAACGTCTGCGCCGAGCCCGGCGACAGCGGCGGCTCCCTGTTCACGCAGGACGGCGGCGCCGTCGGCCTCACCTCCGGCGGCAGCGGCGACTGCACCAGCGGCGGCGAGACCTTCTTCCAGCCGGTCACCGCAGCCCTGCAGGCCACCGGCGCGACCCTCGGCAACGGCGCAGGCGCCGCCGGCGGCGCGGGCGACCAGTCCGGATCCGCCGCCCCGTCGGCCTCGGCGGGCGACCAGTCCGGCGCGGGTGACCAGTCCGGCTCCGCGAACCCGTCGGCCTCGGCGAGTGACCCGGCCGGCGCGGGCGGCGACCAGAGCGGCGGCTCGGCCGACCCCTCCGCCTCGGCCGGCGACCAGTCCGGGAACGGCGCGGGCTCCGGCGACCAGTCCGGCAACGGCTCTGCGAACGACGGCTCGTCGTTGACCAGTACACGCTGAGCGCTGCCCTTTCAGGGCGCTGCCCACCCCCATCGCCCCGCCGGTCTCACCCACGGTTCCGGCCGGCGGGGCAACGGTCCGGCCCTCCGGCGGGAGGGCCGGACCGTCATGCGCCGCCGCACGCACGCAGCAACAGCACCGCCACGTCGTCCGCCCGCTCCCGCGCGGCCGCGCCGTGCCGGACCACCTCGTCCGCCAGCTTCTCCAGCGGCTGGTCGCCGGCCTGCGACAGCAGTTCGCCGAGGACGACCAGCGCGTCCTCGATGTCGGTATCGGGCGTCTCCACCAGGCCGTCGGTGTACAGGACGAGCACCGAGCCGGGCGCGAGGGACACCTCGGTCGTCGGATACACCGCGTCCGGGTCGATCCCGAGCAGCGGGCCCCCGGCCAGGTCCAGCACCCGCACCCGTCCGTCCGGCCGTCTGAGCAGCGGCGGCGGATGCCCGGCCCGCGCCATCACGGCCTGCCCGCGTGCCGGGTCCAGCCGCAGATACAGGCAGCTGGCGAACAGCTCGGTGCCGAGGTCGACCAGCAGCCGGTTCGTGCTGCTCATGACCTCGTGCGGGGCCTGCCCGACCGTGGTGTACGCCCGCACTCCGGTGCGGATCTGCCCCATCAGGGCCGCCGCGGTCACGTTGTGCCCCTGGACGTCGCCGATCACCGCGGCCGTGAGCGGCAGCGTCGGTACCAGGTCGTAGAAGTCGCCGCCGATCTCCATGCCGTGGGTGGCCGGCAGATAGCGGGCGGCCGCCTCGATGCCGGGCGGTGGCGCCAGCGAGTTCGGCAGGAGGGCCTGCTGCAGCCCGTGCGCGAGCCGGTGCTTGGCGTCGTAGAGCCGGGCCCGCTCCAGCGCCTGCGCGATCAGGCCGCCCAGGGACGTCAGTACGGCCCGCTCGTCGGCCGGGAAGACATGCGGCTCGGCATACGCGAGCACACAGGTGCCCACCGGCCGCCCTGACGCGATCAGCGGCAGATACGCCCAGGCCGCGAAGCCGTCCGGGGGCTGGTGCCGGCCCGGATACAGCCGTTCCAGCTCCTCCTGGGATTCGAAGAACGCGGGCACCCCGCTGTTCAGCGCCTGGGTGCCCGGGGTCCGCTCGGTCAGCGGCAGCCCGTGGAACCGCTCCACGGTGTGCGGGTCCGGGTAGCCGCGATGTCCCAGCACGTGCAGCCGCCCGCCCTGCGAGCCGAGGATCATCGTCGCCTGGCTGCCGGCCGCCGGCGCCACCTCGTCCCAGACGAGTTGCACCACGTCCTGCACTCCGACCGCCTCGGTCAGCGCGCCCGCGAAGCTCAGGACCTGGGAGATCGTCACCAGCCGGGGCGGGGGCGGCTCCGCCCGCGCCGGCCCGCGCGCCATCTCCGCCACCGCCCTGGCCCGGCTGATCCGCACGCTCAGCCCGGTCGTGCTCGGGTACATCCGGAACGACAGCCACTCGCCCGGCGGGCGCATCGCCACGAACGACGTCGCCTGCTGGCTCATCAGCGCCCCCCGGTAACGGTCCTCGTACATCGGGTCGTTCAGCCAGGGCACCGACGCCCACAGCGGCGTGCCCAGGATCTCCCCGGCCGGCCTGCCGAGCAGCTCGGCCGCGGCCGTGTTGACGAACGCGATCCGGCCGTGCAGATCCAGCGAGACCAGCCCGTACGGCAGTCGGGACACCATCCGTGTCGCCTCCACCGAGCCCAGCGTGTCCGCCACGGCCGTCATCGGCTCCGTCAGCACCTCCGCCCCGCGGTCGAGCGTCCCGTCCTCCCCCGCGGCCCGCTCCAGCCGCAGCGCCAGCCGCTCGCAGGCCGTCCACAGATGGTCCCGCTCCCAGTCGGACAGCTCCGGCGGGTGCGCCCCCGGAAAGGTCACGAACACCGCGCCGTACACCTGCCGCCCGGTCGCCACGGGCAGCGCGGCCAGCGCGAACGGGTACGGCAGCACCACCGCGATCCGCGGATAGCGGCGGACCATCTCCTCCTCGCCGCCCACCCACACCAGCCGCCGCTCGCGCACCGCGTCGGCGACCGGGATCGGTGCGGACCGTCCGACCCGCTCCCACGGCGCCGCGAACGCCCGGGGCATCCCCGCGTGCACCGCCAGCTCCAGGACCGGCTCGTCGGGCCTGAGCAGGTAGAGCCCGCCGGCGTGCGCGTGCACCTCCTGCATCATCGACACCAGCGCAAGCGACAGCACCGGATCGACAGCCGGTGTCCCCTCGGCCGCCGGTGGCGGTACCGGCCCATCGGACACGCCGACCACCTCCTCGTACGGCCGCGTCGCGCATCCTGGGCACAAGATTCCCTCGTGAGGGCGCGCCGCGCACGGCGAGCACTCCGGCCGCGCTCCGGGGGACCACCGGATAAAGCGCCTTCGGATACCCCGTCCGGCCGCAGCCAAGCCCCTGCAGCGGAAGCGCGGGCGGCGTACGGGCGCCTCGCGTGCGCCCCCGCGCACCCTGATGGCCAGATCTCCGCGCCCGCGAACGGTACCGGCCCCCAAGAATGGGCACGCGCCTTCCGCGCCCGGGCCACGGCACGGATCGTGGCGGACCGCGCAGGGCACGAGGCGGCGGACCCCGACGGCACGGGCGGCGGCGAAGAGGAACGGAAGAACGGGCCTACGACGACGATCCGAGGGGGCGGACAGTGATCCGGGTACTTCTGGTGCAGGACGCGTGTCTGGTGCGATCGGTGCTGGCCGAATGGCTGCGGCGGGAACCCGGTCTCGACGTGGACGACACGCCGTGGCGGAGTGCCGTCGCGCGGGTGCGGTCCCTGGCGCCGGACGTGTGCGCGGCGGACATGGACTGTGCCGACGGCCACGGCGTGCCGCCGCTCGGCGAGCTGTGCCCGCCCGGCACCGGCGGCAGACCGCCGGCGCTGGTGGTGCTGGCCCAGGCGGACCGGCCGGGCCTGCTGAAGCGGGCCGCCGAGGCGGGCGCGCTCGGCTTCGTGGACAAGGCGGGCTCACCGGACCGGCTGGTACGCGCGATCCGGTCCGTCGCCAAGAGGGAACGTTTCGTCGATGACTCGCTGGGCTTCGGTTTCCTCAAGGCGGCCCAGATGCCGCTGACCCGACGCGAACTGAGCGTGCTGTCCCTGGCGGCCGGGGGCGCGTCCATCGCGGAGATCGCCGGCAGCCTGCATCTGTCCCACGGGACGGTCCGCAACTACATGGCGTCGATCACCCGTAAGACCGGGGCGCGGAACCGGGTCGACGCCATTCGGATATCACGTGGGGAGGGGTGGGTGTGAGGGGCGGGTCCGGCCGGCGGGGCAGCGGCGCCGGGCCCGTCCAGCGGCCGGCCAGGTCCCGGTACAGCGCCGAGGTGCTGAGCAGCTCCGCGTGGGTGCCGCAGGCGGTGCGCGCGCCGTCCATGACGAGGATCCGGTCGGCGCGGCGGGCGGAGCTGATCCGGTGGGCGACGACGACCAGCGTGCCGCCCGGGCGTGCCGCGAAGGCCCGCTCGGCGCGTGCCTCGGCCGCCGGGTCGAGGTGACAGGTCGCCTCGTCCAGCAGGGCCAGCGGGGCGGGGGAGAGGTAGGCGCGGGCGAGGGCGATGAGCTGGCACTCCCCAGCGGAGAGCTCCGCTGGTTCGACGGGGGTTTCGGGTCCGCCCAGTCGTCTCAGCAGGGGGGTCAGACCGACTGCGTCGGCGGCGGCGAGGAGTTCGGGCTCGGGCACCCGGTCCGAGCGGTGGAGGGTCAGGTTCTCGGCGAGGGTGCCGGTGTGGACGTAGGCCTCCTGCGGGATGAGGACGGGTGGGGAGGACCGGATGGTGCCGTGCTGTGGGGTGAGCAGGCCGGCGATGAGTGCGGTGAGCGTTGACTTGCCGATGCCGCTGGGGCCTACGACGGCCAGGTGGGCGCCGGTGGGGAGGGTGAGGTCGAGGTCGTCGAGGACGGGTTCGCCGGCTTGGCCGTAGGCGAAGGTGACGGAGCTCAGGAACAGGGCGGTGGTGTGTGCGCCTGATGAAGGGGGGAGTGCGGGCGTTGGGCGGGGGCGGGTTGCGTGGGGCTGGTCGCCCCCTGCGGCGGAGCCGCTGAGGAACACGGCCCCGCGCCCCTCAGGGCGATGGACGGTCAGTCGGCGAAGGACCACTGTGAGCCGTGAACCGCTCGTGCCCAGGCCGTGGACCAGGTTGTGCAGAGCAGGCAGCAGGGACTGGGTGACGTAGGCGAGCGCGCCCACCAGGGCGCCTGGGGTGACGCCGTGGCCGAGCAGCCAGGGGGCCGTGAGCAGGAGCAGTACCGCGGGGAGTTCGCCGCCCACCGTCAGGGCGGCCACGCGGGCCACGCTCCAGCGGGACAGGGCGCGGGCGGCCCGGAGTTCCGCGTCGGTGCGCTCGGCGAGGGTGGCGGCGACCCGTTCCTCGGCGCCGGCCGCCGTGACGTCCCGCAGTCCAGGGCAGACGGCGCCCAGCGCCTGCGCCAGCGCCTCGTCGGCGGCGAGGAAGGCCTCCTGACGGCGGGCCAGCGGCCCGAGCGTCACGGCGAACAGGGCCACCCCGGCGAGCAACGGGGGCAGGACCACCGCCAGCAGCAGCGGGGCCAGCGAGAACAGGCCGATCAGGGCGCCGGCGGCGGTGAAGAGGAACGAACGCGACACCATCACCACCCCGGCGAGCGTGTCCCGGGCCAGCTCCACCTGCTGGGTGAGCCCGGACAGCGCACCCGGGTCCGCCTCCCGCACCCCGCGCGCGACCACCGTCGTGACCAGCCGGTCCCGGGCCGGTTCGACCAGCGCCGCGACCACGCCGTACACCCGCCCGGTCCCGTACGCCCCGGCGCACACGGCGAGCCCCGCGGCCCCCAGCCACAGCAGGCCGGCCCGCGCGTTCCCGGCCAGGAACCCGGCGTCCAGCGCCCGGGCGAGGGCGTAGCCGACGAGGAAGGTCTGCCCGGCCTCCAGCACGGACCACGCGCCGAGCCGGACCAGCACCGGCCATCGTGCCCGCAGAAACCGGGATGCCTGGCTGCGCACACGCGCCGGGTCGGCTTCGGCCGGCCCGCGCATCCGGTTGCCGTGCACCCCAGGCGGGCGGTCCTCGTCACGCACGTCCGTCACCTCCCGTTCCCGGCAGTCACCGGGTCGCCGACCGTCGGGTACGTCCGTCGGCCCGCCCCGGCTTTCATCAGCCCCGTGCCTCCGTGCCGGTCTCGTCCCGGAACTCGCCCTCGCCGTCCCCGAACACCGCCCGGTACTCGGCCTCCCGCCACAGCTCCCGGTGTGTCCCGATCGCCCTGACCCGGCCGGCGTCCAGCCAGGCGACCCGGTCCGCGCGGGCCGCCGTCGACGCGCGGTGGGCGATCAGCAGACGGGTGCGGCCCGGGTCGGGGGCCAGCAGGGTCCGGGTGATGCGGTGTTCGGTGACCGTGTCGAGGCTGGACAGGGCGTCGTCCAGGATGAGCAGGCGGCCGCCGTGGGCGAAGGCGCGGGCGAGGCCCAGGCGTTGGGACTCACCGCCCGAGTGCGGGGCGTTGGCGAGGCGGGTGGCGTAGCCGTCGGGGAGGCGCCGTACGAAGTCGTCGGCGTGCGCGCGCCGGGCGGCGCAGCGGACGGCGGCCGGGGTGGCGGCCGTGAGCCCGAAGGCGATCGTGTCCTCGACGGTCGTGCCCAGCAGGGCGGGGCGCTCGAAGGCGTAGGCGACGGCGCGGCGCAGCTCGCCGTGGGCGAGGGCGGCCAGCGGAACGCCGTCGAGCAGGACCTCGCCCGTGTCGGGGTCGGCGAGCCGGCCGGCCACCTCGGCGAGCAGGGACTTGCCGGCGCCGGAGCGGCCGACGACCGCCAGGGTGCTGCCGCCCGGGACGGTCAGGTCGACGCCGTCCAGGACCGTTCGTCCGCCCCGGCGTGCGGTCACCGCCCGCAGCTCCAGCCGCCCGTTGCCCGGCGGCAGGCGGCGGGTGCCGTGTCCGGGCGCGGGCTCGGCGCGCACCTCGGCGAGCCGGCCGGTCGCCGCGCGGGCCCGCGCGAGCGCGGCCAGTTGACCGACCAGCGCGCCGACGCCCGTGGCGAGCACGGCGTACCGGGAGGCGGCCAGCAGCTCGCCCACCGACAGGCGATGCCGGGCCAGCAGCAGCCCGGCCACCGCCAGCACGCCCAGGTTCAGCAGCGGCGCCACGGTGACGGCCCGGGCGGCGGCCCGCCCCTGCACCTGCCACATGCGGTGTCCGGCGCGCGACAGTTCCGGCAGGGGTGCCAGGATCCGGGCCGTCTCACGCTCCTCGGCGCCCGCGGCCCGGATCGTACGGAAACCGCCGACCGCCTCCGCCAGCGCGCCGGCGATCCGGCCCTGCACCCGCTGGTAGTCGGCCACGCACGCCGATGTGTCCCGCGCGAAGGCGCGCAGCAGCAGGGCCAGGACCGGTGCCCCGACGAGGAACACGGCGGCCGGCCACGGGTCGATGAGGCCGAGCGCCACCACGCCCCCGACGGGCCCGGTGAGCGCTGCGAGCAGCGCGGCCAGCGCGCCCGGCGCGGTTCCGGCCTGCGCGGCGTTGCCGACCAGCCGCGCCACCAGATCCCCGGCACCGAACCGGGCCGTCGCGCGCGGGCCGAGCGCCAGGACATGCCCGGTGAGCTGCCGGCGCAGCCATGCGGTGGCGTGCGCGTCGGCGGTGCCGGTGAGCACCCCCGCGCAGCCGTCCAGCAGGGCGAGCAGCAGGACGACCCCGGCGCAGCAGCCGAGCCAGCGGGCCGCCGGGGCGCGGGCCAGCAGCAGGTCCAGGGTGTGGCCGAGCAGGGCGGGCAGCAGCAGGCCCGCCGCGGTGGCGGTGGTGCTCACTGCGCACAGCACGGCACAGCGCGCGCCGCCCTGCCGCAGCACCGCGCGTGACAGGGCACGGCCGGCCGCGGAAGTGGCGCTGCGGGTGCGGGAGTTCATGGGCTGCGGCCTCGCTGGGATCGGACGGCAACGGGAGGGCTCTCGGACGGAGAGGCTCCGGACGGCCCCTCCCGCAGGGGAGGGCGCCGTCCGGAGCCGTGGGCTCACCGGCCCGGTCAGAGGCAGAGCAGAACGCTCGCCGCGGAGACACAGGAGAGCAGGCTCGCGGTGCTCGCGCCGGTGTGGGTGTGCTCCTCGGACTCGAGGGTCTGCAGGTCGAGCAGTGCCATGGCGTTGTCCTTTCCCTGAATCGGGGACGGGGTTGTGTCACGGCTCCGTCGGTGCGGAGCCGCGTGTGCGGGCCGCCGGTGGCGGCGGAAGGAAGGGCAGGTGCGCGGTGCCGGCGTCGTCGCGGGCCGCGGCGAGCGCGAGCAGGCAGCCCGCCGTGCCGGTGGCGAGGTCCATGGAGAGGCGCATCATCTGGTGCCCGGGGAAGGCCAGTTGGCCCTGGTAGTCCATCGCGAACCAGCCCAGCCCCGCGACCTGCTGCTCCAGCCGCTCGCGGCCGGCGCCCGGCGCGGTGCTGCGGGCCAGGTGCAGGATCATTCCGGCACGGCCCTGGAAGAGGCCGGGCTGGGCGTAGAAGCGGGAGGTGGCGGCGGTGAGGATGCCGGACCGGGCGCGCTCGAACTCCGCGCTGTCGGCGTGGGCCAGGAAGTCGTCCAGGACCAGGCCGATCCCCGCACTGCCGTCGCCGAGGTAGGGCAGCGTCCGCCAGCCCTCGTCCACCTCAAGACCGCCGCCCGCCTCCTGGGTCACACAGCAGTCCAGGTCGCGGCGGAGCGCCTCGCCCGCCGCGCCCAGGTAGCCCTCCTCGCCGGTCTCCTCGTACCGCCTGAGGAGGAACAGCGCGGGCCCGCTCGCACCGCGCAACAGCCCGGCGCGCCGGCGCGGGCCGTGCGGGACCGGTTCGGCGAGGCGTCGTACAAGGATCTCGGCGGCCTCCGCGGCGTGTTGCCGTAAGGCCGGCTCGCCCGTCGTGTCCGCGAGCCGGCCGAGGACCAGGCCGAGCCCGGCGAGTCCGCCGTGCAGGTCGGAGGCGAGGCTGCGCCAGTTCTCCCGCAGGATGCCGTCCAGCAGGTCCAACGCCCGCTGCCGGTGGCCGAGTTCGTCGAGGACGAGGGCGACGCCCGCGAGACCGTCGTACAGGCCGAGCGGGGTGCCGGGCGGCGGCGGGGCGGTGTGGTGCAGCAGCCAGCGCTCGCCCTCGTCGTACCGGCCGGCCCCGGATGCCCGGAGGGCGTACAGCACCCCGGCCGCGCCGTGTGCGAGGCCGAGGCCGCCGCCGTCCGCGAACTGGGCGATGTCGCCGGGGAAGAGCCGGTCGTCGCGTTCCGGGGTGGCGGAGGCGAGGATCGCCTTCACCATCGAGTCCCGGCTGTAGGGCCAGTCGCCGGGCACCACCGGGGGCCGGTACGAACTGTGCGCCGTGCTCCGGGTGATCTCCGCGACCGCCTCGTCCAGGAAGGTGCGCGGCACGTCCGGGAACTGCTCGGCGATCACCTCGGCGAGATGCGCCGCCTTGCCGCGGTCCACCACGAACAGCGTGGTCACCGGCAGGAACAGGGCGAGCCGCAGACACGCCAGCGCATAGCGGTCGACGTCCGTGCCGCGGCGGTCCGGCGGGGCGAAGAAGCCGGGGTGGGCGACGGTCTGCCGGGCGTTCTCCTCGGCTGGGGCGGCGGCCTCGAAGTCGATGAGACACACCGACTGTTCGTCGTCGGCCACCATGATGTTGAAGACATGCAGGTCGTTGAAGACCAGCCCGCGCGCGTGCACGGCCGCCACCGCCCGCTCCACCGCCGCGTTGATCCGCAGCGCCCACGCCGTGTACGCGGCGACCGCGGCCGGGTCGGGGTCGGGCGTGAGCAGCGGATGCCGCTCGGCGAAGAAGGAGTTGAGCGTGCGGCCCGCCAACTGGTCCATGACCAGGAACCGGTGCTCGCCGAGCGTGAACCAGTCCCGCACCTCGGGCACCACACCGGTCCCGGCGACCCGCTCCAGCGCCGCCCTCTCCCGCTCCAGCCGGGTCACCGCGTCCGCGCCGTCGGCGGCGAGGCCCGCGTGCGGCCGGGCCTCCTTCAGCACCACCCGGCGCCCGTCCCGCGTGTCGGTGCCGGCGTACACCCCGCCGCCGTTGGAGAAGTGCAGCGCCTTCTCGATGCGGTACGGCAGTTCGCCGACCGTCGTGGTGTTGCGGGCGTCGAGATGCGGCCGCAGGAACTCCGGCAGGCTCACCCACTCGGGCACCTGGAAGGACGGCGCCCGCCGGTCCGGCACCAGCCGGCCCGTGCCGTCGGTCACCGCCGGGACCAGGGAGCCGCGCTCGTCGACGACGTACCGGCGGGCGAAGGCGCCGTAGCGGACGTAGAGCGGACCGTCGTACCAGCGCAGGTCGGTGAGGACGTACGGCCCCTCGAAACCCTCCAGCAGCGCGCCCAGCTCCCGCAGCGTCC
Organism: Streptomyces sp. NPDC031426; assembly: GCF_055581585.1. Taxonomy (NCBI): domain Bacteria; kingdom Bacillati; phylum Actinomycetota; class Actinomycetes; order Kitasatosporales; family Streptomycetaceae; genus Streptomyces; species Streptomyces sp. NPDC031426. Next base: position 177,453 of record NZ_JBVIJE010000002.1, read on the forward strand.
GGTGCAGCTGCTCCTCGTCCGCCGGGTAGACCGTGACGAACTTGCCGCTGGTGTCGCGGCCCGCGTACTTGGCGTTGCGCAGGTGCAGCAGGTGCGGGCCCGGCACGAACTTGAACGGGATGCGGCGCGGCACGCAGTAGTCCCACACAAGGGCCGCGATCCGTTCAGCGTTCGCGGCCGTCGCCGAGGAGTGGATCTTCCAGCCCTGCGCCGGAGACGGCAGCGGCGCGCGGTCCGCGCCGAGCGGGGTCAGCGTCAGCCAGTCGCCGGAGCGCGCCGCGTGCCAGCCCTCCGGGACGGTGCGACGCGCCGTCGCGAACAGCGGCGCCGGCTCACCGGCCGCTCCTGGGAGCCGATCGGGCGTGTCGTAGAAATGCCCGTCGGCGAGGGCGTACACCTCGTACCGCTTGTCCATGCGCCTCCCGCCCCTCGTCGTGTGACCGGAACCGACACTCGCAGGAGTCGGGTGGTCGCGGAAAGTCACGTCTGTCACGAGGTCCCCATGCGGAACTCATGGGTCAAGATGTGTTCGGCGGCTTTCGAGCGAACGGGCCCGTCATGACACCCGAGCCTTCACAGGGGCTGCGCGGAAGCCCCACACGCGCTGTAATGGCGAACGTGGTGAGGAGCGAGGGCGCTGCGATCAGCAGAACGAGAACGGAGCGTGCCGAAGCCGCCCTGGACACGCTCACCGCGGCACCCGCCACGCCCGACCGGCTCCGGAGGGTCCTCGAACAGGCGCTGGTGTTCGCCGGGGCGGCCTTCGCCGGGGTCTACACGCCCGGCGACGACCCTGCCCAGCTGCTCCTCGTCGAGTCGGCGGGCCTGCCGCGCACCCTGTACGGGGTCCGCGACGGCTATGCGGCCGCCGGCGGCTCCCCGGTCGCCGAGGCCCACCGCGCCGGACACCCGCTCTGGCTCGGTCCCGAGCAACTCGCCGGCTGCCCCGAGGCACGGCGCACCCCGTCCGCTGACTTCTCCGTGGCCGTACTGCCGCTCGGCCCGGCGGGCGGCGGCTGTCTGCTGGCCGTCAGCGAACACGTCGGCGGCTTCGGCACCGACGACCGCGCCTGCCTGGAACTGGTCGCCCGCGCGATCGCCCCGCCCAGCCCGTCCGCGCCCGCCGAGGAGGGCGGCGAGCTGCCGCCGGACGCCTTCAGCCTCGCCATGGACAGCGGCCGGATCGAGGTCGGCGACGAGATCCTGCGGCTGTTCGGGCTCGCCCGGGACGCCTTCGACGGCCGCGTCGAGACCCTGCTGGCGCTCACCGTCCCCGAGGACCTGCCCGCGCTGATGTCCGTCGTCGAGGCCGACCACATGTCCATCGGCGACCGTGAGCTGGAGTTCCGCATCCTGCAGCCCTCCGGCCCGCCCAAGTGGCTGCGGCTGCGCGGCCGGCAGCTGCCCGCCGGCGAGGGCCGCTCCGCCCGGCTCGTCGGCACCGTCGCCGACGCCTCCACCCTGCGCTCCGACGTCACCGACGTGGCCCGGGTCCAGCGGCTGGCCGCCTCCCTCGCCACCGCCACCACCGTCAAGGACGTCGGCAACGCCGTCGTCGCCGCGCTGCGCGCGCCGCTGAAGGCCGACCGGCTCGCGCTCGCCGAACTGGAGAACGACCGGCTCGTCGTCACCGTCCTCGACCCGCCCGAGCCCGAGTCCTGGCCCGAGGTGTGGCGCACCGAATGGCGCACCGAGTGGCCCGACGCGCCGGTGCGCGCCATGCCCACCCTGGCCGCCGCGCTGCGCGAGGGCCGCTCCCGGATCTGGCCCGCCGGCAGTCCACTGGAGACCGCGCTCGCCGAGGTCGGCCCCGGGGGCCTCGCGGTGCTGCCGCTGCCCGCCGGCGGCCGCATGGCCGGCGCCTGCCTGATCGGCTGGGACCGCCCGCACCACTTCAGCCCCGACGAACGGGCCCTGCTCACCGCCTGCGCGGGCCTGGCCGGCCAGGCCCTGCTGCGCGCCCACGCCTTCGACGCCGAGCACGAACTCGTCGGCATGCTCCAGCGCACCCTGCTGCCGCGCCGGCTGCCCCGGTTGCCCGGCGCGGTCGCCGTCGCCCGGTATCTGCCCACCACCGCCGGACTGGAGGTCGGCGGAGACTGGTACGACGTGATCCCGCTGGCGGACAACCACGTGGCCCTCGTCATCGGTGACGTCCAGGGCCACAACGCGGGCGCCGCCACACTGATGGGCCAGATGCGCACCGCGCTGCGCGCCTACGCGGCCGAGGGACACACGCCCGACGTGGTCGTCGCACACGCCAACCGCCTCCTCCTGGACATGGAGACCGATCTGTTCGCCACCTGCGCCTACGTCGACGTCGACATGGAACAGGGCACCGCCTGGTGCGTACGCGCCGGGCATCTCCAGCCCGTGCTGCGGCACCCGGACGGCACCGCCGAGATCATGCGGGCCGAGGGCGGGCCGCCGCTGGGCGTGCTGGCGCAGGCCGACTTCCCGATGACCCCGCTGCGGCTGCTGCCCGGCACGGTGATCGCGCTGACCACCGACGGCCTGGTGGAGGCGCCGGGCACCGACATCGACGACGGCATGGACCGGCTCGCCGCCCAGCTTGCCGCCGCCGACCCCGAGCACCTCGGGCTGGTCGCCGACGCGCTGCTCGGCGGCGCCCACCGCGGCGACGACGTCGCCCTGCTGCTGATGCGCTACGACGGCCTGGCGGTGCGCCCGCTGCGGGAGAGCTGGACGGTGTGGCGGGTGCCGGAGGCGGTCCGGCACGCCCGCCGCTTCACCCGGCGCACCCTGCGCACCTGGGGCGTCTCGCAGGACACGCTGGACACGGCCCTGCTGGTGGTCTCCGAACTCGTCACCAACGCCCTGGTGCACACCGACGGGCAGGTCCGCCTCGACATGAGCCTGATCAACCACCGGCTGCGGCTCGCCGTCGCCGACGCCTCCCCGCGCAGCCCCGTCAAGCCCACCAGCATCGGCTGGGAGGCCACCGGCGGCCGGGGCATCCTCCTGGTGGAGGCGGTGTCGGCGGCCTGGGGCACGGTCCCGGTCAGCGGCGGCAAACAGGTGTGGGCGGACCTGGTCCCCAGGGACTGACCGTCACGGCGGGGGTTTGCTTGGCCGCGGTCGCCGGCTGCCTGTTGCCGTGGGCTGACTGCTGTCTCGTGGCTGACCGCGACCGTCCGCCATCCTTACCCGCGGCTGACCGCCGACCGTCCCTGCCGTCCCCTGCGCTCCGTCGCGTCGGCCGCCGTCCTTGCCGTTCCCTGCGCTCCGTCGCGTCGGCCGCCGTCCTTGCCGTTCCCTGCGCTCCGTCGCGTCGGCCGCCGTCCTTGCCGTTCCCTGCGCTCCGTCGCGTCGGCTAACCGTAGGCCCCGCGTCCGCCGTCCTCCAGGCCCCGCCCGGGCGCCCCGCCCCGTCGGCTGAACCGACAGCCCCGGTGGTGCCCCTCGTCGCTGACCGCCACACGGGTGCGTTTCGGCAGGTTCGTGAGGCTTGGGGAGGCGCATCGGGAAAGGGGTGCCTAGGGTCGATTGGTGTGGCTCACACCTTCGACGAACTCGTGCAGAAGCAGCGCGCGGCCGACGCGGCCCACGCCACGGTCGACGAACTGCGGGACGCCTACGGCCCGCCGGCCGAGCGGCGGATGACCGGCGCCCAGTCGGGCACGTACGAGACCGCGCTGCGGGCCTGGCGGGACCTGGACCGGGACGTGCAGACCGCGCTGAGCGAGTTCGCCAAGGAGACGGGCCGGCCTCGCCCCGAGGTGGAGGCCGAGGTGGCCCGCGCGGCGGCGGAGCCCGAGGACGCATGAACCGTGCCGGCCGCCGCGCCGAGCGGCTCGTCGACGCAGCCGACGCCCGACTGCCCGTCATCGACGGCGGGCAGCTGCTGCGCAAGGCGTTCCCCGACCACTGGTCCTTCCTGCTCGGCGAACTCGCCCTGTACAGCCTGCTGGTGCTGATCGTGACCGGGGTCTGGCTCACCCTGTTCTTCCAGCCGGAGATGCGCGAGGTCGTCTACAGCGGCCCGTATGTGCCGCTGCAGGGAGTCCGCATGTCGGCCGCCTTCGACTCCACCCTGTACATCAGCTTCGACGTACGCGGCGGACTGCTGATGCGGCAGACCCACCACTGGGCCGCGCTGGTCTTCGTCGCCGCGATCGGCGCGCACCTGCTGCGGATCTTCTTCACCGGCGCCTTCCGCCGGCCGCGCGAGCTGAACTGGGTGATCGGCGTGACCCTGTTCGCGGTCTCGCTGGCCGAGGGCTTCGCCGGTTACTCCCTCCCCGACGACCTGCTCTCCGGCACCGGACTGCGCATCGCGCAGGGCATCATGCTGTCCCTCCCGGTCGTCGGCACCTACGTGGCGTTCTTCGTCTTCGGCGGCCAGTACCCGGCCCACGACATCATCACCCGCCTGTATCCGGTGCACATCCTGCTGCTTCCGGGTGCCCTCCTCGCGCTGGTCGCCGTGCACCTGATGCTGGTGGTATATCTCAAGCACACCCAGTGGCGCGGACCCGGCCACAGCCGGCGCAACGCCGTCGGCAAGCCGTTCTTCCCGCAGTTCACCGGCTCCTCCGGCGGCCTGGCCGTCATCGTCGCCGGCGTACTGGTGCTGATGGGGGGCATCGCCCAGGTCAACCCGGTCTGGAACTACGGCCCCTACCGCCCCGACCAGGTCTCCACCGCTTCCCAGCCGGACTGGTACGTCGGTTTTCTGGAGGGCGCGCTGCGGCTGGTCCCGCCCTGGGAGACGAATGTCGCGGGGCACACCCTCATGTGGAACGTCCTGCTTCCCGCGGTCGTCCTGCCCGGCCTGCTGTTCACCGCCCTGTACGCCTATCCGTTCGTGGAGCAGCGGCTGACGGGGGAGTGGTGGGCCGAGCGGCACCTGTGCGACCGGCCCCGCGAGCGACCGGTGCGCACCGGCCTCGGCGTCGCGGGCACGGTCTGGTATGGCGTGCTGCTGCTGGCCGGCGGCAACGACGTCATCGCCCAGACCTTCCACGTCTCCGTCAACGCCATCACCTGGGTGCTGCGCGTCGCCTTCGTCGTGGCGCCCATCCTCGCCTTCCTGGTCACCCGGTGGCTGTGCCGGGCCCTGACGGCGGCCGAGAACGAGCGGCTGGCCGAGGGCGTGCCCACGGGCGAGATCCGGCAGAGCGTCACCGGCGGCTACGAGACCGCTCACGAGCCCGTGGAGACGTTCCGGCCCGGCGCCCCGCACAGACCCCTCACCGGTGCCCGTACTGGTACACCATCCCGAACACCCCCCGCGCCAGAACGCCCAGACCGATGAGGAACAGCCACAGACCGAAGACCACGCCGGTCGCCGTCAGCGTGAAACCCAGCGCGGTCACGATCGGCCACAGGCTCTCGTCGGGGAAGAACGCCACCGGCCCGGCCGCGTCCGCCACCTCCGCCTCGGTACGGTCCTGGGCCCGGGTGCCCCGGCGCCGGTACTGGATCAGGCAGAAGAACGCGACCAGCGCGGCCATCCCGCACGCCACGACGAGCACCGCGGTGCCCGTCTCGTCCTGCGACCACACCCCGTACAGCGCCGCGGATCCGCCGAAGAACGCCGCGACCCCGCCGAACAGCATCGCCTCCGCCTTCATCGCGCCAGCTCCTCTCCGGCCGGGCTCTCGATCTCCGGGTGGTGCAGGTCGAAGGCGGGGGACTCGGAGCGGATCCGGGGCAGCGCCACGAAGTTGTGCCGCGGCGGCGGACAGGAGGTCGCCCACTCCAGGCCGCGTCCCCAGCCCCACGGGTCGTCCAGGGTGACCTTCTCGCCCTTGGTGGCGGTGCGCCACACGTTGTAGAGGAACGGCAGGGTGGAGACGCCCAGCAGGAACGCGCCCGCCGACGACAGGGAGTTGAGCAGGGTGAAGCCGTCCTCGGGCAGATAGTCCGCGTACCGGCGGGGCATGCCGGCCTCGCCGAGCCAGTGCTGCACCAGGAAGGTCAGCTGGAACGCCGGGAACAGCAGCCAGAAGTGCACCTTCCCGAGCCGCTCGTCCAGCATCTTGCCGGTGAACTTCGGCCACCAGAAGTAGAAGCCGGCGAACATCGCGAACACCACCGTGCCGAACAGCACATAGTGCAGGTGCGCCACGATGAAGTAGGTGTCGGTCAGATGGAAGTCCAGCGGCGGCGAGGCGATCAGCACCCCGCTCAGCCCGCCCAGCAGGAACGACACCAGAAAGCCCAACGACCACAGCATCGGCGTCTCGAACGACACCGAGCCGTGCCACATCGTGCCGATCCACGCGAAGAACTTGATGCCCGTGGGCACCGCGATCAGGAACGACATGATGGAGAAGAACGGCAGCAGCACCGCTCCGGTGGCGAACATGTGGTGCGCCCACACCACCGCCGACAGCATGGTGATCGCGATCGTGGCTCCGATCATCGGCAGATAGCCGAACAGCGGCTTGCGTGAGAACACCGGAATGATCTCCGAGACGATCCCGAAGAACGGCAGTGCCACGATGTAGACCTCGGGATGCCCGAAGAACCAGAACAGGTGCTGCCACAACAGCGCACCCCCATTCGCCGCGTCGAAGACGTGCGCCCCGAACTTGCGGTCCGCCTCCAGCACCAGCAGCGCCGCCGTGAGCACCGGGAACGCGGGCAGGATCAGGATCGAGGTGAACAGCACGTTCCAGGTGAAGATCGGCATCCGGAACATCGTCAGGCCCGGCGCGCGCAGGCACAGGATCGTGGCGATGAAGTTCACCGCGGTGAGTGTCGTCGACACACCCGCGACCACCAGCCCCATGGCCCACAGGTCGCCGCCCGCACCGGGGGAGAAGTAGGCGCTGTTCAGCGGCGCGTAGGCGAACCAGCCGAACGCCGCCGCCCCGCCGGGCACCAGGAAGCCGGAGACCACCATCAGGCCGCCGAACAGGTACATCCAGTACGACAGCGCGTTCAGTCGCGGGAAGGCCAGGTCGGGCGCGCCGATCTGCAGCGGCATCACGGCGTTGGCGAACCCGGCGAACATCGGGGTCGCGAACAGCAGCATCATGATCGTGCCATGGACGGTGAAGAACTGGTTGTAGCCGTGCTCGCTCAGGAACTGCAGACCCGGCCGGGCCAGTTCAGCGCGCATCCCGAGGGCGAGCAGCCCCGCGAGCAGGAAGAAGCAGAACGCCGTGACCATGTAGAGCCGGCCGATCACTTTGTGGTCGGCGGTGGAGACCCAGCGCAGCAGGGCCCGGCCGGGACGCGGCGCGGGTGCCGTGTAGCGCGCCACGACCTCGGGAGTGTCCGACATTTCCGGTAGTTCCGTCATCGCGGGTGACGCTACTCCCCGTGACCTGCGGCCTCCCGTGCGCCACGCCCTCGCGGCCGGGGTCGTATCCGCCGCTCGGCCGGGTACCCGAGCGCCATGAACTCCGCCATGTACACAGCCGCGACAGCCGCCACCGGCGCCCGGGTGTTCGGGTACGTCCTCATCCTGCTCGCCGGGGTCGTCTGTGTCGCCGGACTGCTCTGGGCCTTCCGGCTCGGATTCCAGGTGCGCCGACGCGAACCGGCCCCGCCGCGGCCCGAGGAGCAGCCCCGCATGCCGCCGTCCGGACCCGTCCACGAGGCCCATGAGATGCGCGAACCCGACGAGGTGCCCCGGGCCGCGGACGACAGCGAGCGGCTCACCCCCTACCAGATCGGCAATGTCCGCTCCCGGCGCGCCGACGACCAGCGCCGCCCGCGCTGGTCGCCCGGTTCCAGCGGATCCTTCGGCGGCGGAGGCGGCGGCCGGACCTGAGCCGGCACGGCGTTTGCGGGCGCGGTCCGGCGGGGACCCGGTCGGGCACAGTTCGCACACGGACTGCCGCCTGGGGCCGGCGCACCGGTCCCGCCCGGCGTACGACGCAGAAGGAAGATGGACGACGTGACCGCGCCCGCGCATCCCAGTGACAAACCCGCACTGCCCTACGCCGAGACCGGCTGGGCGAAGGCTCGCCGACACCGTGACCGGGGAGTACGGACCTGTCTCCCGGCCGTCCTGGACCGCCGCAGCGCGCCGCGGCAGGGCGCGGCCGGCACGTACGACAACATCGTGCGGGGCGAGGACTGAGCCAGTCGTAAGGCTGGTGCTCTCCGGCGGCTCCGGGACCCGGCTGCGGCCGATCATCCACACCTCGGCGAAACAGCTGGTACCGGTGGCGAACAAGCCAGTGCCGTTCCAGGCCTGGGATCCATCGCCGATGCCGGGATCACCGAGACCCCAGGACAGGAACGACCCCTCGGCCTCGCGCACGCGGTCCTGATCGCCCGGGACTTCCTCGGCGACGACGACTTCGTGATGTGGGCGACAACTTCGTCGTCGGCGGGATCAGCCCGCTGGTCGAGGAGTTCCGCCAGAACCGGCCCGACGCCCAGATCCTGCCCACGCGCGTCACCGACCCGCGCGCCTTCACCGCCTACGGCCGCACCAAGCTCGCCGGGGAGCCTGCCGTACTCGCCGAACTCCCCGACGATTCGGCCGTGTTGCGCACCGCCTGACTGTACGGCGTGCACGGCCGGAACTTCGTGCGCACCATGCGGGAGCTGAAGGCGGCCCGGATCGCCGACCTGGGCGCCACGGACGGGCACGGTGTCTTCCACGCCACCAGCTCCGGCGAGGCCGGCTGGTACGAGCTGGCGCGCGAGGCGTTCCGGCTCGCCGGCGTCGACCCGGACCGGGTGCGCCGTACCGGCAGCCGGGCCTTCGACCGGTCCGGCACCGCTCAGCCGCTGATCTCGCCCCCGCACCGTCAGCCGCTGAACTCCCCTGAACGCAGCCGCCGGTAGTGGGCGGAGCAGTCCGCGTACGTGGGCAGCAGCCCGGACCGCTCCGCCTCGGCCAGCGAGGGCGCCTCGGCGTCCTTGGGCGACAGCACCGGCTCGATGCCCTCCGGCCAGGCGATGCCCAGCGCCGGATCGAGCGGGTGCACCCCGTGCTCGCGCTTCGGCGCGTACCCGGTCGAGCACAGGTACACCACCGTGGCGTCGTCGGTGAGTGCCATGAAGGCGTGCCCGAGCCCCTCGGCGAGGAACACCGCGCGCCGGGTGTCCTCGTCCAGCCGTACGGCCTCCCACTGTGCGTAGGTGGGGGAGCCGACGCGGATGTCCACGACCACGTCGAGGACGGCTCCGCGCACACAGGTGACGTACTTGGCCTGCCCAGGCGGCACGTCGGCGAAGTGAATGCCGCGCAGCACGCCCCGCCGGGACACCGAGCAGTTGGCCTGGGCGAGGCCGAGGTCATGGCCGGTGGCCTCGCGGAACTCCGCGCCCCGGTACCACTCGTGGAAGCTTCCCCGCTCGTCCGGGAACACCTGGGGCTCCAGCACCCAGGCGTCCCCCATCCCCAGTTGCCGCACGCCGTCATGCCTTCCGTGTCGTCGTGGTCGTCCGCGTCCCCGGCACGCCGCCGAGCAGGCGCCGTGCCCTGCGCAGCAGCCGGCGCAGCATACCGGGCGGCGACGGGCGGACCACCGCCACGGCACCCGGCGCGCGGCCCACCCGCAGCAGCAGGGGCAGCTTCAGGATGGGTCCGCCGGCCAGGCGCAGTTCCGTGCGCCACAGGGCGCCCCGCAGTTCACGCAGCGGCAGATCGGCCGCCAGCAGCGCGTGGACGCCGTCGGCGGGCGTGAGCACGGCCGGCCTGTCGACCGTCCGGCCGGAGGCACCGGCCAGCCGGACGGTCACCTCCGTGCTGTCGGGCACGTACAGCGGCAGCGCGACGGTCAGTGTCTCGGCGTCGGAGACCGCCGCGTCCGCCGGAGTGAGCCGGTGCAGGCCGAGGGACTTCACGGCCCGGTCCACGTCCAGGGACAGGTTGCGGTACTGCTTCGTCCAGTACGGCAGGACGACCCGGCCCGCGACGATCCCGGCCGGCGGCAGCGCGAACTCCTGCGCGGGGGCCGGGCCGAGCCGGCACTCCTTGGTCCAGCCGCCCAGCCCGACCCGCACGTACAGGTCCCACAGACCGCCGCCGAGCGGGTCGCCGCCGGCCGCCGTGGCGGGGTCGACGGTGGCCGTGGCGCGCAGCACCAGCCGGGTGCCGCCGTCCTCGGCCGGGATGCGCTCGCGGGTGAGCTCCACCGGCTGGAAGAACGCGGCCGCGGTGGCCCGGTCACGCACGATCAGATCGACGGTGGCGGCGTCGAAACCGTTCCCGGCGGCCGCGGCCAGCCAGGACGCGGCCTCGGCGAGATCGCGGGGCGTGCCGTCCGCCGGGGGCGCGGGGGCGTCCGCGGGGACGGTCAGCGGGCCCTGCGCGGTGGTGTACTCGGCGGCGAGGTCGAGACGCAGGGCGCCGTCCTGCCAGGCGACACCGGCCGGGACGGCGCGGAGCCGCACCCCGGCCTCCCGTTCGGCGTAGGCGACCAGGTCGTCGTAGCGGTTCTCGCGGATCAGCGCGGCGACGATCCGCTGGGCGGGGCGCAGCCCGGGTGCGACCCCGGGGCCGAAGCGCTCGACGACGACCGCGTGCATCTCCTCGAGCAGCTCGCGCCGGTAGTCGTCGGGCAGCGCTAGCAGGCGGTGCCCGCTCATCCGCTCGACGATCTCCACCCGCAGCCAGCGGCGCAGCAGCTTGTCGCGCAGCGGGCCCGGCTCGGTGTACCGCTCGACCACGTCGAGGGCCTCGCGGAGGTTCTGGAAGTAGCCGGCCGGCTCGAAGCGCTGGAAGCCGGCGTTGGAGGCGTCGTCGCGTTTGAGGTGGTAGTAGCAGACGTAGTCGCTCAGCACCGAGACGTTGTCCGCGCGCAGATATGCCTCCGCGACGAAGACGTGGTCCTCCAGGCGCCGCCGGCCCTCCTGGAAGCGCAGCCCGGTGCGGTCCAGGAAAGAGCGCCGGAGCATCTTGTGCGGGGTGAGGCTGTCGATCAGGGGCGCGTTCTCGACCGTGGCGTGCGGGTGGTTGCGGCGGAACAGCTCCACCGGCACCGCCCGGCCCTTCCCGGCCATCTTGCCCACGATCACATCGGCCTTGTTCGCGACCCCGTAGTCGTACATCCGCTCCAGGGCCTCGTCGCCGAGTCGGTCGTCGTTGTCGACGAACATCACGAACTCGCCGCGGGAGGCCTCGATGCCCACGTTGCGGGGCTTGCCGGACCAGCCGGAGTTCTCCTGACGGATGACGCGTAGGTGCGGATGCTCGGCGGCGAGCGCGTCCAGGCGGGCCGGGGTGGCGTCGGTGGAGCCGTCGTCCACGAAGATCACTTCATAGGCGTCGGGAGGCAGCGACTGGCGCAGCAGCGAGGTGATGCAGTCCTCGATGTACGGCCCCGGGTTGTACACGGGGACGATGACGCTGACCTTGACCGGCATCCGGCTCCAAGCCCCCTCAGTTCGCTTGCCGTTGCCTCCTTGGCACGGTGAGCGTGGCCGAATGCTAACCCGGCCCCTTGGCGCGGAGTGCAGGCATCCCACGGCAAGGGGCCGAGCCGCTCGGGTCAGGCGTGGGTCTTGGCGAGCAGCTCCAGGATCTCGGCGGTGGTGCCGCTCTCGCCGAGCCGCGGGAAGATCCGCTCCACGCTGTTCGTGTGCGCCTCGGCGTCGGCGTCGGCCATCGCGTCGGTGGCGAGGGTGACGTGGTAGCCGTGGGCGTAGGCGTCGCGGGCGGTGGACTCCACGCCGATGCTGGTGGCGATGCCGGTCAGCACGATCTGGGTGACGCCGCGGCGGCGCAGCTGGACGTCCAGGTCGGTGCCGTGGAAGGCGCTCCAGTTGTGCTTGGTGACGCGGATGTCGCCGGGGTGGCCGGACAGTTCCTCGACGACGACGTCCCAGCCCTCGGGGAAGGCGAGGCCGCGCGCCTGGCGCTCGGTGCGGCCGGGGACGGCGTCGGCCCAGTCGGGCGCGAAGGAGACCCGGACCAGGATCACGGGCAGGTTCCGGGACCGGAAGGCCTCGGCCAGTTCGGCCGTGCGCGAGACGACGTCCGAGGCCGCGTGCGGCTGGACGGGCATGCCCACGATGCCGTTCTGCAGGTCGATCGCGACGAGGGCGGTACGGGGGTCGAGCGTGGTGAGCGACATGAGTCGGTCAGGCCTTTCCGATGGTCAGGGGGGTGGTGCCCAGCCGGCCGAGGGACCGGTCCGGCAGGGTCGTCGCCAGCAGCAGCACGGAGCCGGCGAGCATGAACAGGGCCAGGCTGTGCAGCCCGGCCGTGTCGGCGCGGTGCGGGTAGAACCCCGCGGTGGCGGCGGACGCGCCCAGCGCGCCGAGGTAACTGAAGGTCCGCAGCAGCCCGGCCGCGGAGGCGATCCGCTCCGGATCGGCCTGCCGGTACAGGGCGTTCTGCGTGGCCAGCCCGATCAGTCCCTGCGGGATGCCGAGCAGCGTGCCGACCGCGAGCAGCAGCCACGGCGCGCTGTCGGCACGCACGAGGAGCAGCAGGGCGCAGCCCGCGACCTGGAGTGCGGAGCCGACGATCAGCTTGCCGCGCACCGCCTCCCGGCGTCCGGTGAGCGAGGACACGATCAGCGCGGACACCGACAGCGGCAGCAGCACGAGCCCCGCGGTGGAGGCGCCGAGCCCGCGCCCCTGCTCCAGCCACTGCGGGTAGCCGTACATGAAGGCGTAGGAGGTGGTGTAGGTGAGCAACTGCCGTAGGTAGGTGGCGAGTTGCGGGCCGTTGCCGCCGAGAACGCGCAGGTCGATGAACGGGTCGGGCACCCGCAGCTCGCGCACGGCGAAACCGGCGGCGGCGACGGCCGACAGCACCGGCAGCCACCAGCGGTCGGCGCGCGGTTGCATCAGGAACAGCATCAGCGCGACCAGCAGCAGCGTGAACAGCGCCATGCCGGGCAGGTCCACGGCTCGCCGCCGGGTCCCGGACCGGGGCAGCCGCAGGGTGCCGAGCACCAGGCAGACCGCCGAGAGCGGCACGTTGACCGTGAACACGGCGCGCCAGCCGCCCAGGCCGATCAGCAGGCCGCCGAGCGCGGGCCCGACGACGGCCACCGTCTGGTTGGCGACGGCCAGCGCGGCCAGCACCCCGGCCGGGCCGTCCTGCCCCGTGCGCTCGGCCTCGCCGCGGATCAGCCGCATGGCCGCCGGGTACGCCGCCGACGTCCCGAAGCCCAGCAGGACCCGCGCAGCGACGAGCGCGCCCAGCGAGGGTGCGAGCGCGCCGAGCAGACCGGCCACACCGACCAGGGCCGTACCGGCGAGATAGAGCCTGCGCGGGCCGTACATGTCCACCAGGCGGCCAATGACCGGCTGTCCGACGGCCGTGGCCAGATAGAGCGCCGAGACCAGCCAGGCGGTCTGGGCGGGCGGGGCTCCGAAGGCGACGCCGATCGGCACCAGGGCGACGGCGATCATCGAGGAGTTGACCGGGTTGAGGACCGAGCCGAACAGCATCGGCGGGATCAGCCGGCGGTCGAATCCGGCGGGGGCGGGGCGGGTGGCCTTCCCGGCGTGTCCGGTGAGCCTCGGTGTCACGGCTGCGACAGCCGTTCCATCAGCTCCAGTGCCGTCAGGACGGTCTGCCGTTCCTCCTCCGTGTAGCGGTCCTGGAAGGCGCGGGCCAGCCACTCCTCGCGGACCTGGCGGTTGCCCTCGATACGGGCCCGCCCGGCGTCGGTCAGGGTGACCAGCTGGCGCCGGCCGTCCTCGGGGTCGGGGGCGCGCCGGATCAGACCGTGCTGGTCCAGTGCGGCCAGCGTGGTCGCCATCGACTGCGGGCGCACCCCCTCGGCGGCGGCGAGCGCGCTGGCCGTGGCGGCGCCGTGCTTGCCGACCAGCGTGAGCGCCGACTCCTGTGAGGGGCTGAGGTCGGTGTTCTGTGCGACCTCGCGGATACGGCGCCGCAGCCGGCTGAACACCACGCGCAGATCGCGCGCGGCGCGGGCGGCGGAGTCGGAGATGTCAGCCATGCCGCCAGCCTAGGACCGACAGCTGAAACTGTCCAGTTCAACCTGTCCAGTTCTATCTGCTCAGTTTTCCTGTTCAGCTTTCCTGTTCAGTTTTGCCTGGCGATTTGTCGGGTACTCGCCGGTCCTCGGACAGCGCAGTACGTCGGTGAACCCAGGGAGCGCAGATGACCCCTCCGGACACGTCCGGCCTGGAGGCCGCTCTGAGTGCCGAGGTGGACGGCGAGGTCCGCTTCGACGCCGGCAGCCGCGGCGCCTACGCCACGGACGGCTCCAACTACCGGCAGGTCCCCCTGGGCCTCGTCGTCCCCCGCACGGTGGAGGCAGGCGCCCGGGCGCTGTCGGTGTGCGCACGCTTCGACGCCCCCGTCCTCTCCCGGGGCGGCGGCACCAGCCTGGCCGGACAGTCGACCAACACCGCCGTGGTGGTCGACTGGAGCAAGTACTGCACCCGGCTGATCTCCGTCGACCCCGAACGGCGCACCTGTGTGGTGGAACCCGGGATCGTCCTGGACGAACTGAACCGTCAACTCGCCCCGCACAAGCTGCAGTTCGGACCGAAACCCGCCACACACAGCCACTGCGCGCTCGGCGGGATGATCGGCAACAACTCCTGCGGCGCCTCCGCGCAGGCCTACGGCAAGACCGTCGACAACGTCCGGGGTCTGGAGATCCTCACCTACGACGGACAGCGCACCTGGACCGGCCCCACCCCACCCGACGAGCGCGCCCGCATCGCCGCCGCCGGCGGCCGGCTCGCCGAGCTCTACGGCGGCCTCGACCGCATCGCCGGCGAGTACCTCGCCGACATCCGCCGCGGCTACCCCAAGATCCCGCGCCGCGTCTCCGGCTACAACCTGGACTCCCTGCTGCCCGAGAACGGCTTCGACGTGGCCAAGGCGCTCGTCGGCAGCGAGAGCACCCTGGTCACCGTCCTGCGCGCCGAACTCGACCTCGTCCCGGTGCCGCCGTACCAGTCGCTGCTGGTCCTCGGCTACGACGACATCTGCGCCGCCGCCGACGACGTACCCCGCCTGCTGGAGCACTGCTCGCCCAGCCAACTGGAGGCGCTGGACGACCGCATGGCGCAGCTGATGCGCGAGGAGGGCGCCTACCTCGACTCGCTCGCCATGCTGCCCGAGGGCGACAGCTGGCTGATGCTGCAGTACAGCGGCGACAGCCAGGAGGACGTGGACGAGCAGGCGCACGCCCTGCTGCGGGCCGTCGGCCGGGACGAGAAGGACCGCGGCATCGCCTTCTCCGACAACCCCGAACGCGAGCAGAAGATGCTCAGGGCCCGCGAGGCCGGACTCGGCGTCACCGCGCGCCCGCCGGACGACCGGGAGACCTGGGAGGGCTGGGAGGACTCCGCCGTACCGCCGGAGCGGCTCGGCGACTACCTGCGCGACCTGAAGGGCCTGTTCGACGAGTTCGACTACGACAGTCCGACCCTGTACGGCCACTTCGGGCAGGGCTGCGTCCACACCCGTATCCCCTTCGACCTCAGGACCGCCCACGGCGTGGCCGACTTCCGCGGCTTCGTGGAGCGCGCCGCCGACCTCGTCGTCTCCTACGGCGGCTCGCTGTCCGGCGAGCACGGCGACGGCCAGTCCCGTGGCGAACTGCTCACCCGTATGTTCGGCGAGCGGCTCGTGACCGCCTTCGGCGAGCTGAAGGCCCTCTTCGACCCCCGGGACCGGATGAACCCCGGCAAGATCGTCCGCCCCAACCCCGTCGACGGACAGCTGCGGCTCGGCCCCGGCTGGCGGCCGGCCACGTCCCCGACCCACTTCGGCTTCCCCGAGGACGAGCACAACTTCAACCGCGCGGTGCTGCGCTGTGTCGGCATCGGCAACTGCCGCAGCCACTCCGGCGGCGTGATGTGCCCCTCCTACCGGGCCACCATGGAGGAGGAGCACTCCACCCGCGGCCTGGCCCGGCTGCTGTTCGAGATGCTCGGCGGACACGCCGACTCCGCGATCGAGGACGGCTGGCGCTCCACCGCCGTACGCGACGCGCTCGACCTGTGCCTGGCCTGCAAGGGCTGCAAGTCAGACTGCCCGACCGGCGTCGACATGGCCACCCTCAAGGCGGAGTTCCTCGCCCACCACTACGAGGGCCGGACACGCCCCGCCGCGCACTACTCCATGGGCTATCTGCCGGTCTGGGCCCGGCTCTCCCGTATCGCCCCCGCCCTGGTCAACTCCGCGCTGCACGCGCCCGGCCTCGCCCGCGCGGGCAAGCGGCTGGCGGGCGTGGACGGCGCCCGCTCGGCACCGGTGTTCGCCGAGGAGTCCTTCCTGCAGTGGTGGCGGGCCCAGGGACGCGAGCAGCCGGACCCGGCCGACCCGCGCACCGTCGTGCTGTGG
The DNA here is from genome assembly GCF_055581585.1 of Streptomyces sp. NPDC031426. Lineage (NCBI taxonomy): Bacteria > Bacillati > Actinomycetota > Actinomycetes > Kitasatosporales > Streptomycetaceae > Streptomyces > Streptomyces sp. NPDC031426. Next base: position 193,677 of record NZ_JBVIJE010000002.1, read on the forward strand.
CCCGACACCTTCAGCACCTACTTCCACCCCGCGATCGCGAAGTCGGCCGTACGGGTGCTGCAGGACGCGGGCTTCCGTGTCGCCGTCCCCACCGAGCCGGTGTGCTGCGGTCTGACCTGGATCTCCACCGGCCAACTGCCTGTCGCCAAGAAGGTGTTGACCCGCACCCTCCAGGTGCTGCGCCCCTACCTGGAGGCGGGCACCCCCGTCATCGGCCTCGAACCCTCGTGCACGGCCGTCTTCCGCGCCGACGCCCCCGAACTGATGCCCGCCGACCAGGACGTGCGGCGGCTGGCCGGACAGGTCCGCACTCTCGCCGAACAGCTCGTCCACCACGCCCCCGAGACCTGGCGGCCACCGCAGCTCGCCCGGCAGGCGACCGTGCAGACCCACTGCCACCAGCACGCCGTCATGAAGTTCGAGGCCGACGAGGAACTCATGCGCCGCGCCCACCTGGACGCCGACATCCTCGACGAGGGCTGCTGCGGACTCGCCGGCAACTTCGGCTTCGAACGCGGCCACCACGAGGTCTCCATGGCCGTCGCCGAACTGGGCGTCCTGCCCTCCGTGCGCGCCGCCGCACCGGACAGCCTGATCCTCGCCGACGGCTTCAGCTGCCGCACCCAGATCGAGGAGGGCGGCACCGGCCGCCGCGCCCTGCACCTCGCGGAGGTCCTCGCGCTCGCCCTCGACGGCAACCTGCCCAGCGACCACCCGGAACGCCTGGCCGACCGCCCGCCCGAGCCCTCGCGCACGGCCCGCTGGGCGACGACGGCGACCGTTGCCGGACTCGCCGCCGGCGGCGTGGTGCTCGGGGCGCGGCGGCGGGCGTGAGGAGGCGAGCCGTGAGCGACCGGCCGACCGTAGACGACGTCGACACCGCCGTCTACACGGTGCCCACCGACGCCCCCGAAGCGGACGGCACCCTCTCCTGGGACAAGACCACCCTCGTCCTGGTCACCGTGCGCTCCGGCAGCACCACCGGCCTCGGCTACACCTACGCCCCTGCCGCCACCGCCCACGTCGTCCGCGAACTCCTCGCCGGCACCGTCAGCGGCCTGCCGGCGCTCGACGTGCCGCGCGCCAACGAGCGCATGTGCCGCGCGGTGCGCAACGCCGGACAGCCCGGCGTGGCCGCGCAGGCGATCGCCGCCGTCGACATCGCCCTGTGGGACCTCAAGGCCCGCCTGCTCGAACTGCCCCTCGTCGACCTGCTCGGGGCGGCCCGCGACGACGTGCCCGTCTACGGCAGCGGCGGCTTCACCACCTACGACGCCGAGCGTCAGGACCGCCAACTGCGCGGCTGGGCCGAGGAGGAGGGCATCCCCCGCGTCAAGATCAAGATCGGCGAGTCATGGGGCAGCCGTGAGGGCCGCGACCTCGAACGGGTCGACCGGGCGCGGGCGAGCGTCGGCGACGGGGTCGAGCTGTACGTCGACGCCAACGGCGGCTACACCGGCGGGCAGGCAGCGCGCATCGGCGCCGCCCTCGCGCACCGGGGCGTCACCTGGTTCGAGGAACCGGTCTCCTCCGACCATTTGACCCTGCTCGCGGACCTGCGCGGCCGCCTCCCGATGGACGTCACCGCCGGCGAGTACGGCTACACCCTGCCGTACTTCGAGCACATGCTGGCCGCCGGGGCCGTCGACTGCCTCCAGGCGGACGTCACCCGGTGCGGCGGCATCACCGTCTGGCTGCGCGTCGCCGCGCTCGCCCACGCACGCGGGATCGAGATCTCCGGCCACTGCGCACCACACGCCCACGCCCATGCCGCCGCGGCCGTGCCCAATCTGCGCCACCTGGAGTGGTTCCACGACCACGTCCGCATCGAGCGGCTCTTCTTCGACGGCGTGCTCGACCCCGGCGGCGGCAGCATCACGCCGGGCGCCGACGGGGCACCCGGACTGGGACTGACCCTGGTGGAGGAACGGGCCGGGCCCTGTCGGACGGAGTGAAGACACTGGATGAAGTCACCGTGTGGGAAAGGAAGAAGACCATGCCCTCGACCGTCGTCATCACCGGTGCCAGCGCCGGGATCGGGCGCGCCACCGCCCGTCTGTACGGCCGGCGGGGCGCGAACGTCGTCCTGGTCGCGCGCGGCGAGGGCGGACTGCGGGCGGCGGCGGACGAGGTCGCGGCCCTCGGCGGACGCCCCCTCGTCCAGCCGGCCGACGTGGCGGACCAGGCCCAGGTCGAGGCCGTCGCCGAAGCCGCGGAGAAGGAGTTCGGCCCGGTCGACGTGTGGATCAACTGCGCCTTCGCCACCGTGTTCGCGCCGTTCGACGAGATCACCCCCGAGGAGTTCCGGCGGATCACCGACGTCACCTACCTCGGCTTCGTCAACGGCACCCGCTCGGCCCTCAGGCGCATGCTGCCCCGCGACCGGGGCACGATCGTGCAGGTCGGCTCGGCGCTCGGGGAGCGGTCGATCCCGCTGCAGTCGGCGTACTGCGGCGCCAAGCACGCCATCAACGGCTTCACCTCCGCCCTGCGCACGGAACTGCTGCACCGAGGCAGCCACGTCCATGTCACCGTCGTCCAGCTGCCCGCGGTCAACACCCCCCAGTTCGAATGGGTCCGCTCCCGGCTCTCCCGGCACCCCATGCCGGTACCGCCGATCTACCAGCCGGAGGTCGCCGCCCGGGGCGTGGTGCACGCGGCCGACCACCCGCGCCGCAAGCAGTACTACGTCGGTGCCAGCACTGTGGCCACCATCTGGGCCAACCGGCTCGCTCCGGCCCCGCTCGACCGCTACCTCGCCCGCACCGGTTTCGACTCCCAGCAGACCGACCGCATCCCGCCCGCCGGACTGGACAACCTCTTCGCACCGGTGGACCAGGACCCCGCCGAGGACCAGGGCGCCCACGGCTCCTTCGACGACAGCGCGCACCCCCGTTCCTGGCAGCAGACCCTGGTCCGGCACCCCGCGGCCACGGCCCTCGGCGCGGGCGCCGCGCTGCTCGGCGCCGTTCGCGGCCTGCGCCGGCTGAACTCCCGCGCCGCCTAGGCTGAGGGCGTGCGCCTGCTGCTCACGTCCGACACCCATCTGCCCAAGCGCGCCAAACGGCTCCCCCAGCCGCTGTTGGCCGAACTCCCGCACGCGGACGTCGTGTTCCACGCGGGCGACTGGGTCGACACCGCCACCCTGGACCTGCTGGAGGGCCGCAGCCGCCGGCTCATCGGGGTCTACGGCAACAACGACGGACCCGAGCTGCGGGCCCGGCTCCCCGAGGTGGCGTACGCCGAACTGGACGGCCTGCGCTTCGGTGTCGTCCACGAGACCGGCCCCGCCCAGGGCCGCGAGGCCCGCTGCGCCGCCCGCTTCCCCGGCCTCGACGTCCTGGTCTTCGGCCACAGCCACATCCCCTGGGACACCACCGCCCCGACCGGCCTGCGCCTGCTCAACCCCGGCTCGCCGACCGACCGGCGCCGCCAGCCCCACTGCACGTACATGACCGCCGTGCTCGCCGACGGCGTGCTCAGCGAGGTGACCGTGCACCGGTTGCCGCAGCGGTAGGGAGTTGCCCGTCACCGGCGGCGAGCAGTGAGCCTCCGCCGCGCCCGTCGTAGCAGCCCGGCCGTCGCCCATGCCAGTACGGCCACCGCCGCCGCGGCCGCCGCCCGTTTGGCCACCGGCAGACCTGCCGTGCGCAGGAGGTCCAGCGGCTCCGGCTCCGGCTCCTCCCACAGCTGCGGTTGCTCCTCGGCGGCAGGAGTGGGTGCCGGCTCGGACAGGCGGTCCGCCAGGCAGGTCGCGAACTGGCCCACCAGGCGCTCGCCGACCTCCGCCAGCACGCCCCGCCCGAACTGCGCGGGGCGGCCGGTCACGGTGAGGTCGGTCCGCACCGACACCGCCGTGCCGCCGCCGTCGCGTTCGGTCAGGGTGCCGGTGACCGTCGCCCGGGCCGTGCCCTGTCCCCGGGTCTCCCGGCCGCTCGCCACGAGCACCATCCGGTGTGCCGCCCCGTCCTGCTCCTCGAAGACCGCCGTGCCCCGGTAGGTCACGGTGACCGGGCCGACCTTGACCTTCACCGAGCCGGTCACGGTCTTGCCGTCGTAGTCCTCCACCACCGCGCCCGGCAGACAGGGCGCGACCCGTTCGATGTCGAGGAGTGCGTGCCAGGCGTCGTCGACCGGCACGGGGACGGTGAACTCGTGGTGCAGTTCCATGACAGGCTCCTTCCGGGCTCTTCAGCCGGGGGGCGGGTGGATGGCTCCGGCGGTGGTGGTCAGCGGCGCGCCGCTGCCGCCCCAGCGCAGCGCGACGATCTCGGCGGCGACGGAGACGGCGACCTCCTCGGGCGTACGGGCCCCCAGGTCCAGCCCGAGCGGTGAGCGCAGCCTGGACAGTTCGGCCTGGGTGAGGCCCGCCTCCGCGAGCCGTTCGAGGCGCTCCTGGTGGGTCTTCCGGCTGCCCATCGCGCCGATGTAGGCGGCCGGGCGGCGCAGGGCCTCCTCCAGCAGCGGCACGTCGAACTTCGGGTCGTGGGTGAGGACGCAGATCACGGTGCGGTCGTCGGTGTCCGTGCCGGCGAGATAGCGGTGCGGCCAGTCCACCACGACCTCGACGGCCCCTGGGAACCGTTTGGGCGTGGCGAAGACCGGTCGGGCGTCGCACACGGTGACCCGGTAGCCGAGGAAGTCGCCGATCCGCGCCACGGCGGCCGCGTAGTCGATCGCGCCGAAGACCAGCATGCGCGGCGGCGGCGCGAACGACTGCAGGAACACCGTGACGGCGTCCTCGCGGCGCTCGCCGTGCGGCCCGTAGTGCCGCAGGGCCGAGGCGCCGAGCGCCAGTTCGCCGCGCGCGTCGGCGGTGACGGCGACGTCGAGGCCGCTCGCGCCGAGCGTGCCCGCCGCCCGTTCCGGCCAGACCGCGAGCGTGGCGCCGCGCGGCGCCGGTCCGTCCACCACTGTGGCCACGGTCACCGGTTCGCCGCCGGCGACCGACGCGGCGACCGCGCCGAACGCCGGGTCCGACTCCGGCGTCACCGGCCGTACCAGCAGGGTGATCTCGCCGCCGCACGTCAGCCCGACCGCGAACGCGTCCTCGTCGCTGTAGCCGAAGGTCGCAAGACGCGCCTCGCCGCTCGCCACGACCTCCTGGGCGAGTTCGAACACCGCGCCCTCCACACAGCCCCCGGACACGCTCCCCACGACCTCGTCGTCCGGACCCACCGCCATGGCGGCACCGGGGCCGCGCGGCGCGCTGCGGCTGACCGAGACGACCGTGGCCAGTCCGAACGGCGTCCCGGCCGCGTGCCAGTGCGCCAGCGCCGGCAGGATCTCACGCACCGTCCGCTCCTCTCACCGGGCCCGCGGCGCCACCGGCACCGCGCACCACCGCCGCCAGCCGCTCCAGCGCCGCCAGGCTGTGCCCCGCGACGAAGGCGTCCACACTGGGCAGCGCCGCCGCCATCCCGGCCGCCAGCGGTGCGTAACCGGGGCGGGCCTTGCGCGGGTTCGCCCAGACCACCTGGTGGGCCAGGGCGTGCAGCCGGCGCATCTGCTGCCCGAGCAGCTCCGGATCGCCGCGCTCCCAGCCGTCCGAGAGCAGGACGACGATCGCGCCGCGCGCCATCCCGCGCTGCCCCCAGCGGTTCAGGAACTCGCGCACCAGCTCGCCGAGCCGGGTGCCGCCGCGCCAGTCGGGGACCGCCGCCGCGACGGCCGCCATCGCCAGGTCGGGGTCCCGGTGCGAGAGTTCGCGGGTCACCCGGGTCAGCCGGGTGCCGATGGTGAACACCTCCGTGCGGCCCGTGCGCACCGCCGCGTGCGCGAACCGCAGCAGCGCGTCGGCGTACGGCGCCATCGAGCCGCTCACGTCGACGAGCAGCACCACCCGGCGTGGCCGCTCCACGCGCGCGTGCCGGTGCAGCCGGGCCGGTTCCCCGCCCCGCCGCAGCAACTCCCGTACGGTGCGCCGCGGATCGACCTCACCGCGCCGGGCGGGCTTGCGCCGCGCCGAGCGCCGCGCCTGACCTTCCAGGGCGAACGCGGCGAGCAGCCGGCGCAGTTGGTCCCGTTCGGCGGGGTCGAGCGCGGCGAAGTCGCGGTGCCGCAGTACCTCGGCCGAGCTGGCGAGCGCGGCGACCGGCGGCCTGGGCGGGTCACCCTCGCCCGGTGTACGCGGTCCCGCGGGCGCCTCCCGGGCGACCAGTCTCTGCCGCGGCGGGGGCGCGGCAGGCACCGGCCGGCGGGCCTGCTCGTCGGTGGCGCCGAAGTACGCGGCGAACACCCGCTCGTAACGCTCCAGGTCGTCGTGCCCGCCGCACAGTGTCGCGCGCCCCGCCCAGTACACATCCGCCCGCACCCCCGGCCGCAGGGCGGCCACCGCCCGCAGGAAGGCGTGCAGCCGCTCGGTGCTCGCCTCGACCCCTGCCGCGCGCAGCGCCCGCACGAAACCGAGCAGCACGGCGTCGGCCCCGAGGCGTTCGGCGTCCGCCTCCCGCGGGCGGTCCGTCCCGTTCCCGGTCGTGCCCACCGCCCTCACCCGCCCCGGGCCGCGAGGACCGCCGCGAGATCGAGCCCCCGTGCCCGGTCCGTGTCCTCCCGGTACTTCAGCACCGAGCCCAGCGTCGCCACCGCCAGGTCCGCGTCCACCTCGCTCGCCCCCAGCGCGTCCAGGGCCTCGGCCCAGTCCAGGGTCTCGGCCACCCCGGGCGGTTTGATGAGGTCCGCGTCCCGCAGCGCCTGCACCAGCGCCGTCACCTGCTCGGCCAGCCGCGCCGACACCTGCGGCAACCGGCGGCGCACGATGGCCAGTTCACGGGCGAAGGAGGGATGGTCGAACCAGTGGTACAGGCACCGGCGTTTCAGCGCGTCGTGCACCTCGCGGGTGCGGTTCGAGGTCAGCACGGCGACCGGCGGGCGCTCGGCGCGCAGCGTGCCCAGCTCCGGGATGGTCACCGAGTACTCGGACAGCAGCTCCAGCAGGAACGCCTCGAACTCGTCGTCGGCCCGGTCGATCTCGTCGACCAGCAGCACCGACGGCTGGGTCTGCAGGGCCTGGAGCAGCGGCCGGGCGATGAGGAAACGGCGGTCGTACAGCTCGCTCTCCAGCCGGTCCGCGTCCGTGACCCCGGCCGCCTCGGCGGCCCTCAGATGCAGCAGCTGGCGCGGGAAGTCCCAGTCGTACAGGGCCTGCGAGGCGTCGATGCCCTCGTGGCACTGCAGCCGGATCAGCGGCGCGCCGAGCGCCCCGGCGAGGGCGGCGGCGAGCGCGGTCTTGCCCACGCCCGCGTCGCCCTCGCAGAACAGCGGCCGGTGCAGCCTCAGGGCCAGGAAGCAGGTGACGGCCAGCCCTTCGTCGACGAGGTACCCCGTCTCCTCCAGGCGGGCCCGCACCTGCTCCGGGTCGTCCATCGTGATGATCGGCGCTCACCCCATTCCGGTGGCGGTCAGCACCGCCCGCCTGGTCAGCACCCGCGCCAGATGCCGCCGGTACTCCGGCGAGGCGGACAGGTCCTGCGCCGCCCGCGTCCCGTCCGCCGCAGCCTCGGCGGCCCGGGCCACGGCCTCCGGGCCGTCGGCACCCGCCAGCGCCTCCTCGGCCGCGGTCGCCCGGAGCGGGGTCGCCCCCATGTTGGTCAGCCCGACGCGTGCCTCGGCGATCCGCCCGTCGTCGCGCCGTACCAGTGCGGCGACGCCCACGACGGCCCAGGACTGGGCGACCGGGTGGAACTTCTCGTAGTGGAAGCTCCAGCCGTCCGTCTTCGGGATCCGCACCTCCAGCAGCAGTTCGTCGTCGGCGAGCGCCGACTGCAGGTAGTCCACGAAGAAGTCCCGCGCGGCGATGGTGCGGCGCCCGGCGGGACCGGCCACGACCAGTCCGGCGTCCAGGGTCAGCGCCACCGCGGGCAGGTCACCGGCCGGGTCGGCGTGGGCGAGCGAGCCGCCGAGGGTGCCCCGGTGCCGGACGGCCGGGTCGGCCACCGTGGCCGTCGCCTGCGCGAGCAGCCCGGCGTGCCGGCGCACCAGCGGGTCGTGCACCACCTCGTGGTGCGTGGTCATCGCGCCGATGACGAGCGAGTCGCCGTCCTCGCGGACCCCGCGCAGCTCGGGGATCCGGCCGACGTCCACGAGCAGCTCCGGGAAGGCCAGCCGCAGCCGCAGCAGCGGCACCAGGCTCTGCCCGCCGGCCAGCACCTTCGCCTCGTCGCCCGCGTCGGCGAGCGCGTGCACCGCGTCGTCGACGCTGTCCGGACGGGTGTAGTCGAACGCGGGGGGAATCATGCCGAACCCTCCTCACCCGGCCGACCGTACTGACCCAGCTCGCCGGACCGGGCCGCCTGCCCGGACTGCCCCGACTGCGCGGGCCCCGTCCCGCCGGGCCCGCCGGCCGCACCGGACCGCGCCTCCCGGATCGCCTGCCACACCCGGTGCGGGGAACACGGCATCCGCACGTCCCGCACCCCTAGCGGCCTGAGCGCGTCCACGACGGCGTTGACCACGGCGGGTGTCGAGGCGATCGTCCCCGCCTCGCCGACGCCCTTGACACCGAGGGCGTTGGAGGCGGCCGGTGTCTCCGTCCGGTCGGTGACGAAGTCCGGCAGGTCGGCCGCCGACGGCACGAGGTAGTCGGCCAGGGTGCCGGACAGGAGGTTGCCGTCGTCGTCGTACACGGCCTCTTCGTACAGCGCCTGCGCGATGCCCTGCGCGAGCCCGCCGTGCACCTGGCCCTCGACGATCATCGGGTTGACGACCCGGCCGACGTCGTCGACGCAGACGTACGACCGGATGCGCGTCCGCCCCGTCTCCGTGTCCACCTCGACCGCGCACAGGTGGGTGCCGTGCGGGTAGGAGAAGTTCTCCGGGTCCACGACGTGCTCGGCGTTGATGGTGGGCTCGACGCCGTCGGGCAGGTCGTGGTTGGTGAAGGTCTCGAAGGCGATCTCCTGGATGGTCCTACGGGCCTCGGGCGAGCCCTTCACGGAGAACACGCCGTCGCTGAACTCCAGGTCCTGCTCGCTGGCCTCCAGCAGGTGGGCGGCGACCTTCCGCGCCTTCTCGACGACCGTCTTCGCGGCCCGGTGCACGGCCTCGCCGCCGACGGCCAGCGACCGCGAGCCGTAGGTGTCCATGCCCTGCGGGGCCGCCTTGGTGTCGCCGTGCAGCACCTCGACGTCCTCGAAGGGCACGCCGAGCACGTCGGCCGCGATCTGGCTCCAGCAGGTCTCGTGGCCCTGCCCGTGCGGGCTGGTGCCGGTGACCACCTCGACCTTGCCGGTGGGCAGCATGCGGATGCTCGCCGCCTCCCAGCCGCCGGCCCCGTACCTGAGGTCGCGCAGCACCCGGCTTGGCGCCAGCCCGCACATCTCGGTGTACGTCGACACGCCGATGCCGAGCCGTACCGGGTCGCCGCGCTCGTTGCGCCCCCGCTGCTCGGTGCGCAGGTCGTCGTACCCGAACAGGGCGAGCGCCTTGTCGGTGGCCGCCTCGTAGTTGCCGCTGTCGTAGGTCAGTCCGGCGATCGAGGTGTACGGGAACTCCTCGTGCCGGATCCAGTTCCGGCGCCGCAACTCCACCGGATCCAGGCCGAGTTCGGCGGCCAGCTCGTCCATGATCCGCTCGATGGCGAAGGTCGCCTCGGGGCGCCCGGCGCCGCGGTAGGCGTCGGTGGGCGTGCGGGTGGTGAACACCCCGGTGCAGGTGAAGTCGTAGGCGTCCATCTTGTAGATGGCCGGGTACATGAAGGCGCCGAGGATCGGGATGCCCGGGGTGACCAGCATCAGGTAGGCGCCCATGTCGGCGAGCAGGTCGACCTTCAGGCCGAGGAGCTTTCCCTCGCGGGTGGCGGCGATCTCGACGTCCTGGATCATGCCGCGGCCGTGGTGGGTGGCGAGCGCGCCCTCGGAGCGGGACTCCGTCCACTTCACCGGCCGGCCGAGCTTGCGGGCGACCGCGAGCGCGAGGGCCTCCTCGCCGTACACCTGGAGCTTGGAGCCGAAGCCGCCGCCCACGTCCGGAGCGACGACCCGGAGCTTGTGCTCGGGGATCCCGGTGACCGTGGACAGCATGATCCGCAGGATGTGCGGGATCTGGGTCGCCGAGTAGAGCGTGTACTCGCCGGAGGCGGCGAGCGGGGTGACGACGACCGCGCGCGGCTCCATCGCGTTGGGGATCAGCCGCTGCTGGTGGTAGCGGCGCTTCAGCGTCACCTCGGCGCGGTCCCGCACCGCCGCGAAACTCTCGCCGGTGGCGAGCGGCCAGGTGTAGCAGCGGTTGGTGCCCTTGTCGGCGTGGACCAGCGGGGTGCCTTCGGCGAGTGCGGCCTCCAGGTCGAGGACCGGGGGCAGCGGGTCGTAGTCGACCTCGATCGCCTCCAGGGCGTCGGCGGCCGAGTACCGGTCGCGGGCCACCACGACCGCGACCGGGTCACCCGCGTAGCGGACCTCGTCGACGGCGACCGGCGGGTGCTCGGGCAGCACGATGTCCTCGGTCACCGGCCAGGCGCAGGGCAGCGAGCCCAGCCCCTCGGCGAGGTCGGCGCCGCTGAACGCCGCGACGACACCGGGGCGTTCGCGGGCGGGGGAGACGTCGACGCGGGTGAGGCGGGCGTGCGCCATCGGGCTGCGCAGGATCGCGAGGTACAGCAGTCCGGCCACCTGGATGTTGTCGGTCCAGTTGGTCTGGCCGGTGATCAGCCGGGCGTCCTCCTTGCGCAGCCGGCGGCGCCCGACCTCGCGTTCGACGGCCTGGCCGGTCATGCCGAGACCTCCTCGGCAGCCGCATGAGTGGGTCGTCCGGACGCGGCGAGCACCGCGCGGACGATGTTCTGGTAGCCGGTGCAGCGGCAGAGGTTGCCCTCCAGGCCCTGCCGGATCTCGTCCGCGTCGGGATGCGGGTTCTCGCGCAGCAGATCGCGCGCGGCCATGATCATGCCCGGGGTGCAGTAACCGCACTGCAGGCCGTGCTGTTCGTGGAAGGCGCGCTGCAGTGCCGTCCACTCGCCGTCCTGGGCGAGCCCCTGGATCGTGGTCACCGTGCAGCCGTCCGTCTGCACGGCGAGCACCGAGCAGCTCTTCACGCTGGCTCCGTCCAGGTCGACCGTGCAGACGCCGCAGTTGGAGGTGTCGCAGCCGATCGTGGTGCCGGTGAGACCGAGGCGGTCGCGCAGGTAGTGGGCGAGGAGAAGACGGGGTTCCACATCGTCCTCGTACGTCGTGCCGTCCACGTTCACCGAGATGCGGGTCATGTGCCCTCCAGACCGTGCGGGAGAGGGTTTTCAGCCAGGGATCTCCAGCCATCGGACGTGACGTACGTCACCCTACGACCGCACCCTGGTCACGGCGAGTGCTGGGACCGGCATTTGTTGAGCGTTAATCCATTGCTGCCGGGTGCCGGTGTCTGCTGCACTGCGCGGTACCCGTCGTCACACAGAGAGGATCAGCGATGCGCGCTGCGTGCATGTCCGCCCAGGAAGGAATCCGCCCCGTGCCGAAGGACATCACGCTCAGTGCATCTGCTCAATCTCGGAATTCTCGCGCATGTCGACGCCGGTAAGACCAGCCTGACCGAACGGCTGCTGCACACCGCCGGAGTGATCGACGAGATCGGCAGTGTCGACGCCGGCAGTACCACCACCGACACCCTCGCGCTGGAGCGGCAGCGCGGCATCACCATCAAGTCCGCCGTCGTCTCCTTCCCGCTCGACGGCGTCACCGTCAACCTCATCGACACCCCCGGCCACCCGGACTTCATCGCCGAGGTCGAGCGGGTGCTCGGCGTGCTGGACGGCGCCGTGCTGGTCGTCTCGGCCGTCGAGGGCGTCCAGGCGCAGACACGGGTGCTGATGCGCACCCTGCGCCGGTTGCGCATCCCCACGCTGATCTTCGTGAACAAGATCGACCGGCGGGGCGCACAGGGCTCCGCCGTGCTCGACCAGATGACCCGCAGGCTGTCCGTACCGCTCGTCCCGATGGGGGAGGCCACCGCACTCGGCACCCCCACCGCCCGTTTCGTCCCCGGCCTCGGCCCGGCCGCGCTGGACGTGCTCGCCACTTACGACGACGACCTGCTCGCCGCCTACCTCGACGGCGGGGTGTCCGACGCCCGTCTGCGCACCGCCCTCGCCGCCCAGACCCGGCGCGCGCTGGTCCATCCGGTGTACTTCGGCTCCGCCATCACCGGAGCGGGCGTGCCCGAACTGACCGCCGGCATCGAGCACCTGCTGCCCGCCGCCGGTGGGGACCCGTCCGGCCCCCTGTCCGCCACGGTCTTCAAGGTCGAACGCGGCCCGGCGGGCGAGAAGGTGGCCTACGCCCGCATCTTCTCCGGCACCCTCCACATCCGGGACCGGGTCCCGTTCGGGGACGGGGGAGAGGGGGCCGACCTGGCCGACGGTCGGTTGAAGGGTGGGGCTGACGAGGGCCGGGGGGAGGGGCGGATCGCGGGGGAGGACGGGAGTGCCGGCGGTCGGTTGGAGGGCGGGGCCGCTGGAGGCCGGGGGGAGGGCCGGGGTAGCGACGGTCGGTTGGAGGGTGGGAGTGCCGGCGGCCCGTCGGCAGGGCCAGGTGCCCGGCGCCGTACCGAGGGGCGCGTCACCGGGCTCAGTGTGTTCGAGTGCGGCACCGACGTCCGGCAGGACCGCGCCGGTGCCGGGCGGATCGTCAAGGTGTGGGGGCTCGGCGGTGTGCGGATCGGTGACGCGATCGGGCGGCCGGGGAGGGCGTACGCGCACCACTTCGCGCCGCCCACCCTGGAGACCGTCGTCGTGCCCGGTCCCGGCGCCGACCGGCGCTCGCTGCACCTCGCGCTCACCCAGCTCGCCGAGCAGGACCCGCTCATCGGGGTCCGGCACGACGAGTTGCGCGGGGAGACCTCCGTGTCCCTCTACGGCGAGGTGCAGAAGGAGGTGATCCAGGCGACCCTCGCCGAGGAGTACGGCCTGGTCGTCCGCTTCCGCGAGACGACGACCCTGTGCATCGAACGCCCCGTCGGCACCGGACACGCCGTGGAGTTCAACAAGAAGGACGCCAACCCGTTCCTCGCCACCGTCGGTCTGCGCGTCGAGCCCGCACCGCCCGGCTCCGGGGTGGAGTTCCGCCTGGAGGTGGAGCTCGGCTCGATGCCGTACGCCTTCTTCAAGGCCGTGGAGGACACCGTCCGCGAGACGCTCGGTCAGGGACTGCACGGCTGGCGGATCCCCGACTGCACGGTCACCATGACCCACTCCGGCTATTCGCCCCGGCAGAGCCACGCCCACCAGGGCTTCGACAAGAGCATGTCGAGCACCGGTTACGACTTCCGGTGCCTGACCCCGCTGGTCCTGGCCGAGGCGCTGCGCCGGGCGGGCACCCGGGTGCACGAGCCCATGCACCGCTTCCGGCTTCAGGCCCCCGCGGACACGCTCGGCGCGCTGCTCCCGGTGCTGGCCCGGCTGGGCGCCGTACCGGAGACCACCGGGGCACTCGGCGCTGCCGTCGCGCTGGAGGGCACGGTGCCGGCCGCCCGGGTGCACGAGCTGGGGCAGCGGCTGCCCGGACTCACCCGGGGCGAGGGCGAGCTGGAGACCGCGTTCGACCACTACGCGCCGGTCACCCGCGGCACGGTCCCGGAACGGCCGCGCACCGACCAGAACCCGTTGAACCGGAAGGAGTACCTGCTCAACGTGACACGCCGGGTGGGAGATCGAGCAGCGAACTGACTGATAGTCAACTTACTCAAGAGTCAGAAGGTGTTGACGCTGTCCGGACATCGCCGGACTGTAGTGGACATGCCGAATATTCGGATGCGTCTGCTCGTTGTCCTGGTCGTCCTCAGTGGATTCCTGACGGTGGCGGGCCTCCCGCCCGCCACCGCCGCGACCCCCGCCATCTCCTCCGCCCTCCCCACCGACTCCCTCTGGTTCGACGGCGCCCCGCTCACCGCGCAGGGCGGCCGCTTCACCGACGGCCAGGGGCGCGAGATCGTCCTGCGCGGCTACAACGTCTCCGGCGAGACCAAGCTGGAGGAGAACGGCGGCCTGCCCTTCGCCTCCATAGCCGACGCCCGGAAGTCCGCGGCCGCGCTGCGCGCCCTCGGTGGCGCGAACACCGTGCGCTTCCTGTTCTCCTGGGCGCACACCGAACCCGTGCGAGGCCAGGTGGACACCGGCTACCTGGCCGCCGTCACCGAGCAGTTGCGCGCCCTCCTGGACGCGGGCATCCGTGTCTTCCCCGACTTCCACCAGGACCTGTACTCCCGCCACCTGTTCAACAGCGGCAGCTGGTACACGGGCGACGGTGCGCCCAAGTGGGCGGTGGACGCGGGGAGTTACCCGGCCGAGTCGTGCGGCATCTGCCTCTTCTGGGGCCAGAACATCACCCAGAACGCCGCCGTGCGGCAGGCGCAGTACGACTTCTGGCACAACACCTACGGCCTCCGGGACGCCTTCCTCGCCACCGCGCAGGCGGCCATGACCTACCTCCGACAGCACCTGAACGCCGCCGAGTTCGCGGGCATCGCCGGGTTCGACCCGTACAACGAGCCCTATGCCGGCAGTTACGACTCCGGGCAGACCTCCCGCACCTGGGAGAGGGACCTCTTGTGGCCGTTCTACGAGAAGTTCCGCGCCCGCATGGACGCCGCCGGCTGGCAGGACAAGCCCGCCTTCGTGGAGCCCAACCTGTTCTGGAACGCCAACATCTCCACCCAGAAGCAGGAGGGCGGCCTGCTGGACGCGGGCACGCTCGGCCCGGGTTATGTCTTCAACACCCACTTCTACGACCAGAAGGCCATCTCCGGCATCCTCATGTGGGGCAAGGCGGCCGACGGCCAGTACGCCTCCGACTTCGCGACCGTCCGCGACCGCGCCGCTGCCGCCGGCACCGCGGCCGTGGTCAGCGAGTTCGGCCACCCCTTGTCCGGCACGGTCTCCGACAAGGCGCCGACCGTGCTGAAGGCCATGTACCAGGCCCTCGACTCCCGCCAGCCGGGCGCGAGTTGGTGGACGAACCCCGCCGCCTCCGGCCCGGTGCTCTCCGGCACCCAGTGGCAGTGGGACCTCTACAGCGGCCGGCATCACGAGCTGATGAACGGCAACCCCGACAAGGTGCTCAGTTCTGGCGACGCCTGGAACGACGAGGACCTCTCCGCCGTACGCCTGGACGACTCCGGGAACGTCACCCTGCGCCAGGACGCCAGGCTGCTGGACCGTCTCTACCCGAGCGCCACGGCCGGTACGGCCCTCGCCTTCACCTACGAGGACCGCTCCCGCGACGGCTCCACGACCCTCACCTGGAACCCGGTGCCGTCCTCGCTGCCGAACGTGGCGAAGCTGGTGGGCTCGGGCCGGTACGGGTTGCTGGTGTGGCGCTCCGGCGACGGCAGCGCCCCCACCGAGCTGCACCTGCCGGCGTCCTTCCCCACCGCGTCCACCACCGTGGTCTCCGACCTGGGCACGGCCCACGCCCCGCCCGCCTACACCGGCGCCGCCACCCCGGTCGCCGTCGCCCCCGAGCCGGGCGGCACCGGCAGCCGCCGCCTGCTGCTCACCGACACGGACTCCGGCGCCCTGCACTACGCGCTGGTGACCGACGGGGCCGGCGCGCCCTCGGCGGACCTGCTGAGGGCGGCGAAGTCCGAGCTGGACGCGTGGGCGGCGGCGCACTTCTGAGGCCTGGTGAGCAGGAGCCGTACGGCCCCCGGGAGGAGTGGGGTCACCCCGGGAGCCGTACGGCGCTCAACTCCCCGCCGGACCCGTCCAGTCGGCCTGGACGTGCCCCAGCCGGACGCGCTGCGGATGGTCGCCGACCGGCACGGACAGCACCTTCTGGCCGGTGGCGAAGTCGATGGCCGTGACCTGGTCGGCGCCGGCCTCGGAGATGACGCAGTCCTTGCCGTCGCCGCTCACGGTCGCCCAGTACGGCGTGGCGGCGGTGATCAGCGGGCCGACGTCGAAGGAGGCCCGGTCGACCACGGTGGCGTAGTTGTCCATCGTCCCGGCGACACACAGCTTGGTGCCCTCCGGGTTCATCGAGATGCCGTGGTGGCGCGAGTCCAGCAGCCAGGTGGTGCGGTCCGGGTTCGTCGCCGGGTTCTCCGGCAGGGTCTTCACCCGGGTGATCTTGTCGGCGGCGACGTCGTACTCCAGGAAGCCGTTGAAGAACGACACCTGGAAGTACAGCTTGGACCAGTCGGGGGTGAAGGCGGCGGGCCGGACGGCGTCGGAGAAGTCCTTCAGCCCGATCGCGTCCAGCCACTGCCGCATGTCGATGGTCCTGACCTGCTTGAACGTCGTCGCGTCGACGACGGTGATGTGCCGGTCGCCCTTCGTCCAGTCCCAGCCCGGAGCGTCGAGGGAGGTGGTCACCTCGCCGATGGACATGTTCCAGATGTACTTGCCGCCGTTGGTGAAGAAGTTCTCGTGCGGCTTGTCGCCGGTGTCGAACTCGCCCAGCTCCTTACCGGAGTCGATGTCGAGCACCTGCACCTTGTTCGCGGTCGAGGCGGAGACAGCGACCCGGGTGCCGTCGGGCGAGACCGCCATGTGGTCGGCGCGGTAACCCGCCACCGGGAAGCGCCAGTTGATCCTGTCGGTGGCCAGGTCGATGGACACCACGTCGGCGAAGCTGGGCCGGGAGACGACCAGGGACCTGCCGTCGGGCGTGGAGTACATGTCGTCCACGTACTGGTCGTGTCCCTCGCCCACCTGGTTGCGGATGGACGTGTAATAGATCCACTTGATCGGGTCGGCGTTGATCTCGGCCAGCCGCGCCGCCTTGTCGGGGACGACGTTGATCCGGCCGATCTTCGCGAAGTCGCCGGAGGACTTGATGACATCGGCGGTGCCGTCCCAGTTGTTGCCGACGAACAGCACCTCACGCAGGCCGTCGGAGGCGCCGCTCGCGGCGGACGCGGCGGTCGCCGGGCCGGCGACGGTCAGGGCGAGGGCGGCGGCCACGGAGCACAGGTGCCTGGTTCTGGAGGCAGGCATGACTGCTCTCCTTCCTCGGGGGGGTGTGCGGGGAATCTGAACACGGGCGCATTCACAGTGAACTTACTGAAAAGTAAGGAACGGGTGGGCTGCTCGACAAGATGTGTGCACGACAAGATTGGGTGACCGGTGGCGGACGGAGGGGGAACACGTGGCGGGCAGGCTCAAGGCGCCGACGGGCCGCTACGGCGGCAGATCCGCCGAGGAACGGCAGGCCGAGCGGCGCAGGCGGTTCCTGGACGCGGCCCTGGAACTGTTCGGCGGCACCCCCGGCTACCGGGGCACGACGGTCGCCGCGCTGAGCCAGGCCGCCGGCCTGTCGACCCGCCAGTTCTACGAGGAGTTCCGCACCCTGGAGGACGTCCTCGCCGCGCTGCACCTCCAGGTCAACGGCTGGGCCGAACAGGCGGTGCTGGACGCCCTCGCCACGGCGGACGGCCTGCCGCTGGCCGAGCGGGCCGGCGTGCTCTTCCGGGCCTACGCCCGCGACGTCACCTGCGACCCGCGCCGCATCCGTATCACCTTCGTGGAGATCGTCGGCGTCAGCCCCCGCCTGGAGGAGCAGCGGCTGGCCCGCCGGGCCCGCTGGATCGACCTCATCCGCGCCGAGGCGGACGCGGCCGTGGCGCGGGGGGAGGCGGCGCCCCGCGACTACCGCCTCGCCGCGACGGCCTTCATCGGCAGCGTCAACGGCCTGCTGCACGACTGGAGCGCCGGCTGGGTGGACGCCACGCTCGACGAGGTGGTCGACGAGCTGGTGCGGCTGTTGCTCGGCATGCTCCGGCCGGAGGGCTGGCGGCCCCGGGGCGGGTGACCGGGCAAGGGCGTCCGGGCCGCGGGCCGGTGCCGGGGCCGTGGAGCGAGGCCGGCACGGGTCCGAGGGCTCGACGCGCGCGATCGGCCCGGAGCTGGTGTGCTGGACCTCAGGCCTGTCGTACCCGTTCTCCGGAGAAGCGCATGAGTACGTATCGAGTCGCGCAGGTGACCGCTCCGAACGGCACGTTCGAGCTGGTCGAACGAGAGGTGCCGCAGCCCGGGCCGGGCCAGGTGAGGATCGCCGTGGAGGCGTGCGGGGTCTGCCACAGCGACGCCCTCTTCGTGAGCGGCGGACTACCGGGCGTGACCTTCCCCGAGGTGCCCGGGCACGAGATCGCCGGGCATGTCGAGGAACTCGGCCAGGGCGTGCTGGAAGGGAGCTGGAAGGTCGGTGACCGGGTGGCGGTCGGCTGGTTCGGCGGCAGCTGCGGGCACTGCAAGCCCTGCCGGCAGGGCGACTTCATCGTGTGCCCGAACCTGAAGGTCCCGGGGTGGGCCTACGACGGAGGCTTCGCCGAGAAGGTGATCGCGCCCGCCGACGCCCTCGCCCGGATCCCGGAAGGCCTGTCGGCGACCGATGCGGGACCCATGGCCTGCGCGGGCGTGACCACGTTCAACGGGCTGCGGCGCAGCTCCGCCCGGCCGGGAGACCTGGTCGCCGTGCTCGGGCTCGGTGGTCTGGGGCACCTGGGGGTGCAGTACGCCGTCGCGATGGGCTTCGAGACCGTGGCGATCGCCCGGGGCGCGGAGAAGGCCGACTTCGCCAAGCGACTGGGCGCCCACCACTACGTCGACAGCACCTCCGGCACGCCGGTCGCCGAGGCACTGCAGTCCCTCGGCGGCGCCCGGACCGTGCTGGCCACCGCCGGGAACTCCGACGCCATCACGGCCACCGTGGACGGGCTGGGCCCCCGCGGTGAGCTGGTGGTCATTGGAGCCGACACCGCGCCGATGGGCGTCAATCCGGCCCAGCTGCTGATGGCCGCGCGCGTCGTGCGGGGCCACCCGTCCGGCACCTCGCAGGACGTCGAGGACACCATGGCCTTCAGTACCCTGCACGGCATCCGTCCGACGACCGAGACCGTGCCGCTGGACGCCGCCGGCGAGGCCTACCAGAAGATGCTCGCCGGCAAGGCGCGCTTCCGGATGGTCCTCACCAACGGCTGACCCCTGAGGGCCGGCTCCGGCCGGCTCGTCAGCCGCCGAGCCGCTCCAGTGCCGCGAGTACCGGGGCCGCACTGTCCTCGTCGCGGATGCGGGCGCCCAGCGAGCGCGCCCGCTCCCGGTACGCCCGCCCCCGGGTGGCCCGCACCAGCGCCGGGACCAGCGCGTCGCGGTGGCGCGAACTCCCCTGTCGCGGCGAGCGGTTGCAGAAAGACGCCCATGCTCGGCCCCCGCAGCCCCTCGGCGATCGCATGCCCGAGCGGGGCCAGGGAGGGGACAGCAGCAGGACCCCGGCCTCCCGGGCTGCTGTGAGCAGATCCTCGGTCATGCGCCCGACCAGCCGCCGCGCCAGGTCCATCACCCGCAGCAGCTTCCCGGAAAACCGGGAGGCCATCGCCGCCCAGCTGATGATCCTGGCCCGGCACACGGCGCAGGCCCGCCGGGAGGTCCCGGACGCCGACGGCCTGAAGTACTGGCAGTACAAGGTGCTGTTGACGCTGCGCAGGTCCGGACCGCCGTACGAGTGCAGTCCTTCGGGGCTCGCCGAGCGGCTGGGTCTGACCCGGGGCGCGCTGTCGGCCCGGCTCGGGCCGATCGAGGAGACAGGACTGATCACGCGCACGCAGGAGACCGGTGACCGCCGGCGCGTACGGGTCCGGCTCACCGAGGCCGGCCACGCCGCCTTCGAAGCACACGCGGCAGCGGAGGACACGGGCGAAGGCGCGCTGCTCTCAGCGCTGACCGAAACAGAACAGCGCACACTGGCGGACCTGCTGCGGAAGCTGGTCCTGGCCGTCGAGGGCGAGCCGGGGGCAGCCGCCCCAGGCTCGCCTGCGCCGAGAAGGTCCAGGTCAGCCGGGAGGTGACCCGGACCCTCGCGAATCTCCTTCCGGCACCTGTCATACCGGGGTGCGCCTACTCGTCCCAGGCCTGGATGATCAACTGGTCGGCAATCTTGCCGTCGCGCAACGTGACCATCGACTCGGCGAGGACGCGGGTGCCGTCCCCGTACTGGCAGGACTCACTGAACGCGGCGTGATCGCCCTGGACGACGCACCGGTCCAGCTTGTGTGTCATGTCGCGGCTGTAGATGTCGTCCAGCAACTCGGCGATCTGACCCCGCCCGCGCAGCACGGTGGGGTGGCTGGGCTGGTTGTTGCGGTCGACGATACGGATCTCCGCGTTGTCGGCGTAGAGCGACAGAAGGGTGTTCCCCGTGTTCCCTTCTATTCCCCGGCGCAGTGTCTCGATGTCGAAGGCGGAACCTGTCGCGGTGCCCATGGGTGACCTCCTTCGGGCGCCCGCGGCCCGGCGGGGCGCGGACCGCACGGGCCCCCACCCTTCGAGATTCCCCCGGCCCGGCGGCCACGGCAAGCGCAGACGGCGGGCTCCGCCTCACGAGTGAGCGAGAGCCGCCGCCCGTGTCCGGACGGGGTCCGCGGCCGTTGCTGAGAACATGATCTCAACACGACGTATCGTCGCCGCCCTCGGCCTCGCCGCCGGGGTCACGGGCCTTGCCGCACCGCTGGCGAACGCGGCCGGCGCGAGCGCACCGCACCCCGGGCAGATCAACCCCATGGCCGTGCTCGACTCGCTCACTGTCAGCGACATCCCCGCCCAGCACAAGGCGCAGGTCCCGCGGGTCTCCCAGCAGGTGCGCTCGCTGAACCGGGTCAGCCAGCTGAACCGGCTGAACGAACTGCACCAGGTCACCGACCTCGTGGCACCCGTGACGGGCCTGCTGCCGGCCGTCCAGGCCTGACCCGCACGCGGACACGAGGGGCGCAGGACACCTGCGCGAGGGCCGTTCCCGGCGGGGCGGCCCTCAGTGCCGCACGGTCGCCGGAAGCGGCCCAAGCCGCTGTACGACCCCGGTGGCGGCCCTCACCCCTGTACGGCCCCGGAGCCGGCGCTCGGCCCCGACCGCAGCGCCGCCCAGTCCCGGGACAGCGCGAAAGAGCCGCTGCGCTTCGCGGAGGCGGGTCGGCCGGCTGCACCGCGACCGGAGTCCGCACCTGGCTCGAACTGGGCGCGGGTGACGGGCTTCACCCGCCTGCTCCCGGAATGTCTCCCGGACTGCCTCCCGGTCGGTACGGCCTCGGCCCCAGAACTCCGGCTCGGCGGTCTCCGCGCCCACCGGACGGGCGGTGCCGTCGGACACCAGGGAGAGGCGTGGCGCACCCGGGTGGAGCGTGGGGAGATACGGATCGAGGCGCCCGCAGAGGTCGTCCAGCGCGTCGGCGAACACCGGGAACACGTCCAGGAGTTCACGTCCTGTTCCGGGCCGCGGTGCGCACTCCGTTCTCGCCGGGCGCGCCCGGCGAGGCGTCCGCCCCGCTACCGATCGGTCGCGCGTAGGGTCGGCTGCGAAGGCATTCGAGGAAGGGGCCAGAGCATGGCGCAGGAAGTGCGCGGCGTGATCGCACCGGGAAAGGACGAGCCCGTACGGGTCGAGACGATCGTGGTGCCGGACCCGGGGCCGGGCGAAGCCGTGGTGCGCGTCCAGGCCTGCGGTGTCTGCCACACCGACCTGCACTACAAGCAGGGCGGCATCTCGGACGACTTCCCCTTCCTCCTCGGCCATGAGGCCGCCGGTGTCGTGGAGTCGGTCGGCGAGGGCGTGAGCGATGTGGCACCCGGTGACTTCGTGATCCTCAACTGGCGGGCCGTGTGCGGACAGTGCCGGGCCTGTCTGCGCGGCCGGCCCTGGTACTGCTTCGACACGCACAACGCCAAGCAGAAGATGACCCTGACCGACGGTACGGAACTCTCGCCCGCACTGGGCATCGGCGCGTTCGCCGAGAAGACGCTCGTCGCCGCCGGCCAGTGCACCAAGGTCGACCCGGCCGTCTCCCCGGCGGTCGCCGGCCTGCTGGGCTGCGGGGTCATGGCCGGCATCGGCGCCGCCCTCAACACCGGCGGCGTCGGCCGGGGCGACTCCGTCGCCGTCATCGGGTGCGGCGGCGTCGGCGACGCCGCCATCGCCGGATCCCGCCTCGCCGGCGCGGCGAGGATCATCGCCGTGGACATCGACGGCCGCAAGCTCGACAAGGCCCGCACCCTGGGCGCCACCCACACCGTCAACTCCGGCGAGACCGACCCGGTCGCGGCGATCCGCGAGCTGACCGGTGGCTTCGGCGCCGACGTCGTCATCGAGGCCGTCGGCCGCCCGGAGACCTACCAGCAGGCCTTCTACGCCCGCGACCTCGCCGGCACCGTCGTCCTCGTGGGCGTCCCCACCCCCGAGATGAAGCTCGAACTGCCCCTGCTGGACGTGTTCGGCCGCGGCGGCGCCCTGAAGTCCAGCTGGTACGGCGACTGCCTGCCCTCCCGTGACTTCCCCATGCTCATCGACCTGCACCTGCAGGGCCGGCTGCCGCTCGACGCGTTCGTCTCCGAGACGATCCAACTGGACGAGGTCGAGAAGGCCTTCGAGCGGATGCACCACGGCGACGTGCTGCGCTCGGTGGTGGTCCTCTGATGACCGTACGCATCGAACGCCTCGTCACCTCCGGGCAGTTCACCCTGGACGGCGGCACCTGGGACGTCGAGAACAACGTGTGGATCGTCGGCGACGAGCGGGAGGTGATCGTCATCGACGCCGCCCATGACGCCGAGGCCATCGCCCGTGCCGTCGACGACCGGCGCCTGATCGCCATCGTGTGCACCCATGCCCACAACGACCACATCAACGCCGCCCCCGCACTCGCCGACCTGACCGGCGCCACCATCTGGTTGCACCCCGACGACCTGCCGCTGTGGAAGACGACCCACCCGCACCGTGACCCCGACCGGCACCTTCTGGACGGCCAGGTCATCGAGGCGGCCGGCGCCGACCTGACCGTGCTGCACACCCCGGGGCACGCCCCCGGCGCCGTCTGCCTGTACGACCCCGGCCTCGGCACCGTCTTCACCGGGGACACCCTCTTCCAGGGCGGCCCGGGCGCCACCGGACGCACCTATTCGCATTTTCCGACGATCATCGACTCCATCCGCGACAAACTCCTCACCCTCCCACCGGAGACCAAGGTCCTCACCGGCCACGGCGACGCCACCACGATCGGCGCCGAGGCACCGCACCTGGACGAATGGATCCGGCGCGGCCACTGAGACCGCGCCGGCGATACCGACAGAACTCGCCGGGCCGTACGGTCACCCCATGACCGATCACACCCGCTTCTCAGGACACGGAGTTCTCGTCACCGGCGCGGCCCGCGGCATCGGCGCCGCCGTCGCGCGGAGGCTCGCCGAGGAGGGTGGGCAGGTCCTGGTCACCGACCGGGACCTGCCCGAGGCCGAACGGACCGCCGCCGGCTTGCGCCAACAGGGACTGGTCGCCGAGGCGTTGGCGTGCGACACCGCCGACCGCGGCTCGGTGGAGGCGGCCGTCGCCCACGCCGTCGCCGCGTTCGGCTCACTCGACGTGCTGGTCAACTGCGCCGCCCACTGCACCCCGGACGCCCCGCTCTTCGAGGAGGAGTCCGACGAGGCATGGGCCCAGGACCTCGACGTCACCCTTACCGGCGCCTACCGCTGCTGCCGCGCCGCCCTGCCTCACCTCGCCGCCTCCGGACGCGGCGCGATCGTCGGCATCGGCTCCGTCAACGGGCAGCAGGACTTCGGCAACCACGCCTACAGCGCCGCCAAGGCGGGCCTCGGCTCGCTCACCCGCACCCTCGCCGGGCACGCGGCGGGCCGGGGCGTGCGGGTGAACCTCGTGGTGCCGGGCACGGTCCGCACCTCGGCGTGGGAGGGCCGAGACGACGAACTCGCTGCGATCCGCCCGCTCTACCCGCTCGGCCGGGTCGGCGAACCCGAGGACATTGCCGCCGCGGTCGCCTTCCTCGCCTCCCGCGACGCCGCCTGGATCACCGGCACCACCCTGGTGGTCGACGGCGGACTCACCGCGGTGAACACCGGCTTCCGCGCGGCCCTGCAGCACCCCTGAACCGTCAGC
This sequence comes from Streptomyces sp. NPDC031426, assembly GCF_055581585.1. NCBI lineage: Bacteria > Bacillati > Actinomycetota > Actinomycetes > Kitasatosporales > Streptomycetaceae > Streptomyces > Streptomyces sp. NPDC031426. Next base: position 217,532 of record NZ_JBVIJE010000002.1, read on the forward strand.
CCGAGGCCGTCGCCAGCACCTGAAGCACCCGCTCGGTGTCGGCCTCGGTGGTGCGCCAGTTGCTGAACGCGGCCCGCAGCCCGGGCACCCCGCCGTACACCGTCGGCGTCACATACGCCTCACCCGAATCGGCGACCGCCCGGGCCAGTGCGTCGACCCGCTCCTGCGTGGGGTCCTCGGCGAGGGTGAAACACACGACGTTCAGCCGGACCGGTGCCAGCAGTCTCAGGCTCGGCAGCGCGTCGATGCCCGCGCCGAGCCGGCGCGCCAGGGTCACGTTCCGTTCGACGATCTCGCGATGCCCGGCACGTCCGTAGGCCACCAGCGAGAACCACGCGGGCAGGGCGCGCAGCCGCCGGGAGTTCTCCGGGGTCAGATGCAGGAAGTCGGGCTCGTCGGCGGGCAGGCCGAGATAGGGGGAGGCGTTGTGGAACACCCTGACCTGAAGGTCGCGGCGGCGGGTGAACTGCACGGCCGCGTCGTAGGGGACGTTGAGCCACTTGTGCAGGTCCACGCAGACCGAGTCGGCCGCGTCGAGACCGTCGACCAGCGCGGCGTATTCGGGGGACAGCGCGGCGAAGCCGCCGAACGCCGCGTCCACGTGCAGCCAGAAGCCGTACCGCTCCCTCAGGGCGGCGATCGCCCGCAGATCGTCGAAGTCGACGGTGTTCACGGTGCCCGCGTTCGCCACGACGATCGCCGGCCGGCCGTCCAGGTCCGCGAGGGCCGACTCCAGCGCGGCCACGTCCACGGCCTCCCGGTTGCCGGGCAGCAGCGGCACCTTCCGCAGCCGGTCGCGGCCCAGCCCCAGCACCGACATCGCCTTGGTCACGCTGGAGTGCGGGCTGCCGGAGAGCACCTCGACCGGGCCGAGCGCCGCCGCGCCCTCCCGCGAGACGTCCACACCGAGCCGCTCGCCGAGCCACTCCCGGCCGATCGCCAGCCCGACCGTGTTGGAGGCGGTCGCCCCGGTCACGAACGCCCCGCTGTGCGCCTCGCCCAGCCCGAACAGCTCGCGCAGCCAGGCCACCGTCTCCCGCTCCAGCTCCTGCGCCCAGGAGCCGCCCGCCCCGGACAGGTTCTGGTCGAACGCCGAGGTCAGCCAGTCCCCGGCCACCGACGCGGGGGTCGCGCCACCGGTGACGAAGCCGAGGTAGCGGGGGCCGGCGGAGCCGGAGAACCCAGGCGCCCACCGCTCGGCGAACCGTGCGAGCGCCGCTTCCCCGCCGGCGCCGTCCTCCGGGAGCGGAGCCCGCGTGGGCGCCCCGCCGGGCGCGGCGACCGGCCGCTCGGCCAGCCCCGCCGCCTCGCGGACGGCGACATCGCGGGCGGACTGCAGGAGTTCGGGGAGCCGGGAGAGATCCTCGGCGAGGGTGGGGTGCATGTGCCGCAGCCTAGAGGGACGGGGCAGCCGCGGACCCGGTCCAATTCCGGGGAAGTGGACTGGACGGGAGCGCGCAGCTACGAGCGCCCGGAAGGGGTGCGGGGAACTGCGCGACCAGCCACCCGTGCACCCGTACCCGGCAACGGCCAGACCCTCCGGACGGCGCTCAGCCGCCCCCGCCCATCCCCTCCCGCAGTCGCCCGAGAAGCTCTCGCGCCGCCGGCGGCATCGTCCCCTCCGCCCGCCACGCCAGGGCCACCCGGCCGCGTGCCCGTGGGTCCTGCAGGGGGAGGACGGTGAGGCCCGGCCGGGGGCCGAGACCGGGCAGGACAGCAACCCCGAGCCCGCGAGCCGCCAGCTGGCCCAACGCGTCCGGCGTCGCCGCCTCGAACGCGATGTGCGGCCGGAAACCCGCCTCGGCGCACAGCCGTTCCAGGACACCGCGCACCCCGGTCCCGCGCGGCAGGCCGATCAGCCGGTGCCCGCGCAGGGCCGCCGGCGGAACGGCGGCGCAGCCGTCGTACTCGGCGAGCAGGGGGTGTCCGGGGACGGCCGCCGCGACCAGCGGCTCGTCGATCACCACGTGGTGCGCGATGCCCGGCGGCGCCTCCTCCGCGACACCGGCCACCGCGAGGTCCAGCTCGCCACGGCGCAGCGCGGCCAGCATCCGGTCGGAGGTGTCCTCGGTGAGTGTGACCTCCACTTGGGGGTGCGCCTCGTGGAAGTCCGCCAGCTGTCCGGCCAGGTCGAAGGGGTGCGCGAGGGTGCCGGGGACCAGACCGACGGCGACCCGGCCGCGCAGCAGGCCGGTGTACTCCGCCACCGCCTGCCGCACCCCGTCGACCGCCGCGAGCGCGGCCCGCGCATACGGCAGTACGGCCTCACCCACCTCCGTCGGCCGCACGGAGCGGCCCGAGGTCCAGCAGCGGCTGTCCCAACTCCCGCTCCAGCTGCCGTACTTGCGCGCTCAGCCCGGGCTGGGCCAGACGCAGCCGTGCCGCGGCCCGGGTGAACCCGGCAAGCAGACACCGCAGCAGACAGGGCCGCAACGGCCGCCGCCATCGCCGCCGAGCGTCGAGAACTGGCCGATCTCTTCGAGGCGTTGACGCCCGAGCAGTGGAATGCGCCCAGTCTGTGCGCGGGGTGGCGGGTGCGGGAGGTCGTGGCGCACATGTCGATGGGGTTCCGCCATCCGACGGCGCGGGTGCTGGTGGAGCTGGTCAAGGCGCGCGGCAGCCTGCACCGCGTGACCGACCGGCTCGCCGGCCGGGACGCGGCCGCCCACCCGGACGCCGTACTCGCCGGGTTCCTGTGCACCCATGCCCACCACCCCTGGACGCCCCCGGTCGGCGGCCTCGCCGCGGCCCTCGGCCACGACGTCGTGCACGGCCTGGACGTCACTGTCGCCCTCGGGCTGGACCGAGAGGTACCCGAGGACCGGCTGCGGATCCTGCTGGACGCCGTCGACCCGCGCGCGTTCCGGATCTTCGGCACCGACCTCACCGGCGTCCGGCTGTGCGCGGACGACGTCGACTGGTTCTTCGGCTCCGGCGCCCCCCTTCACGGTCGAGGCCAGGACCTCCTGCTGGTCGCGTACGGCCGCAAGCTGCCCGCCGGCCGGCTGCGCGGCGAGGAAGTTCACCGTTTCGTCACAGCCTGACCGGAACCACAACCCCCGGACCCCCGCGCAGGTCTAGTAGTCCGAGATCGCGGGCATCGCGCAGGGGAGCACCCGGGGCAGGCCCTGGGCGAGTTGGGGAGAAGGGGTTGCACATGGGGGACATACGCAGACGGGGTGTCGTCGTGCTGGGCGTCACGGGACTGGTGGCGCCGCTCACGCTCGCCTTCACCGCGGCACCGGCCCAGGCCGCGAGCTGCACCACGCAGACGGGGCCGTACCAGAAGCAGGTGGAGAAGTTCCTCGGCCTGCCGGTCGACGGCAAGCAGTCCGCCGCCGACTGCCAGGCCATCAAGGCCTTCCAGGACAAGCACGGCATCGTGCCCGACATCGGCTACGCCGGTCCGGTCACCTGGGGCGTGATGGACCTGATGAACAAGCAGAAGGCCGTCGGGAACAATCCGAACAAGGACGGCGCGTGCCCGGTGAACAAGGGCCGGATCGCCTGTGTGAACCTCACGCTCCAGCTGACCTGGATCCAGGACGGCAGGAAACTCGTCTACGGACCGGTCCCCGTGCGTACCGGCCGCAAGGGTTACACCACCCGCACCGGCCTGAAGAAGATCTACTGGCGGGACCTCCACCACGTCTCGACCGTCTACAACGTGCCGATGCCCTACAGCCAGTTCTTCGACGGCGGCCAGGCCTTCCACTCGGTCAACCTGAGCATGTGGAACCCGCCGGGCTCGCACGGCTGCGTCAACATGACGACCAAGGACGCCAAGGCGTACTGGTCGCTGCTGAAGACGGGCGACGACGTCTTCGTGTACGGCCGCAAGCCGGGCACCTGATCACCACCCGGGCGGCACCCGAGTCCGTCGCCGCCCGGACCGTCACGCCTCCGGCGCGTCCCCGAAGTCGGGGATCGGCAGCCGGGCCCCGCCCTGCCGCGCGGACTCGTGCGCGACGATGCCCGGCAGGGTGTAGCGGGCGGCCACCCATGCGTTCACCGAGGGCAGCGAGCGGGTGTTGACCGCGGTGACGAAGTCGTCCACGAGGAAGTGGTGGCTGCCCTCGTGACCGTTGTGCAGGTGGTCGAACTCCCGCGGCAGCCGCGCCCGTTCGTGCACCGGAGCCGAACCCGAGGTGAAGGCGGCCCGCAGGTCCGGCGCGATGTGCGCCAGGGACGGATCGTCGGGGGCCAGGGTCGGCTTGGGTTCCAGCAGCTCGCTGATGTCCTTCACCCCGTTCTTGTCCTGCCACAGTGCCACCGTCGCCAGCTGCTCCATGCTGGCCTCCGTACCGAAGAACCGGAACCGGGACTCGCGGATGTGCGAGGGATAGCCGACCCGCCGGAACTCGTTCGTGCGGAACGATCCGCCGCCCGCGACTTCGAACAACGCGGTCGCGTTGGACACGTCGTTGTCGAACTGGCTGACCGAACGATCGAAAACGCCGTCACCGCGATCGTCCCGCACCCCGATCGCCGACACGCTCACCGCGTGAGTGCGCCAGGCCCCGAGCACCCCGCCCACCGAGTGCGTCGGGTACAGCAGCGGCGGATAGCTGGCCGTCGTCTTCCAGTTGTCGCCGCCGCTGTACTGGTAGGCCTCGTAGAAGCCCAGGTCCATGTCGTGCACGTAGTCGCCCTCGGCGTAGAAGAGCCGGCCGAAGGCACCCTGGGCGATCTGGTTGCGGGCGTGCACGGTCGCCGGGTTGTACTGGCTGGTCTCGCCCATCATGTACGTCAGCCCGGTCGCCCGTACCGCGTCGATGATCGCGGATATCTCCTCCGCGGTGATCGCCATGGGGACGGCGGAGTAGACGTGCTTGCCCGCGCCGAGGCCCGCGAGGACCAGCGGGCCGTGCGTCCAGCGCTGGGTGAAGACCGCGACGGCGTCGACCGCCTTCGACTCCAGCATGGCCTCGTACGACGGGAAGGTGCCGGCGAGACCCTGCGCGGCGGCGAGCCGCTCGGCCCGCTCGGGCAGCAGGTCGGTGACGTAGACGTCACGGACGCCGGGATGGGCCTGGAACAGCGTGGCGAACTGACCGGAGAACTGTCCGGCGCCGACGATACCGAGAGAGGAAGTCATGCCGATTACTTTTGATGCGGAAGAATCACACCGTCAAGAGGTGGGCTGGATGTTCTGCGACGCACCTCAACCGCGTAGTGTTGGGGTGATTACTTCTGAGTCTAAAGAAAACGAAAGATGAGGAGGGGTCGGGTCCATGACCAGCTGGCTGCCGCTGAGCCCCGCGGAGCGCTCCGTGGCGATCGAGGTGCTCGTGCACGGACCGCTGTCCCGCACCGAGCTGGCCCGGCGACTGGGGCTCTCCCAGGGCAGTCTCACCCGGCTGACCAAGCCGCTGCTGGAGTCCGGGCTGCTGGCCGAGAGCTCCGGGACGGCCGGCCCGGCCCAGGCACGCCAGGGCCGTCCGTCACAGCCGCTCGACGTCGTGGCCGACGTCCGCTCCTTCCTCGGCTTCAAGATCACCGGGGACATGGTCTACGGCGTCGTCACCACCCTGCGCAGCGAGGTGACCGCACGGCTCGACCGGTCGCTCGTCACACACGACCCGGCCGCCGTCGCCGCACTGCTCGCGGAGCTGGCGGCCACCCTGTCCGAGGGGCACCCCGCCCCCGCGGGCATCGGCATCGGCGTGGGCGGCCTGGTGCGCGAACGCGCGGTGGTCGCCGAGTCACCGTTCCTCGGCTGGCGGGACGTTCCGCTCGCCGCGCTGGTCGGGGAGCGCACCGGGATGCCGGTCGTCGTGGAGAACGACGTGGCCGCCCTGGTCGAGGCCGAGGCGTGGTTCGGCGCCGGCCGCGGACTCGACCGCTTCGCCGTCCTGACGATCGGCGCCGGGATCGGGTACGGGCTGGTGCTCGGCGGCAGGCGCGTACCGTTCGCGGAGGACGGCCACGGCTTCGGCCATCACTGGATCATCGACCCGAACGGCCCGCTCACCCCGAGCGGCGCACGCGGCAGTGCCGTGTCGCTGCTCACCATCCCCGGCATCGAGTACCAGATCCGCGCCGCCACCGGCCGTGACGCCAGCTACGAGGAGATCCTCGCCGGCGCCGCCGCGGGCGAGCCCATGGCCACCCGGGTGATCGACGAGGCCGCCCGGGCCCTCGGTACCCTCGTCGCGCAGATCGCCAACCTGGCGATGCCGCAGAAGATCCTGCTCGCCGGAGAGGGGGTCGGCCTGATGGATGTGGCCGGGAACACGGTCCGCGAGACGATCGGCGCCCACCGGCATCCACTGGCCGACCCGGTCGACCTGGAGACGAAGGTGTCCGACTTCCACGACTGGGCACGCGGCGCCGCGGTGCTGGCGATCCAGGTGCTGGTACTGGGTGAGGGCCCGGTGTGAACTCCCGTCCCAGGCTTGACACATCGACGTGATGAGCACCGCGTCCGGAATGTCCGCCTCGGGTGTACTTACTCACAGCGCCTTCACCTCGATCGGCATATGCTTCACAGCATGTCCACCAATGTTGAAGCCGCCCCCGAGCGCTCGGCCGCGGAGGTCAACGAGGAGATCAGGGCCCTGTGGCGCCGGTCGGGCGGGACACTGACCACCGAGCAGCGCGCGGAGTACCAGCGCCTCGTGATGGAGTGGGCCGCCGCGGCCCCGCGGTCGCAGCGGGCGGCCTGACCGACCTCGCGCGGACCGCACCATACCCTTACCTTCAGGGCACCCGTGAGCGCACGGGTGCCCTTCTCATGTCGCCCGCGTCACCCCGTCGCCCGCGTCAGCCCCAGGTCGCCGAGTAGTAGCGCTGATAGGCCTTGCGGTCCTGTTCGGCCCGGATGTAGCGGGTCGCGACCAGCGCGATCAGGCTGCCCGCGATGACCAGCAGCCCGGGGCCGAGGTTCCGGGTGTCCGTCAGCCGTGCCAGCAGCGTCTCGCCCTGCGCGCCCGTCACCGGCGCCGCGGAACCCGGCGAGGCCGCGTTCGGCGCCACCGCGCCCTGCGCGGCCGAGGCGGACGGCGCGGGGGAGGGGGACGCATTCCCGGCGGCACCACCGGCGTTCTGCGCCGACACGATCAGCTTCACGTTCAGCGCCGCCAGCGCACGCGTCACCGGCTGGAAGAACGTCGTCCCGCCCGTCGTGCAGTCACCGCTGCCGCCCGAGGTCACACCGAGCGCGATCCCGTTGGAGAACAGCGGCCCGCCGCTGTCGCCGGGTTCGGCGCACACATTGGTCTGGATCAGCCCGGTGACCGTCCCCTCGGGGTAGTTGACGGTCGCGTTCAGCGCGGTGACCGTCCCGTCGTGCAGTCCGCTGGTGCTGCCGCTGCGGAACACCCGCTGTCCCACCGCCGCATCGGCGAGCCCCGTGATCCGCACTCCGTTGCCGCCGCCGATCGCGACGATGTCGGCGCCGTCACCGGCCCTGCCGGAGGCGTACTGCACCAGCGAGAAGTCATTGCCGGGGAAGGTGCTGGCCACCGTCCGGCCGAGCTGCTGATTCCCCTGGTTGTCGGCGAACCAGGTGGATCCCGCGGGACCGCAGTGGCCGGCCGTGAGAATGAAGTCGCTCTGCCCGTTCGTCACATTGAACCCCGCCGAGCAGCGGCCCCCCGTCGACAGGATCGGCTGGGCGCCGTTCAGCCGCGTGGTGAACGTGCCCTTCGTGCGCTCCATCCGCACGAAGCTCCCCGCCTTCGCGGCCACTTGGCTCATCCTGGACCAGTCGCTCGCGGACACCGTGCTGTCCGCGCTGACCAGGACCCGGTTGGTCCGGTAGTCCACCGCCCACGCGGTACCCGCCACCCGCGGCGCCGAACGCAGCGTCGCCGTCGCCGACTTGAGCTCGTTCATGCTGTGCGCCACGACCTTCGCCTCGGCGCCCGCGCGCCGCACCTCCCGCGCCGCCGCCTCGTCGGTCACCGCCACGACCGGCCGCCCGTCGGCGCCGATCCAGCTGCCCGCCGTCCGTGCCGTGCCGAGCCGCGCCACCAGCGCGGTCCCGGTGCCCCCGGCGCCGGATGCGCCCGACGCGGCGAGCGGCCTGGCCGCGGCCGGGGGTGTCTCGCTCGCCATGGCCGCCTGGGCGACCATCGCGCCGCCCAGGAGGAGTCCGCCGACCGCCGCCAGGCGTGTCACCCGCCTGACGATCCGTCGTCGTGCGTGCCGCATGCAGGGCTCCCGAAGCCGAACCGAACGCGCGCCGCCCGTGCCGGCGGCGCGGGACCCTCGGGTCGTCGAGGGCCCGTACCTCCATACGCGCCCGGGGGCCCGGGCGTTCAGCGCTCGACTTCGGAGGGCAGGGCTCAGCCCTTGCGGGCCACCCCGCCGAACATCGCGACCTCCTCCGGCTCGGCCCCGTGGTCGTCCTGCGGGCGCCAGCGCGAGCAGGACACGACACCGGGCTCCAGCAGTTGCAGACCGTCGAAGAAGCGGGCCACGCCCTCGGGGGTGCGCTGGGTCAGCTTCGGAGTGCCGTGCTCGTTCCAGAACGTCACCGCCTCGTCCACGTCCGGCATCGCCGGGTGGGTGACGGTGTGCGACAGCACCAGGTGGCTGCCGGCCGGCAACCGGTCCGTCAACCGCCGCACCAGGCCGTACGGGTCCTCGTCGTCGCCGATGAAGATGACCACGCCGAGCAGCATCAGCGCCACCGGCTCGTTGAAGTCCAGCGTCCTCGCCGCGTGTTCGAGGATCGCCTCGACATTGCGCAGGTCCTCGTCCAGATAGTCGGTACGGCCCTCGGGCGTGCTCGTCAGCAGGGCACGCGCGTGCGCGAGGACCAGCGGGTCGTTGTCGACGTACACGATCCGCGCCTGGGGCGCGATCCGCTGGGCGACCTCGTGCGTGTTGCCGGCGGTGGGCAGCCCGGTCCCGATGTCCAGGAACTGCCGGATGCCCACCTCGCCGACCAGGTGGCGCACCGCACGGCCCAGGAACAGCCGGTCGGCACGCGCGTACTCCCCGATGCCGGGGTGCAGTTGGCGGATGCGGTCGCCGGCCGCGCGGTCCACCTCGTAGTTGTCCTTGCCGCCGAGCCAGTGGTTCCAGATCCGGGCGGTGTGCGGCCGGCCGGTGTCGATACGGGCACGCAGCGACACGGACGCGTCGCCGGTGGCTGCCGGGTTGTCGGTCACGTGGGTCAGCTCCTGGGTACGGATGAGTTGCCGGACGAGGGACACACCGTTCAAGACGCGATCCGGGCGCCCGAGTTGATATGGGCTCGGCTCCCGGGCGTTCCGGTCGTTCGCGCGCCCCGCACGGGCTCCTATCGTGAGCCCCATGACCCGCATCCCGCACGCCGTTCCCGGCGAACCCGACCCGCTGCGCACCCTCGGCCTGGAGCAGCTGCGCCGCCGTACCAGCATGAAGTGGCGCACCTACCCCGAGGACGTGCTGCCGCTGTGGGTGGCCGAGATGGACGTACCCCTCGCCGGACCCGTCGTCCGCGCCGCGACCGACGCCCTCGCCCTCGGCGACACCGGATACCCCGCCGGCACCGCCTACGCCGAGGCGCTGGCCGCGTTCGCCGCCGCGCGCTGGAACTGGGACGGGATCGCCGTCGAGCGCACCGCGATCGTTCCGGACGTGATGCTCGGTGTGGTCGAGATGCTCAAACTGGTCACCGGGCCCGGCGATCCGGTGATCGTCAACCCGCCGGTGTATCCGCCGTTCTTCCAGTTCGTCACGCACATGGAGCGCCGGGTGGTCGAAGCCCCGCTCGGCCCCGGCCTGCGCATCGATCCGGCCGGCCTGGAGGAGGCGTTCCGGGAGGCGACCGCCGGGACCGGCCGCGCCGCCTTCCTGCTGTGCAGCCCGCACAACCCCACCGGCACCGTGCACACCGCCGACGAACTGGCCGCCGTCGCCGCCCTCGCCGAGCGCTACGGCGTCCGGGTAGTCGCCGACGAGATCCACGCCCCGCTCGTCTTCCCCGGCGTCACCTTCGTGCCGTACCTGAGCGTGCCCGGCGCCGAACGCGGCCTGTCCCTGATGTCGGCCTCCAAGGGCTGGAACCTGGCCGGTCTCAAAGCCGCCCTCGCCCTCGCCGGACTCAAGGCCGCCGCCGACCTCGACCGGCTGCCCGAGGAGGTCGGCCACGGCCCCAGCCACCTCGGCGTCATCGCCCACACCGCCGCCCTGCGCGAGGCCACCGGCTGGCTCGACGCCCTGCTCACCGGACTTCAGGCGAACCGGCGACTGCTCACCGGCCTGCTCGCCGAGCAGCTGCCCGCGATCCGCCTGCACCCCGCCGAGGCCACCTGTCTCGCCTGGCTCGACTGCCGCGCCCTCGGCCTCGGCGACGACCCCGCACAGGTCTTCCTCGACCGCGGCCGGGTCGCCCTCAGCTCGGGCCTGCCCTTCGGCACCGGCGGCGCGGGGCACGTACGGCTGAACCTGGCGACCTCTCCGGACATCCTCACCGAGGGGGTACGGCGCATGGCCGCGGCCCTGGCATGACCGAGCGGTGCGCGCACGAGCCGTACGGCCTCCTAGACTGCCGTGCATGGACGACACGCGGCTGGACCGGCTCGGCTCCGGCAAGTACCTGCTGGTCACCAGCCATCGCAGGGACGGCACCCCCGTCGCCACCCCGGTGTGGGTGGTCCGGGACGGTGACACCCTCGGCGTCTGGACGACCGCCGACAGCTTCAAGGTCAAGCGGATCCGCCGCCGCGCCGACGTCCTGGTCGGCCCCTGCGACCTGCGCGGCAACCCCACCGGCGACCAGGTGCCGGCCGCCGCGGAGATCACCGACGCCGCCACCACCGCCCGCTACCGGGACCTCATCGCCCGCAAGTACGGCATCGTCGGCCGCCTCACCCTGCTGGGCAGCCGGCTGCGGCGCGGACTGGACGGAACGGTCGGGATCCGGGTGACCCTCGCGGAGTGAGGCGACCCCCGCGGAGTGCGGGCCGCCCGGAATCGAGCCTGCTCCCGCAAGGGAGTTGCCCCCGGAGCCGAGGCGCCGGGGACGGCGGCGCGGTGCCGTCAGGTCCAGGCGCCCCGGTACGGCTCGTCCAGCAGCTGGAAGACCGGCTCGCCCCGCACCGGATCCTGGGCGGTGGACAGCCGGACCCGGTCGCCGCTGTGGATGCCGATCGGCGGGCCCATGACCCGGCCCCGTACGACGAACCCCTCGGCCATCTCTATCAGTGAGACATTGCGTGCCGCGGGCGTGTTGCGGTGCACCACGGTGGAGTGCCGGACCGTGCCGACGCCCTCGCTGCGCTCCGTGCGCAGCTCGCTGCCCTGGCACACCGGACACAGCAGCCGGTGGTACATCGCGGTGCCGCACCAGGTGCACCGCTGGAAGACGATGGCGTCCCTGGAGTCCGCGGAGACGGGGTCGAGAACACCCGCCGCGGAACCGGCCGCCGGATGCGAGGCGCTTGCTGAGTGGTGGTACACGCTGGTCAACTCCCTGCGCTCGGCCGGAATCCCGCGTGTCCGGCGCGCACCGGGCACACGCGTGCGCGGCAGCCGTGCCACCGTGCACGCCGACAGAGTATGGCACTCAGTGTCACTCGTAAAGGCACTGCGTACCCCCAATCTGCGGGAAGGGGGTGTCAGGTGCGACCGAGTGCCGTCTCCAGCTCCTGCACCACCCGCCACAGCGGGGCGTCCCGGCGGGACACCAGCACCACCACGTCCTCGGGACCGCCCTCCGCCCCGCCGGCCGGCGGCCATTCGATCCGGGCAGGCGCCGCGACCGGCTCGGTCGTGTGCCCGAACGCCCGTTGCACATACCCCAGCGCGTGGTCCACGGCCGCTCCCGCGTCGCCCAGACCGTCCGAACGCAGCCACGAGCGCAGGGCGTTGTTGTGCGCGGCGACCACGGCGGCCGCGATGACATCCGCCCGCAGTGTTCCGTCGGGCCGGCCCGCGAACCGTCCGCGCAGGTACTCGGCGAGGGCGCGTTCGTAACGCCACACCACCGACAGCTCGTAGGCCCGCAGGCCCGGCACCTGCTTGGTGAGGCGGTAGCGCTGCACGGAGAACGCCGGGTTCTCCGCGTACATCCCCAGCACCAGCCGGGCCGCGTCACACACCCGGCGCACCGGCTCGTGCTCCTCCTCGCTCGCGGCGAGAAAGGCGGTCATATCGGCCAGGCAGCGCTCGTGGTCGGGGAAGACCACGTCCTCCTTGGAGGGGAAGTAGCGGAAGAACGAACGCCGGCCGACCCCCGCCAGGGCCACGATGTCGTCCACGGTGGTCTGCTCGTACCCGCGTTCCAGGAAGAGCTGGAAGGCCGCCGCGACGAGGGCATCGCGCATCGGCGGCTTCACGGCCGGCGCCGCGCTGCTGGAGCTCATGGAGGGGAACGTAGCACTCGGATGAGCCATATGACACTCAGTGCAGTCCGAGTAGCTGCATGGGGGAACTGAGTGCTGCGGATGCGGCACCGGTCCTGGGGCCCGGGTCCGCGCCGCGCAGCACGGAGTGCGGGTTGCCGGCCAGGTCGGGGCTGGGAACGGGAGCGGCCGTACCCCGACGTAACCTTTCTGCATCCACCGCCGACACGGCACCTTTCCGTGCCCGCCGCCGACACGGCCGCATCCGCCCGAGGAGACCCCGTATGCCCGCCGCCCGCCCCCGCCTGCTCTACGTCACCGATCTGGCGTACGAGGCCCGCGGGCGCCGCTACTGCGACGAGGACATCTTCCTCACCTCCCGGCTGCGCACCCGCTTCGACCTCGCCCTGTGCCATCCGCTGGACGCCGAGGCGCTGATGGACGGCTTCGACGCCGTGGTCGTCCGCAACAGCGGGCCCGTCCTCGGCTACCAGCGCACGTACGACGCCTTCCGCGCGCGTGCCCTCGCCACCGGCGCACGGGTGTACAACCCGCTCACCGGCAAGGCGGACATGGCCGGCAAGCAGTACCTGCTCGACCTGAGCGCCGCGGGCTTCCCCGTGATACCGACGGTCGGCCGCGCCGAGGAACTGCACCTGCTGCCGGCCGCCGAGCGGTACGTCGTCAAGCCCATGCTGGGCGCCGACTCCCTCGGCCTCAGGATCGTGCCCGCAGGCCAGGTGCCCGCGCTCGCCACCGGCCAGGTCCTGATCCAGCCCTGCGTCGACTTCGTCCACGAGGTGTCCTTCTACTTCGTCGACGACGACTACCAGTACGCCCTGTATACCCCCGACCCGCGGCGCCGCTGGGAGCTGAAGCCCTATGCGGCCACCGCCGCCGACCTGGAGTTCGCCCGGCGGTTCATCGACTGGAACGACCTCGGCCACGGCATCCAGCGCGTCGACGCCTGCCGCACCCGCGACGGCGACCTCCTGCTGGTCGAACTGGAGGACCTGAACCCCTACCTGTCCCTCCAGGCTCTGCCGGAGGAGGCCAGGGACGCCTTCGTCACCGCGTTCACGGCGTCCCTGGGCCGGTTCGCGCAGGAAGCGCGGGGGATGCTCAGCCCAGCCTGACGGTGACCCGCCGGGTGGCCCCGGCCGTGCCCGTGAGGTCGCCGAAGGGGGCGCCGTGCCCGACGGCGGCACGCTGTCCTCCGAGCGTTTGGAGGATGTCGGCCACGCCTGAACGGCGGCACCTCCGTCGTCGTATCTCAGCACGGGGACGACGGAAGGAGAGCCAGGTGCCGACACCTCCCGATCCCGAACGGCCGCATCCCCGACCGGTCCTGGAACCCGTCCGGGTCCTGCGGCCCCGCCGTCTCGACGGGCTCGCGGAGCTGATGCGCGAGATGGACAGCGCTCCCGCGCGAGCAGCAGACACCGACGAGGCGGAGACACAGGAGCTCCCGCCCGTACCGCCACAGCCCCGCACCACGTCCGCCCTGCGCCGGACCGCCGTCGCCGGGGCGGTGGCCGCCGCGGCTCTCCTCGGTTTCGGCGGCGCCCTGCTCCTCACCGGCCGCCAGCAGGCCGCGGCGACCGCACCCCCGCATCGGCCGGCGACGACCGCACCGTCCGCCACGTCACCGGCACCGACCCTGACCGCATCCCCCGCGCCCACCGCCGCCACCGACCCCGACGGCCCCGGCACCCTCCGCCCGGGCGACACCGGCCCCGGGGTCACCGAACTGCAGGAACGGCTGCTCCGCATCCCGGACGTCTACCGCGACGGCTCCACCAGCGGCACCTACGACGCCGACCTGACCGCGGCCGTGGCCCGGTTCCAGCTCTGGTACGGCATCAGCGGCGACGAGACCGGTGTCTACGGCGACGACACGCGCCGCGCGCTGGAGTCGCGGACCAGCCTGGGCGACGATTCATGAGAGGGGCGCAGGGAACCCCGGGGAAGTGGCGCGGGCGGCCTCCGGGCCTTCCTGCGTACGCCGAGGCCGGGCCGTAGCGGCGGACGGGAGCGCGGTGCCATGACGGACGTGGACGGGACGCGGAGCACGCGGGACGTGGACGGTGCGGCGGCCCCGGAGGGCATGAACGGCGCCACGGACGGCCCCATGAAGAGCGCCACGGACGACTCCCTGAACGGCCCCCTGCACGGCTCCATGGCCGGCTTCTTCGCACGGCTGGACCCCGACATGTGCGTGGTCACGGCCGTGGCCGACGGTGAGCGGGCCGGGTGTCTGGTCGGCTTCGCCTCGCAGTGCTCCATCCGGCCGCCCCGGTTCACCGTCTGGCTGTCCAAGGCCAACCACACCTACCGTGTCGCCCGGGCCGCCCAGCACCTCGGCGTCCACCTGCTCACCCGGGACCAGCGGGACCTCGCGGAACTCCTCGGCGGCGAGACCGGCGACAAGGTCGACAAGTTCGCGCACCTGGAGTGGACGGAAGGGTACGGCGGCGCGATGGTGCTGCGGAACACGGCGGCCTGGTTCGTCGGCACCATCCTCCACCGCACCGACGGAGGCGACCACGTCGGCTTCGTCCTGGATCCGGTGCAGTGGGGCGAGGGACCCGGCGGGCCGCTGCTGCGCCTGTCCGACGCGGTCGGCATCAAGGCCGGTCACCCCGTGGAGTGAGCGGATTCGAACACCGGGAGACACTCCGAAGAAGGCATTGCCCCGGCGGTGACCCGGCGCCATCATAGGCAGCCCGCGGCCGACGGCCGCGCGTACCGCCGCACCACGACCGAAAGCCAGCCCGATGACCGGCTCCCGCATTCCGGGCCTGCTCGTGCCCGCCGTCTTCCTGCTGGCCCTCGTCGTCGGGGTGCTCTGGTACTGGCGGCACCGGAACGACGACTGATCCCGGCCCCGCCCCCGGCGGCGTCACGGGTCCCGGCGCCGCCCGGCCCTAGTCGTCCGTGCCCGGCGCGTCCGTCCCGTCCGTCAGGTCCTCCAGCGGCATCCTGATGTCCAGCACGCACACATCGTCCCGCCCCTCCTCCGCGAGCATCGTGGCGAGCAACGCGTCCAGGGATCCGGACGCGCCGCAGCCCTGGTCGCGCACCGCTTCGGCCAGCCGGTCCAGGCCCGCTTCGAGGCTCTCGCCGGGGCGCTCGACCAGGCCGTCGGTGTACAGCAGCAGCCGGTCCCCGGGCTCCAGGCCGAGTTCCGCCGCCTCGAAGACGGGGGCCGCGCTCGCGCCGAGCAGCATGCCGCCGGGCCGGTCGAGATAGCGCACCTCGCCCCGGCGCGAGAGCAGCGGCGGCAGATGCCCGGCCTGCGCCCAGGCGAGCTCGTGCCGGCGGGGGTCGTAGCGGGCGAGCACCATGGTGGCGGTGGTCTGGGTGTCGCGGGAGTGCAGCAGCAGGTAGTTGAGCCGCAGCAGCACCCCGGTCAGCGAGGAACCAGTGGTGACCATGCCCTTCGCGCTGAACCTGAGCTGGGCCATCGTGGCCACGGCGTCGACGCCGTGGCCCGCGACGTCACCGACCACGAACAGCACGTTGTCGTCGGGCAGTTCGATGGCACTGAACCAGTCGCCGCCCACATGGATTCCGGACTGGGCGGGCAGATACGCGACCTCGATGCGCAGCCCGGCCAGCCGCACCGGCTTGCTCGGCAACGGCAGCAGGGCGTGCTGCAGCCGGGCGGCCAGGGCCCGCTCGGCCTGCAGGATCCCGCGCTGCAGCAGCATCGCCCGCTCGCTCTCCACGAGCGCCAGTTCCGCGCTGCGCTGCCTGGTGAGGTCCTGGACGAAGCCGTGCACCTCGACGGTGGTGCCGTCCGGCGCCCTGACGGCCTCCGCGACCAGCCGCAGATGCCGGACCCCCTCGGGCGTGTCCATGCGGAACGGCATGTCGAACCGCCGGGCGTGGCGGACGAGTTCGGCGATCGCGTGGGTGAGCGGCCCCGCGTCGTCCGGCAGGGCGAGGTCAGGGAGCCGTTCCAGAGCGAGCGGCCGCTCGGCCTGGGGGCGGCCGAGGACGGCGTACGTCTGCTCGGACCAGGAGATCTCCCCGGTGATCAGGTTCCAGTTGGCCCAGCCGAGGTTGCCGAGCCGCTGCACATCGGCCAGCCGCTGCTCCTGCAGCTCGGCGGGGTCGTGCCGCACCCAGGTGACCAGCAGCCCCTCGCCCAGCGGAGCGGCCCGCACCGAGTAGGTGGCGACCACGGGCACCTCGCCGACCACCTCCTGATGGACGAACGACTCGCTCTCGAACGGCACCCCGGCCTCCAGCGCCTGGAGACAGCCCTGCCACAGCGGCTCGCCCGCGACGGCCGGATAGCTCTCCAGGACCTGTCTGCCGACCATCTCCCGGCCGGAGCGGCCCAGCACGTCGACCGCCCCGGAGGTGGCGGCCTCGATGCGGTAGTCCGCCACCTCGCCGGAGGCGGCGCGCAGCGGCGTCAGCAGGATCGCCGCGCCCGGCAGCGCGTCGAACACCGCCTGCACGGTCTGGGCGACGGCGCCGCCGGTGCGTTCCCGCGGGGTGTCGAAGGCGCGCAGCCGACCCGCGCACAGCCGGGTCACGGCCTGCAGCAGCCGCCGCTCGCGCGGTTCGAACGTCCCGCCGCGGCTGCGCCACACGCCGAGGACGACATGCGCGGAGTCCCCGGCCGGCATGGGCAGCCAGGCGCGGCTGGGCCAGCGCTCCGGCGACTCCCCGATGATCGGACACCGGTCGCGGTCCCCGGAGAGGTCCTCCAGCCATCGCGGCTCGCCGGACCGCAGGGCGTCGAGCGGGACCGTTCCGGTCGCCGGGGGGACGTACCGCCACTGCGCGGCGAAGGTCGTGTCGAGACCGGCGTGCCCGATCAGTTCGAGACCGCCCTCGGGCATCCGCGTGTACAGCATCACGGCGTCGGCGTCCGTCTCGGGCGCGATGTGGCCCAGCAGGCACCAGGCCAGCTCGTGCGGCGTGCCGACCCGGACCAGGTCCCGGCCGATGCGCCCGAGTGTCTTGGCGAGGTCCACCGCGCCGGTTGGCGCGCCCCAGGAGTCGGCGGCCTGCGGTTCGGCGGGTGACGTGCCGTCCGGCCGCTCCTTCGGCGGCGGCAGGGCGCCCAGGGTGAGCCAGCACTGTTCCAGGAGCGTGCGGTTGCCGTCCGCGGCGCGCCGCAGCAGCTCCTCGTGCGCGGCCGCCGGGGAACATCCGGTGACGGCCATGAGCACGCCTTTGGCCCTCTCCTGGACCGCCGAGGTGGCGGCCAGGTCCCGCAGCCGTTCCATCTCCGCGCGCTGCCGGGCCACGACCCTGGCCAGTGCGGCCGGATCGCCGCCGACGGGATTCGCCGGGTGAACGGGCTCGCTCGTCACGCGACGAGCATGGCATATCGGGGCCCGCTCGATCACTCTTCTGGCGGGTCGGGATTCATACGAGCTTCACACGAGCTTCGTACGATCGCCCGAGGGCACCCGCGAGTCGTCCGTGTGATCCCCGCACGAGGGGAAACGGTGGTGCGCCGTCGGCCGACGGAGCCGGTGGAGGTCTGTGGATCAGCGGCCCGTGCCGCGTCCGGCCAGGGCCTCGCTGACCGCGCGGACGCTGCGCGCTATGTGCTGCAGCTGCAGGACCTCGGCGGCGTACAGCTTGATCGTGTGCTCGATGACCGACTCGGGCAGGCCGAGCATCGGCAGCTCGGCCCGTGCGGTCTGCAGTGCCGTCCGGGCCACCCGGATCTCCTGCTGGACCTGCAGCTGGGCGTGCCGGGCGAGCAGGACGGGGTGGCGGATGAGGGCCGGATAGCTGGCGTAGCGCGCGGGGATCAGCTCACGCAGCCACTTGGCCGCCGAGCGCTCCCAGTCGTACGAGCCCGGCGTCTTGACCTGGCAGGGCCAGTCGGGGCTGATACGGGTGCTGGTCAGGGGCATGGTCATCGCTTCCGGTGTGCGGCGTCGTGAGGGTGGTCCGACGGGTGCGGGGCGGCCCCGGCCTAGGGGATGGCCGGGGCCGCCACGGGCGCGTCGCGCAGACGGCGCGCCCCGGTACACCCCGGGCGCCGACGTGGGTAGGGGACGGCGGCTGGGGGTGTCCGTGCGGGGCCCCGGGCGTCGGAAACCGGCGCTGCGTGGTGACTGGGCATACGCATGGGCGGTCGTCGGCTTTCTCGGGGCGGTGGTGCGAGCGGTGAGTCCGCAGTGCGGAACGTGCCCGGAGTGGGCCGGGCGCGATCCGTGAGCAGTATTTATATATGCCGTCCGGTTTGCAAGACGTATGAAAACATTCATGCGTGATTTGTCGTGGATGATCCCCGTCCATGGCAGGGGAGACCGCAGAATCTTCACCGCATCCTGCGTCGCGGCCGCACGAATGCGCCGGATTCAGTCCTTCATGAAGAACTGGTGCTGGTCGGAGAGCTGCTCGTACTTCTCCAGCCGGGCCTGGGTGCGCTCCGGATCGGCGTCGGTCATGGCCTGCAGCAGCGCGGCGGCCATCACGCCCGGCGCGGCGTAGGAGTCGAAGACCAGCCGGGAGCCGGTGCCGGTGGCGAAGGTGACGTCGGCCTCGTCGGCCACCGGACCGAGCGCCAGGTCGGTCACCAGGGCGACCTTCAGACCCGCGCCGCGGGCCACCCGGACGGCCTGCAGCGTCTCCTGGGAGTGCCTCGGCATGGCGAAGGCCAGCACCCAGGTGCCGCCCGCCTCGCGGCACTGCAGCAGCGCGTCGTAGGCCACGCTGCCGCCCCGGGTGACCAGCCGCACGTCGGGGTGGATGCGGCGGGCGGCGTATCCGAAGTACTCGGCGAGCGACTCCGAGATGCGCAGGCCCAGCACCGTCAGCGGGGTGGAGCGGGACAGCTCGCGGCCGACCCGGATGATCTGGTCGGGGTCGGCGAAGTCGCGCCGCAGGTTCTCCAGGTTCTCGATCTCGGCGTCGACGGCCGCCTGCAGCTCGTTGGCCCGGTTCTCCTCGGCCGGCCCGCCGGCCAGCGTGCTCAGCGCGATCGCCTGCAGCCTCTCGCGCAGGGCGGGGTAGCCGCTGAAGCCGACGGCGCCGGCGAAGCGGGTGACCGACGGCTGGCTGACCCCGACCCGGTCGGCCAGCTCGGTGATGGACAGGAACGCGGCCTCGGTGATGTGCTCGATCAGGTACTGGGCGATGCGCCGCTGCCCCGGCGACAGACGGGGGCCGTCGAAGAGTTCCCTGAGCCGCGAGGTCGGGGCGGCCTCGGCCGCGGGCACGGTCTTGCCGGACGTGATCGCTGATGCCTGTGCGCGTGCCTGCTGCGGCGAGGGCACCGGTCCGCCTCCTTTGTCTGCCACAAGCACTCAACATAGCTCACCCACCGTCAGGAACAGGGGGTTGAGCAGGAGGTTTCAGCGCCGGAAGAGGCTGATGGAATCGCCCACGTCACCGGCGGGCCGGCTACTGCCGACCAGCTCGGCGAGCCGCCCGCGCGCCTTGGCGAGCGCGGAGTCCGAGACCACCAGCAGACCGTGCACCCGCTGCGGCGGCACGCCGCGCGGATCGGCGGCGTGGATGCCGTAGTACGACGGCACCCCGCTGCCCTTGTACACCAGCCACACCCGCTCGCCCGGATACCGCTCACGGAGCCGGTCGGCGAGCCGGCCCAGGTCCTGTCCCCAGTCCACGTTGGAGTCGTGCAGCAGCCGGTGGGTGTGGGCGGGGCCGCCGAAGGCCTCGTTGGAGTACGGCAGGTAGTACGGGAACGTCCGCAGCGAGCTCACGGCCGTGCACAGCACCAGCAGCGCCGTCACGGCGGCCGTCCACCGCCGGCCGGGCCGGGGCACACAGGCCGCCGCCACCGCGAGCAACATCGGCACGAACAGCGCGTACCGCGTGCCGAAGTCCCGCGACCCCGTCATGGCCGCCGCGAGCAGCACCCCGGGCGGCAGCAGCACGTACGGCGCCGCGGGCCGAAGCCGCCGCACCGCCACGACCGCCACCGCACCCGCCGCGCCCAGCGCCAGCAGCCCGAGCGGCGTCTTCACCAGCAGGGCGGCCGGCAGGTAGTACCAGAGCGAGCCGGTGTACAGGTGCCCGAACAGATAGCCCTGCCACGGCTGGTCCTCCAGCCCGAACTGCACCCGCATGCCCGCCCGGTAGGCACCGGGCACCGGTAGCAGGTCCACCAGCCGGCCGCGCAGCCCGTGCAGGGCCGGGACCGGTTCCGCGGGGGAGAACCGCAGGCCGGGATCCACGGCCAGATACGCGGCCCAGACGACGGCGAGCGCCACCCCAGCCACGACGACCGCACCGCCCAGCGCCGACAGCGCTTTCCGGCGCCGGCCGCCGGGGGCACCCGCGAGGACGGGCAGAGCCGTGCGCAGGGGCGTACCGGCCGCGCCGGAAGGCGTGGGCAGCGACAGTGCCTCGTGCGGGCGAGCGCCCGCGGGGCCCGCGAGGGCGGAGCGGGCCGTACGCCGGTGAGAATCGGCCCGGGTCGTGAGGGCGGACAGGACCCGCCGGGCCCGGCCCGTGCGCGTCGGCGGCCCGCCGGTCGGAAGGGCGGCCCGTTCCCGACC
Source organism: Streptomyces sp. NPDC031426 (assembly GCF_055581585.1). Taxonomy (NCBI): domain Bacteria; kingdom Bacillati; phylum Actinomycetota; class Actinomycetes; order Kitasatosporales; family Streptomycetaceae; genus Streptomyces; species Streptomyces sp. NPDC031426. The sequence continues at coordinate 238,320 of NZ_JBVIJE010000002.1, forward strand.
GTCGTCGCTCGTACCCGGGCCGTCGGTGTGCGGTGTCCGCCGATTTCGGCCGTCGCCCGTGTCCGGCCCGCCGGTTCCCGGGGCCTCCCGCTCCCGGCGGAGGCTCGTGTCACGGCGCGCGCCGGTCGGGTGCATGTCCCGTTCCGGGCCGATGTCCGTGTGCCGTGTGCCCCTTGCGTGTGCACCCCCTGCCAGGCGCGGGTCCGCGTACGGGCTCGCGTCCGGCCGATCCCCCGGCGGCAGCCCCGGTCCCCCGCGCGCCGTCAGGACGGCCGCCGCGGCCAGCGCCATCAGCACCGGAACCGCCGGCAACGCGCTCATCTTGGTCGCCACAGCCGCGCCGAGAGCCGCCCCGGCGAGCGGCAGGTACGGCCGGGGCCGGCGCCGTGCCCGCCACACCAGCCAGGCCGACGTCAGCACGAACCCGGCCATCGGCACGTCCAGCGTGGCCAGCGAGCCGTGGGCGATCAGATCGGGCGAGAAGGTGTACAGGGCGAGTGCCACCAGGCCGCCCGCCGCGCCCGTCAGGTCGCGGGCGAACGCGAAGGCGACCAGGCCGAACAGCAGCGTCAGCACGATCACCGGAAGCCGCGCCCACAGCATCACACGCCAGGGGTCGTTGCCCGACGCGTAGAGCAGATGCCGGCCCACATCGCCCTGGGTGCCGGTGTACGACGGGTCGTAGTGCGGGTCCGCCGCCGCCACACCCGTCGCGATCAGCAGCTTGCCGAGCGGCGGATGCTCGGGGTTGTAGCGGATCCGGTGCTCGTGCAGATAGTCGGTGGCGGTCGCGACGTACACCGGCTCGTCGATGGTCGGGGTCTGCTGGACGGCCGTGGTGACCATCGCCGCGGCCATCTGGGCTAGCAACAGCGCGGCCAGCAGCGGCACCAGCCAGCGCCGGTGGCGGCGCAGCCGGGCGCGGAGGCGGGCGGCGGGCGGCCGGCGCGGGCCCTCCACGGCAGCCGCACGGGTGAGGAGCAAGTGCTGTTCGCGCGCCATCATCCGCCCCGAGGTGGCACCGGCCGGGGCGCGGCGGGAACGGTCGTGGGCCGGATCATGGCCCTACTGTCGCACCGCTCCCGCCGCCGCAGGCGTCACCGCTTCACGAGTCGTACCGACAGACCTTCTGCCGTGTACACGGGTACGGCCCGCAGCCGGTCGGAGTTCACCTCGATCCGGATGAACCGGCCGCGCAGCCGGGGCACGTCGACGACCGGCAGGGCGCTGCCCTCGGCCGGCGGCCGCTCGGTGTCCAGCCGCAGCGACAGCACCGCCGAGCCGCCCAGCACGGCCAGGTGGTGCACCGTCAGCGGCGCCTTGCGGCCGGCCCGCAGGGTGACCTGCAGCGTGCCCGCGTCCTGCGCGTAGGCGCCGCGCACCCGCAGCCGTCCGGCCACCCGCAGGGTGCCGCCCGCGACCCGCGCGTCGCCGTGGCCGAGGGCGTCCTCGGAACCGGCGACCAGCGTGCCCTCGGCCAGCACCGTCCCGCCCGTGTAGCGGTTGCGGCCGGTCAGCGTCAGCGAGCCGGTGCCGCGCTTGGTCAGGCCACCGCGCCCGTCGATGTCGTTGCGCCAGGTGTCGGCGGCCGAGAAGCCGCCCGCCGCCGCGTCCAGCGTGACCGAGACATCCGCGTCGAAGGCGCCGTAACCGTCCGCCGCGGCGAACAGGTTGAGCCGGCCCCACTGCTCGAAGCCGTCGAGGAGGACGTACCCGGAGGGCAGGCCGGTGGTGCGCAGCACCTCGCGGCGCTGATCGGCCGTCAGGTACGGCAGGCGGGTCTCCAGCAGCACCTCCGCGCCCTTCGGCACGGTCAGCGGCAGATCGCGGCCCTGCCGGGTGAGGACGTACGTCAGCCGGGGCCCGACCGTGCGGGCGCCCGCGTCCCGGTCGGCGTACGGGTCGGTGCCGGTGTGGGCGTAGGCGTACAGCGTGTCGGCGGTGGCACCGGTCTGCGCGGTGAACCAGGCGAGGGCCTGGGCACGGGCGGCGGCCTTCAGACCCGCGTTGGCCGGGTCGGCCAGGGTGGCCGCGGCGAGCGCGGTGGCCATGATCCGGCCGCCGATGACGTCGACCGGGTGGTGCATGCCCGCCACGATCCGGGTGTGGCTCAGCTCGAACGCGCGGGTCACCAGCTCCTGGAAGCGCTCGGGTACGGCGTAGGCGTAGGCCAGCGCGGCCAGGTGGAAGGCGTTGGTGTGGCCGCTCGGGAAGCCGCCGTCGTCGGCCGGGGAGGTGCCGCGCTGGCGCAGCAGCTGCGGGGCGACCACCACCGGTGAGTCGTACACGGGGAAGCCGAACGCGTCCGTCCTCCCCGTGTCGACGACCTCGCTGTCCTCGGTCAGGCGCCACGGACGCGGGTACTGGTAGGCGTACTTGGCGGGGTTGCCGGAGGCGTAGGGTCCGCGCACGGTGTCGACCAGTTCGGCGACCTTGCCGAGGGCCGAGTCGTGGGCGCCGGCACCGAGGGCCGAGCCGGCCGGGGCGTCGGCCGGTACGGCGTCGCTGACGGTGGTCGCGGGTGTGCCGTCGGGCGCGCTCGTGATCGATGTGACCGCCTTCGCGCCCGCCGTGTAGAGGCCGGCGAGCGGGCCGAGGCCGGCGATCACTGCGTAACTCTGGTGCTGGCGGTCGTAGACGAACGCCTCCTTCGCCTGTGCGTCGGTGCGCGTCTGCGTGACGCGGGCGCAGTAGTCCAGGTCGGCGCGCAGCACCTCGGGGCGCAGCGGGGCGCCGCTGTTCCAGGCGGAACCGGTCTTCCACACCTGGGTGAAGCCGCCGAGGATCCGGACCACCGCGTTGGTCTCGGGCGTGAGGTTGGCGACGACGTTCGTCTTGTAGTCGTCCACGAACGCGGCCGGGGCGGTGGCGGCCTTCGCGTCGGCCGCCGGCAGCCAGGGGGCGACGGCCGGGGCGGCGAGCACGCCCGCCGACGCGGCCAGCGACGTCTTGAGGAACCCGCGCCGGTTCGGCACGGAGGAGGGGTGCCCGGCAGGTGACGGCATGCCTGTGCCTCTCAGGAGTCGTCCGCGGGGCGCCCGTCGGGATGTGCCGACTTGTGCGATCCCGTGGAGAAGAAGGGGGAAGAAGTCGAACTGCTGAATATCTAGGGCTGTGGTGTGACCCGCCGGGGAGGCCCCGGTGGTCTGCGCATGGTCGGCGGGTGAACGCGGGGCGTACGCCGCACAGAAACGCCCAGACCCTGTCCTGGCCTCACAGGAGCGAACGTGCCGGCGCCACCGCCCCGTCGACCGGCGGCACCCGCAGCGGCCGCGGCCGGGCGGACGGCAGGGACTCGGCGAGAGCGGCGGGTGAACGCGGGGCGTACGCCGCACAGAAACGCCCAGACCCTGTCCTGGCCTCACAGGAGCGAACGTGCCGGCGCCACCGCCCCGTCGACCGGCGGCACCCGCAGCGGCCGCGGCCGGGCGGACGGCAGGGACTCGGCGAGAGCGGCGGTGAACGCGTCGTAGAGCAGCGGCTGGGCCAGAACCATGCCGCCCGCGATCACCACGTCGTCCGCCGGCACACCTCGCCGGACCAGCAGCGCCACGAGGGCGGCCAGTGACCGGCCCCCGGCGGCGATCACCGCGTGGGCGAGCGCCGAGCCGGCCTCGGCGGCGGCGAAGACGGCCGGTGCGTGCCGTCCCCACTCGGCGGAGGGATCCGTGGCGCGCTCCAAGGCCGCTCCCAGAGCGGGCACTTCGGGCACGCCGAACGCCTCCAGGAGCGCCGCCGCCAGCGCGTCGGGTGCCTCGCCGCGGTCGTGCGCGGCCCAGCAGGCGCGGGCCGCCTCCCGGACCAGCCCGGCCGCGCCGCCCTCGTCGCCGAGGGCCGCGCCCCAGCCGCCGACCTGCACGGGGGTGCCGTCGGCGCGCCGGCCCACCGCCACCGAGCCGGTGCCGGCGACCACGCCGACGCCCTTGTCCAACCCGGCGGCGGGGACGAGTAGTTCGGCGTCACCCACGACCTGTGCGGGCACGTCGACGTACGCACGCAGGGCGGTGCGCAGCAGCGCGCACTGGCGCGGGGTCTCACAGGCGTGGCCGCCCACGGCCAGCGCCGACGGGCGGACCCCGGACGGCAGCCCGTCGGTGACCAGCCCGGCCAGCCAGGACGCGGCGGCCGCGGCGTCGTGCGGCCGCCAGCCCCCGCTCGCGCGGACGAGGTCGGCGACTTGAGCGTCCCCGGCCACGGCCCGCAGATGCGTCTTGGTGCCGCCCACGTCGATGCCGACCAGGACGGGCGTGGAGTCCTGCACGCAACCTCTTTCGTCGGTGCGCTGCTTACGACGGTGGGCGAACCGTGCCTGGGTGAAGGGTGGTTGGAGCGGTCGGGAAGCCCCGGGACGGGCCTCGGGCGGAGTACGGCAGGCGAGTACCGTGAAGTTCGTTAGGAAGTTAACTAACCAAGTACAGTGCGTCAAGAGGCGTCGCGCTCAGGGCCCTTGGCACCACCGGGGCCGCCCCGCGTGACGCCGGGCATTCCCAGCGCCGTTGTCCGGGGTGCCCTGCCGACAGCGGTCCTTGACCTGTGGGAGAACCGTGGAACACGACGTGGTGACGGCGTCCCGGCTGTCCGAGAGCGCGAGCGCGGTTTTCGCCGTGCTCGCCCGGGCGGGCAGCGCCACCCGGCCGCAACTGGCGAGCCTCGCCGGGCTGTCCAAGCCGACGGTGTCCTCCGCCGTCGCCGAACTGGAAAGCGCCCGGCTCGCCGCCCTCTCCGGCACCGCCTCCAGCGGCACCGGCCGCACGGCCGCCGTCTACCGGCTCGGCCCGGACGCCGGCGCCGTGCTCGCCGTCGACCTGGGCCCCGACCGCACCCGGGTACGGGGCTGCGCCCTGGACGGGAGCCTGCTGGCCGAGGCCACCGGCTCCCGGGCCGACGCCGCCGACGCCGTACGCGAGGCGCTCGGTGCGCTGCCCGCCGGCGTCCCGCTGCGCACCGTCGTCGTCGCCGTCGGCGATGTCACCGCACGGGCGGCGGAGGGCGGCGGGATGCGTCCGGCGACCGACAAGGCGGGCCCGGTCTTCGACTCCATGGCCGTCGCACTGCCCCCGGGAGTCCCCGTCCACCTGGAGAACAACGTCAACTGCGCCGCCCTCGCCGAACTGCACCAGGGCGCCGCCCGGGGCCGCGGCACCTTCGGCTATCTCCGCGTCGGCGTGGGCGTCGGCCTCGGCATCGTCGTCGACGGCCGGGTGCTGCGCGGGGCGAACGGCGCCGCCGGTGAGCTGGCCCGGCTGCCCTACCCCTGGGACGACGGCCGCGAGCCACGCCTGGAGGCGCTGGAGGAGTACATCGGCGCCCGTTCGCTGCTGCGGCGTGCCGCCGAGGCCTGGCGGGCCGTGGACGGCCCCTGCCCGTCCACCACCGCGCGGCTGTTCAGGCTCGCGGGCCAGGGGTGCGCCCCGGCCCGCACCGTCGTCGCCCGCCATGCCGCCGACGTGGGCCGGCTCGCCGCCGCCGTGGCCGCCGTGCTCGACCCCGGTCTGATCGTGCTCGGCGGCAGCACCGGCGCCGACCCGCAGCTGCTGCCCGGGGTGCGCACCGAACTGGCGCGGCTGAGCTGGCCCACCGAGGTGGTCAGCAGCACCGTCGGTGACCTGGGCACCGTCGTGGGCGCGGCCCGGCTCGCGGTCGCCCGCGGTGTCCGAACCGTGACCGAGGCCGCGCGAAGGAAGGATTGACGGCCTCCGGCTCGTTCTGCCAATGTCCGGACAAGCGCTTTCTAAGCCGGTCGGGACACCGGCTTGGGGTGGCATCCGGGCCGTACGCGACGTACGGCGCGGCGCACGAGGGCGTGCTCGTGCGTCACCGGCCCGCAGGCGGCCGGGGATCCCACCCGCAACTCAGGCGGCGCGGCCGGGCGAGGCCGCCCCCGGGAGGCGCTCGTTCGCCAGTACCGCACCCGTGCCGCAGCGACCGCGCACCCGCACCCCCGTGCCGCGGCGACCGGCCGGACATCCGACACGCACCTTCAGGGAGGACCCGGTGGGTCACCAGATCTCGCGCAGAACCCTCTTCCGCACCGCGAGCGGGCTCGCCGTCGCAGGCGCTCTCGGGCCCGCGCTCACGGCCTGCGCGGGCGGCACCGGAGCCGGCACCACCAGCAGCAGGCTGACCATGACCTGGTGGGGCAGCGACGAGCGGCACGCGGCCTACAAGAAGGCGCTGGCCTACTTCCAGCAGAAGAACCCGAAGATCAGGATCCAGGAGACCTACTCCGGATACGACGGCTACTTCAACAAGTTCAACACCCAGATCGCCGGCGGCAGCACCCCCGACCTGCTGCAGATGGACACCGCGCTGGTCGCCCAGTACGCCCGCAAGGGAGTCCTCGCCCCGCTCGACGACTACGTCGGCAAGTCCCTGGATCTCACCGGCTTCTCCAAGACGCTGCTCGCCGCCGGCACGGTGGACGGCAAGCTGTACGGCGTACCGTCCGGTATCGGCACCAACCAGCTCACCGTCAACCGCAGCGGGCTGGAGAAGCTGGGCCTGAGGTTCCCGGACGCCGAGTGGAGCTGGGCCGACCTGAAGAAGATCGCCGTCGACGTCAACAAGAAGAGCGGCGGCAAGCTCTTCGGCGTCGACGACGGTGGCGGCGGCACCCTCAACGCCTTCGAGATCTTCGCCCGCGAGCACGGCCAGAACCTGTTCTCGGACGACGGAAAGAAGCTCGGCTTCACCTCGGACACCCTCCAGGCGTGGTGGGAGTACTGGGCCGAGATGCGCAGGATCAACGCCTCCCCGGCGGCCGCGGTCACCTCCGCGGCGCACAACGACCTCACCAAGAACGGCGTGGTCATCGGCAAGACCCTCTTCACCTTCGACATCGGTGTCTACGGCGCGGGCGGCTCGATCACCAGCGCCACCCTGGACTTCCTGCCCACTCCGCAGGGCGACTGGTCCGGCGCCCGGGAGGGCAACTTCCTCAACGGCGGTGTGCTGCTGAGCGCCACCAAGTCCAGCAAGCGCGTCGCCGACTCCGTGAAGATCATGTCGTTCTTCGCCCAGGACGCCACGGCCATCAAGGACATGCAGTTGCTGCGCGGCATCCCACCGACGGACAAGGCGCGCGGCCTCATCAGCGCGGGCCTGGACGACACCGACAAGCGGGACATGGCGAACGCCGACTACATCTCCAAGCGGGTCGCCAAGGCCACCGGCGCGCTGCCCGCCCCGCCGCCCCCGCCCGCGGCCGCCACTCAGATCTGGGACCTGCTGTTCCAGTCGAATCTCGCCATCGCCTTCGGCAAGACGACGATCAAGGCGCAGCTGGGCAAGTTCTTCGACCAGGCGGCAGGAATCCTGAGCGCCTGAGCGCTCCGCTGGAAGCACGGTGATGAACCCGCGGGCCGGTGGGGGCTGGTCGCGCGGTTCCCCGCGCCGGCACTTCACCAAGGCCGCCTAGCCGCGCCGCACCACCGAACACCGGGAGAGGGCCAGGGAGATGAGTATGACCACCGCGCAGACCGGCGCGGTCGCCGAGGAGCCGTCGGCTCCGGCGGCCCCGTCCGACCAGCGGGAGAGCGACCGGATGCGGCGCCGCCTCGCCCATCGTCGGGGCGGGGGCTGGTGGCCGTACCTTTTCCTGGCCCCTTGGTTCGTGGGCCTGTTCGGCCTGACGATCTACCCGATGCTGGACTCGCTGTACCTGTCCTTCACCAGGTTCGACCTGCTGTCTGCCCCGCAGTGGATCGGCGTCGGCAACTACCGGAAGATGTTCACCGACGACCCGGTCTTCTGGGACTCGGTGCACGCCACGCTCCTGTACGTCGTCGTCTCCGTGCCGCTGAAGCTGGCGTTCGCGCTCGGCGTGGCCATGCTGCTCAACCGCCCGCTGAAGGGCATCGGCCTGTACCGGGCCGCCTTCTACCTGCCCTCCCTGCTCGGCGGCGCGGTCGCCGTGGCCATCGTGTGGCGGCAGGTCTTCGGCGGCGACGGCCTGTTCAACCACTTCCTGGGCTGGTTCGGCATCAAGGGCCAGGACTGGATCTCCAGCCCCGACACCGCGCTCTACACGCTGGTGCTGCTGGCCGTCTGGCAGTTCGGCACCCCGATGGTCATCTTCCTGGCCGGTCTGAAGCAACTGCCGAAGGACGTGTACGAGGCGGCCGCCATCGACGGCGCCGGACCCGTCACCCGCTTCTTCAGGATCACCCTGCCGTTGCTCACCCCGATCGTCTTCTTCAACGTCGTCCTGCAGATCATCGACGCGTTCAAGACCTTCACGCCCGCCTTCGTCATCAGCAACGGCACCGGCGGACCGCTCGACTCGACCATGCTGTACTCCCTCTACCTGTACAAGAAGGGCTTCGCAGACCTGCAGATGGGCTACGCATCGGCGCTGGCCTGGGTGCTGTTCCTGGTCATCGCGGGCTTCACGGCGGTCAACTTCGTCGCCGGCCGCTACTGGGTCCACTACGACGACTGAGCGAGGAGCCAGCCGAACATGTCCGCCATCGCCCCGAACGCGTCGCCGGTGCAGAAGCTCCGCTCGCTCACCGGCCCCCGCCGCGTCCTCCTGCACACCCTGCTCATCGGGGTCGCGCTCGTCATGCTCTACCCGCTGCTGTGGATGCTCAGCAGTTCCCTCAAGCCCGACACCCAGATCTTCACGCACCCCGGACTGATCCCGGGCCGGCTGCACCCGCAGAACTACTCCGAGGGCTGGAGCGGCTCCGGAAACTCCTTCTCGCTCTACATCACCAACTCACTGATCGTCACGATCGGCGCGGTGACCGGAAATGTCATCTCCTGCTCGCTGGCCGCCTACGCCTTCGCACGCTTCGAGTTCCGGGGAAAGAAGATCTGGTTCGGCCTGATGCTGGGCACGCTCATGCTGCCCATGCAGGCCACGCTGATCCCGCAGTACACGATCTTCGACAACCTGACCTGGATCAACACCTTCCTGCCGCTGATCGTGCCGAAGTTCCTCGCCACGGACGCCTTCTTCATCTTCCTGATGGTGCAGTTCATCCGCTCCATCCCGCGCGAGCTGGACCAGGCCGCGATGATGGACGGCGCCAACCCGCTCCAGATCTACTGGCGGATCATCCTGCCGCTGATGCGGCCGGCCCTGGTCACCACCACGATCTTCACCTTCATCTGGACCTACGACGACTTCCTCAGCCAGCTCGTCTACCTCCAGCAGAACGCCCGCTTCACCGTCCCCCTCGGCCTCACCCTCTTCCTGGACAAGACCAGCGGCTCCTCCTACGGCGCGATGTTCGCCATGTCGACACTCGCGCTCGCCCCGACGCTCATCTGCTTCCTCGTCTTCCAGAAGAGACTGGTGGAAGGCCTGGCCACCACCGGAATGAAGGGCTGAACAGCGTGCATCTGCCCTACCAGCGCGGCCCGCTGCACGACCTGCCGGACACCGCGGACGCGTACGACGCCGTCCTCGCCCACGTCACCGAGCAGGCCCTCGCCCGGATGACCCCCGAGGGCAACCTCGAACACCCCGACGTCCACGACGACATCGGCGACACCTCCCTCGGCATCACCTCGCTGCTCGCCCTCGCCTGGCAACGCGGCAAGGACCCCCGGCTGCCGGAGGCCGTCCGCCGCAGCCTCGCCTTCCATCTGCGCGAGCGCGTGTACACCGAGGACAACCCCGGCTACCCGAACCTCAAGGCCACCGACTCGGGTCTGCCGTACGCCCGTTACGTGCTCCAAGCAGGCGTCCACCCCATCGGCGACTGGCCCAGCACCGTCTGGGCGCTGCTCCAGGCGGTCAACGTCCTCGATGCCGCCGACGGCCTGCTGGACGACGAACAGCGCAGGTTGTTAGGGGAGTTGGCGTACGGCTACTGGCGGTGGCTCACCGAGGCCACCTTCTTCAACCCGCAGGAGGCCGGGAACCAGGCCATCGGCTGCGTCACCGGCGGCCTGATGCTCGCCCGCCATCTCCCGGACCATCAGGGCGAGTCGGTCCGGGTGCGAGCGCTCGGCCTGTACGCCGACGAGATCCGCGCCCACCGCGTACGCGACCGCGGCGCGCTCCTGCCCCCCGAGCACGGCGGCGCCTACGACAACAACTACGGCCCGATCTCCCTGTCCTTCCTGGCCCAGGCCCACCGGGTCAGCGGAGAGGAGATCCTCGCCGAGGACGGCGACGCCCTCGCCCGGTACATCGACGCCCGGCTGACGTCCGGCGGCTACGACAACGGCGGCCCCCGGTACAGCGAACAGCACTCCGGTTTTGAAGCCGTCCTGGGACTGCGGTACTTCGGCGCACGCATCGGCTCCGACCTCGGCCGCTACCGGGGTGACACCCGCTGGGGCAGGCATGCCGCCCAGCGGGACGGCCGGATCGACGGGCACTTCGCCTTCATGCTGGTCTGGCAGATCCAGGACCCCACCCGCTGGCACCGCACCCCGTCCTGTGCACCCGCCCGCCACCAACTGCGCTCCGGCAACGTGTCCGTGGCCTTCGACGGCCGGATGACCCCCTCGCTCATCGAGGCGGGCGGCACCTACTACCTGCCCGCGGCCGTGCGCCGTCAGCACGGGTTCGGGCCGGTCGCGGACGGCTTCCTGCTGTGCCGCCCCATGGGCGAGGTCCGGGTCGCGGACGTCCGCGCCGAGGGGCTCGCGGCGAAACTGGTGACCAAGCCCGTCGTCGGCCGCGACCACGTCCTGCGCCATGTCCGCTCGCTGTACGTCACCGACGGCGCCAGCCTGTGGGTGGCGGTCGCCGTGGAGCGGCTCGACGGGGCGCCCTACCTGCTGTCCGGGCTGCCGTACGCCGCCGACGACGGCGACCGGGTGCGCCGCACCGCCGAGGGCGAGGTCGTCTCGGCGGGGGGTCTGCGCCTCACGCACCCAGCGGACGCCGGGCCCGACCACTTCGACACCCGCGCCGGACTCACCCAGGAACAGGCCGCGTTCGCGCTCGCCGCCGACCCGCGCGGCTACGGCAACCCCGACGAGGGCTGGCGCCACCTGGTCTCCTCCAGCGCGCTGGAGGCAGAACCGGCACCGAGCGCGCCGGAGGGGCTGCATGTGTTCGCCGTGCGGTACGGGCCGGGCGGCCCCTTCGCGCCGGTGTTCGAGGAGGGCCCGGACGGGCTCATCGCCCGCACGGAGGCGTTCACGGCGGTCATCGGCGCGGTGGCGGGCGACGGCCGTGGGGAGCCGTCCCTCACGCTCCACCGCTGAGCCTCGTCAGCGCTCGGGCAGCACCGGTGCCGGCTGCGCGCCCGCCGGCACCACCAGGTCCGCCCGCCCCCGCGTCGTCGCCACCAGCTCGGCGTTGCGCTGGTCCGTGCCCAGCACCCAGGCCGCGGCCGTCTCGTGGTCCTTGCCGAACTCCTCGTGCCGGGCGATCAGCCGCCGGATCCGCTGGTCCTCGTCCGTCTCGCAGAACCACACCTCGTCCAGGCACGGCCGCACCCGCGCCCACGAACCCTCCGTCAGCAGAAGGTAGTTGCCCTCGGTCACGACCAGCCGGGCGGCGGGCGGTACCGGGATCGCGCCGGCGATCGGCTGCTCCAGCACCCGCTCGAACCCGGGCGCGTACACCACCTCGCCGGTGTCCTCGCGCAGCCGCCGCAGCAGCGCCGCGTACCCGGCCGCGTCGAAGGTGTCCGGCGCGCCCTTGCGGTCCCGGCGGCCCAGCCGGTCCAGCTCGACGTCGGCGAGGTGGAAGCCGTCCATGGGCACGTGTGCGACCCAGGGCGGCCCGTCGGCGTTCAGGGCGCGCACCAGATGCTCGGCGAGGGTGGTCTTGCCCGCCCCGGGGCTGCCCGTGATGCCCAGCACGGCACGCCGGTCGTCCCGGACGAGGTCACGGGCGCGGTCGAGGAGGTCGTCGAAGGTCAGCGGCACACTGCAGAGTGTGTCACCAGGAGTTCGCGCGGTGTGTGGCGTGTGCCACTCACTGGACCGTGCCCCATGGGGAACAGTGCTGGGTATGACTCAGCTCGGTCTTCCCGACACCATCCAGGCCTGTCTGTTCGATCTCGACGGGGTCGTCACCAAGACGGCCGTCGTACACGCCGCCGCCTGGAAGGAGACGTTCGACGCGTTCCTGCGGGACTACGCGGGGGAGCAGGGGCGGCCGTTCGACGCGGTCGCCGACTACGACGAGTACGTCGACGGCCGCCCTCGCGCCGACGGCGTCCGCGCCTTCCTCGACTCGCGCGGCATCCACCTGCCCGAGGGCACCCCCGAGGACCCGCCGGACGCCCCTACCGTGCACGGCCTCGGGAACCGCAAGAACGTCCTGTTGCTGGAGCGGATCCGCACCGGCGGTGTGGAGGCCTACGAGGGCACCCTGCGCTATCTGGAGGCGGTCCGCGCCGCGGGGCTGCGCACGGCAATCGTCTCCTCCAGCGCCAACTGCAAGGACGTGCTGCGCTCCGTCGGCGCCGAACACTTCTTCGACGTACGGATCGACGGCGTCGTCGCCGCCGAGCGCCATCTGCCGGGCAAGCCGCGCCCCGACACCTTCCTCGCCGCCGCCCACGACCTGGGCGTCGAGCCGTCCCGGGCGGCCGTCTTCGAGGACGCGCTGGCCGGCATGGACGCGGGCCGCGCGGGCGGCTTCGGACATGTCGTCGGCGTGGACCGCGTGGGGCAGGCCGACGCGCTGTACGCGCACGGCGCGAGCATCGTGGTGCGGGATCTGGCCGAGCTGGGAGGCAAGCAGTGATCACCGACCGGTCGTACAGCGTGGAGCCGTGGGCGGTGCGGGAGACGTCCCTCGATCTCGACGTGCTCGCCCAGAGCGAGTCGGTGTTCGCGCTGTCCAACGGGCACGTCGGCTGGCGCGGCAACCTCGACGAGGGCGAACCGCACGGCCTGCCCGGCAGCTACCTCAACGGCGTGCACGAGGTGCACCCGCTGCCGTACGCGGAGGCCGGCTACGGCTACCCGGAGTCCGGCCAGACGGTCATCAACGTCACCAACGGCAAGATCCTCAGGCTGCTGGTGGACGACGAGCCGTTCGACCTGCGCTACGGCCGGCTCGTCGCCCACGAGCGGGTCCTGGACCTGCGCCGCGGGGTGCTGGAGCGAACCTGCGAGTGGACCTCCCCGGCCGGCTCCACGGTCCGGGTGCGCTCCACCCGGCTGGTGTCGCTGACCCAGCGCGCGGTGGCCGCGGTGGCGTACGAGGTGACGGCCATCGGCAGCCGCAGCCGGGTGGTGATCCAGTCCGAACTGGTCGCCAACGAGAGCCTGCCCGAGTCGAACGGCGATCCGCGGGCGGCCATGGCGCTGCAGTCGCCGCTGGAGCAGGAGGACCACTTCGCCTCCGGCAGCCGGCTGCGGCTGGTGCACCGCACCCGGCGCAGCGGCCTGCGGGTGGCGGTGGCCGCCGAGCATGTCGTCAGCGGCCCCGGGCGCACCACCACGCGCAGCGAGAGCGGCGCCGACGTGGCCCGGCTGACGGTCACCTCCGTGCTGGAGCCCGGGCAGACCCTGCGGGTGGAGAAGCTGGTCGCCCACGGCTGGTCCGGCACCCGTTCGCTGCCCGCGATGGCCGATCAGGTCGACGCCGCGCTCGCCGCCGCCGCGCACGACGGCTGGCAGGGCCTGCTGGCGGACCAGCGGGCCTGCCTGGACGACTTCTGGGCCCGTGCCGACGTCGAGGCGGAGGGCGACGAGCAGGTCCAACAGGCCGTGCGGTTCGCCCTGTTCCACGTCCTGCAGGCCGGGGCCCGCGCCGAGCAGCGCGCCATCCCGGCGAAGGGCCTGACCGGCTCCGGCTACGACGGGCACGCCTTCTGGGACACCGAGATGTTCGTGCTGCCCGTGCTCGTCCACACCGCCCCCGCGGCGGTCGCCGAGGCGCTGCGCTGGCGGTACAACACTCTGGACGAGGCCCGCGAACGCGCCGCCCAACTCGGGCTCGGCGGGGCCGCGTTCCCGTGGCGGACCATCGCGGGACCGGAGGGCTCGGCGTACTGGCCGGCCGGCACCGCCGCCTTCCACGTCAACGCCGGCATAGCCGACGCGGTGGTCCGGTACGTCGAGGCCACCGGCGACACCCTGTTCGAGCGCGAGGCCGGCGTGGAACTGCTGGTGGAGACGGCCCGGTTGTGGCGCTCGCTGGGACACCACGACGCGCACGGCGTCTTCCACATCGACGGCGTCACCGGACCCGACGAGTACAGCGCGGTCGCCGACGACAACGCCTACACCAACCTCATGGCCCGGCAGAACCTGCTCGCCGCGGCCGACGCCGCCGAATGCCATCCGCGTGAGGCGGCGCGGCTCGGCGTGGACGAGGAGGAGAGCGCGGCCTGGCGGGACGCCGCCGAGGCCATGTACGTCCCCTACAACCACGAACTCCGTGTCCACGAGCAGCATGCCGGGTTCACCCGCTACCAGCGCTGGGACTTCGCGGGCACCCGTCCCGAGCAGTACCCGCTGCTGCTGCACTTCCCCTACTTCGACCTCTACCGCAAGCAGGTCGTCAAGCAGGCCGACCTGGTGCTGGCCATGTACACCTGCGGGGACTTCTTCGACACCGGACACGACGAGGAGGACGCCGAGCAGGCCGCCCGGAACTTCGCCTACTACGAGCCGCTGACCGTGCGGGACTCCTCCCTGTCGGCGTGCTGCCAGGCCGTCGTCGCCGCCCAGACGGGCCATCTGGACCTCGCCTGGGCCTACACCGCAGAGGCAGCCCTGATGGATCTGCAGGACCTGGAGCACAACACGCGCGACGGGCTGCACATCGCCTCGCTGGCCGGCACCTGGATGGCGCTGGTGGCGGGCTTCGGCGGGATGCGCCGCGACGGCGAGCGCCTGCGGTTCGCGCCCCGCCTGCCCGAGCGGCTGAGCCGGCTGGCCTTCAACGTCGAGTTCCGCGGCCGGCGGTTGCGCGTGGACATCGGCGCGGACAAGGCGACGTACGCGCTGCTGGACGGGCCGCCGCTGAGCCTGCGGCACCATGGTGAGCCGCTCACCGTGAGCGCCGACGAGCCGGCGGTGCGGGCGGTGCCGCCGGTCGTTCGCCGTGCCGCTCCCGAGCAGCCGCCGCACCGGGCTCCGAACGGGAGTTGACCCCTTCGGGGCGCTTCTCGCGGGCTCTCTCAGTTCAGGACGCCCGACAGCTGCCGCAGCAAGTCGCCCGTCGCGTCGGCCGCGAGCAGTGCGGACAGGGTGCCCAGGAGGAGGACGGCCGCCGCGGCCGTCCACAGCCGTGGGGGCGGGCTGGTCTGCAGGGCCGCGATCCGGCGGATGACGGCGCGGTCGGTGAAGTGCAGGGCACAGGCGGTGCGGGCCCGGCCGGTGGTGAGCGCGGCCCGGGCCAGCGCCCGGGCGGTGGTCCGCCGGTCGCCGACCGTGGCCGCCGCCTGCTCGTCGGCCCACCGCTCCACGAGGAAGCCGACGGCCTTGCGCACCGGGCCGAGCAGCGGGTCGGCCGCCGCCGCGAGCGTCGCCGCCGCGACCAAGGGCCCGTGCCGGTGGGCGAGATGGGCGCGCTCGTGCGCGAGGAGCACCCGCCGCTCGGCGGGCTCCAGCGCGCGCAGCATCGCCGAGGTGACCAGGATCCGGCCCGGCCGGCCCGGGATCGCGAACGCCTGCGGCACCTCGGAGGCGGCGACGATCAGCTCGGTGCCCGCCGGGTGCCCCGCGCACAGCCGGCGCAGAGCGCGGCGGGTGCGGCGCTCGGCGCGCAGGGCCCGGTACACCCGTATCGCGATCGCCACCAGCGCCAGACAGGCGGCGAGGCCGATCGCCTCGGGCACCGGGTCCGTCACCGGATGCCCGTCCTGGCGGGCCTCGCGGATGACCGGCGGCGCGTCCCCGAGGAGCGCGGCGGCCAGCAGGGCCAGTGACCAGGTGGTGGCCGCGGCCGTCAGGACGGCCGCCGAGGTGAGCACCCGCGCGGCCAGCGCCGGAGCGACCCGGCGGGCGACCAGCGGACCGGCCACCGACAGCAGCAGGGACAGCACCAGCGGGGTGTACACGTCGAACCTCATGCGGCGCCTCCGGCGAGCAGTTCGCGCAGCGCCCGCTCCTCCTCGGGGCTCAGTCCGGTCACGAACTGCTGGAGCGCGGCGATCGGGTCCGGGCCCCGGTCCAGGGCCTCGTGCATCGCCTCGGCGGTCAGTTCGGCCGCGTTCTTCGCCGGACGGTACGCGCCGCGCCGCCCGTCGGCGTCCCGCAGCACCAGCCCTTTGTCGTACAGGCGTTTGAGGATGGTGTGTACCGTGTTGTAGGCGAGCGCCCCGTCGATCTCGGCCTGTATCTCGGCCGGGGTCAGGGGCCGCTCGGTGGCCCAGAGCGCGGCCAGTACCTCGCTCTCCAGCTCACCGGCGCTGCGCCGCTCCGCCCTGCCGCGGGACCCTGTGCCAGCCATGCCCCAACCTTACAGCGCGTAGTGCCGTCGGCCGGATGGCCCCATCCTCCCGGCGCGAGGCCCGGGTTCGGGGTAGTTTGGCGGTGTTTTCCCCGACTCCCGTTCGCGACCCTACAGGCTGTAGGGTGACAAGGGTCCCCACACGCCGCGGGGGCAGAGGGGTGATGATGGCCGGCAGCGCGTACGCCACACTCGCCGGAATCCGGCGCTCGCGCTCGTTCCGCACGTCCCGTGGCGTCCGGCCGTTCCCTGCCACCGCACCGCTCGCGGCCGTCGCCGTGGCCTTCACCCTGGCCCAACTCCTCCTCGTCCGGCCTGGCATGGGCCTCGGCTGGGACGAGACGGTGTACGTCAGCCAGGTCAGTCCCCAGGCCCCCGCCGCCTTCTTCAGCGCACCCCGCGCGCGGGGCGTCCCGCTGCTCGTCGCGCCCGTCGCTTCCTGGTCCACCTCCACGGCACTGCTACGGATCTACCTCGCCGTCCTGTCCGGCCTCGCCCTGTATCTGGCCCTGCGCGCCTGGCGCGGCCTGTTCCCGGTGCGCGTGCTCGCCCTCGCCGGCGCCCTGTTCGCCTCCCTGTGGGTCACCCTGTTCTACGGCCCGCAGGCCATGCCCAACTACTGGGTCGCCGTCGGCGCCCTGGCCGCCGTCGCCTGCTTCCTGCGCGCCCGCGCCGACCGGGCCGACCGGGCCGCCCCGTGGGGCCTGGCGGCGAGTGCCGCGCTCATGGCCCTGATGCGGCCCATGGACGCCGTCTGGGCGGTGCTGCCGCTCCTCGCCCTGGGCCTCGCCCGCCGCCACTGGCGGGCGCTCGCGGTGCTGCTCGCCGGGCTAGCGGCGGGCAGCACCGAGTGGGTGATCGAGGCGTACACCGATTACGGCGGCCCGTTGCGCCGGCTGTCCGAGGGCTCGCGGATCCAGGGTGGACTCGGCTGGCACTCCGCCGTCGTCGACCAGCTGCGCAGCCTCGGCGGCCGGGCGCTGTGCCGGCCGTGCACCGGTCACCTCCCCAACCCGGTGGTCACCCTCTGGTGGTTCGTCCTGCCCCTGCTCGCGGTGCTCGGGCTCGCCGTCGCCGTCCGCGCCCGGCGCACGACGGCCACGCTGCTGCCGCTCGCCTGCGCGGCCACCGCCGCCTTCCCGTATCTGTTCATGATCGGCTACGCCGCCCCGCGCTTCCTGCTCCCGGCCTACGCCCTGCTGGCACTGCCGGTCGCCGGCGCCCTGGTGTACCTGCTCACCGCGCCGCGCCGGCCCTGGCGCCCGGTCGTCGCCACACTGCTCTGCCTCGGACTCGCCGCCCACCTCGCGGTGCAGCTGGCGGCCCTGGAGAAGACGGTCCGCAACACCACCGCAGACCACCGCGGGTGGTCCCGCACCGCCGCCCTCCTGCACCGGCTCGGCGTCCGCCCGCCCTGCCTGCTCACCGGGGACGAGGCGATCCCTGTCGCGTTCTACACCGGCTGTTCCTCGACCGCGACGGCCGGGCACAACGCCAACAGCACCCAGGAGGCCATCATCGGGACCGCCCGCCGGATCCCGGTCGCCGCGCTGGTGCCCGACGTCACCAGGCCGCCCGGATACGCCCGCCACTGGCCGTCCGAACCGCTCGACGGACAGCGGCTGTACTACTCCGTACCCAGGGGCGGCCGATGACGTCCCCGCTGCGTACCCGAGAACGGCCGCTGGAGTCCCCGCCGGAACCCACCACGTCCCTGGGCCGGCGGCACGCCTACTGGCACGCGGGCGTCCTGCTCGCCGTCCTGCTCGGCGGGCTGTACCTGGCCCGCCGGCACTGGCCCGCCCTGGAGAGCGGGGCCGGGCGGCTGGCCGGCGCCGACCCGGGCTGGCTGCTGGTCGGCGCCACGGCGGCCGTCGGCACCTGGGCGGCCTCGGCCCTCGCCCAGCAGGGCGCGGTGCTCCGACGGCTGCCCGGACACCGGCTGGTCGCCGCCCAGTTCGCCGCCTCCGCCGCCAACCATCTGCTGCCCGCCGGGCTCGGCGCCGGCGCGGTGAACCTCAGGTTCCTGATGCGCTGCGGACTGCCCGCAGGCCGCTCGGCCAGTGCCCTCGCCGTCAAGGCCACCGCGGGCGCCGCGGTCCGCCTGGCACTGATCGCGCTGCTCGTCCCGGCCTGCCCGGGACTGCTGCGTCCACCGCACCTCACCCCGACGACCCTCGCCGTCGCCCTCGGTGGACTCGTGCTGCTCATGGCCCTGCCGGCCACCCCCTGGTGGGCGCGCTGCCGACGGGCCCTCACGGCCGTCCTGACCGACATCCGCGCCCTGCACACCTGCCCCGCGCGAGCGGCGGCCCTGTGGGGCGGCTCCCTCGCCTTCGCCGCGCTGCACTCGCTGGTCCTCATCGCCGTCACCCAGGCGGTCGAACTGCCGTTGCCCCCGCTCCAGGTGGCCCTGCTGTACCTCGCCGCCAGCAGCGCCGCCGCCCTGCTGCCCACCCCGGGCGGCCTCGGCTCCCTGGACGCGGCGCTCGCCCTCGCCCTCACCGTCTCCGGCGCGCCCGGCGCGGCCGCCGCCTCCGCCGTGCTCGGGTACCGGCTGCTGACCGTGTGGCTGCCCCTGCTTCCGGGGCTGCTGGTGCTCGGCGTGCTGGTGCGGCGCAAGGCCCTGTGAGGCAGCGGGAGTTTCCCGCACGCCCGCCACAGGTAGGAGTCGGGTGTCGATGCCGTGCAGGAGGGGGAGAGCCATGTCGGGGAACGACACAGCGGGGCTGCCGGGGGAGGCGTTCTTCACGCCGGGGACGTCGTCCTTCACCGAGTTCCTGGCCGCGCACCGCCCGGGCTGCTGCCCACCGCGCCCGTGCTGCCCGCCGGAGTGCGGATGGCCCCCGACAGGTTCCCGCACGGCACCACCGTGCTCGCCCTCACCTACCGCGACGGCGTGCTGATCGCCGGCGACCGCCGGGCCACCATGGGCAACCTGATAGCCCAGCGCGACCTGGAGAAGGTGCATCCGGCCGACGACCACACGGCCGTCGCCTTCGCCGGCACCGTGGGCCTCGCCGTCGACATGGTGCGGCTGTTCCAGGTCGAGCTGACCCACTTCGAGAAGATCGAGGGCACGCCGATGACCCTGGCCGGCAAGGCGTCCCGGCTCGCGGCCATGATCCGGCAGAACCTCGCCCAGGCCATGCAGGGCCTCGCCGTCGTCCCGCTGCTCGCGGGGTACGACCTCACCGAGCCCGACGGCGGCCGCGGCCGCATCTTCGGCCTCGACGCGGCCGGCGGACTGTACGAGAAGTACGACTTCCACGCCGAGGGCTCCGGCTCCCCGTACGCCCGTGGCGCGCTGAAGAAGCTGTACCGGCCGGGCCTCACCCGGCGCGAGGCCGTCCTCGCCGCGCTCCAGGCGCTGTACGACGCGGCGGACGACGACTCGGCCACCGGCGGCCCGGACCTGCACCGCCGCATCTTCCCGGTCGTCGCCGTCATCACCGAGGACGGCTTCGAGCGGCTGCCGGGGGAGGAGACCGAGGAACTCAGCCGGGAGATGATCCGGCAGCGCAGCGCCCGCCCGGACGGCCCCCACGCCACCCCCTGACCCCGAGCGGCGCCGGGCGCCAGGCCCTGTCGTCGAACTCCTGCCTGCCCCCGACGCCGTGCACGCTCCCCCAAAGCGGGTACCCCCACTCGGCCCGGCACTCCGCCAGCCAACGGGGACCCCCAGAGCACGCAGCTGACGCCGCGAGGCCCGCCCTCCGGGCGGACGGCGGGAGTTCGACGACAGGACCTGGACCGCCCGGGCCGTCGTCCCACCGTCTCAGGTCAGGCGGTGGCCGATCCCGCGGGATGTGGCGATGGTCCGATCGCAGCCCGCCGTGCGCAGTTTGCGGCGCAGCCGGGTCAGATACTGGTCCAGCGTGTTGTCGCTGATCTGTGCCCCCTCCGGCCAGCCCGCGCGGAGCAGGTCGCGGCGGCGCACCAGCTCCCCGCCGGCCGCGGTGAGCGCCGCCAGCAGCCGGAACTCCGTCGGTGTGAGATCGACGCGCCCGCCGGACACGGTGGCGCTGTGCCGGACGGCGTTCAGCACCAGCTCGCCCGCGGCGGCCGCCGGGGCCGGGGGCGCGGTCCGGCGCAGGGCGGCGCGCAGCCGGGCGGCCAGCTCGGCGAGGTGGAACGGCTTGGGCAGATAGTCGTCCCCGCCGGCCGAGAAGCCGGACAGGCGGTCCGTGAGTCCCTGCCGCGCGGTCAGGAAGAGGACCGGGGCCAGGAAGCCGTTGGCCCGCATCGCCTGGCAGACGTCGCGGCCGTCGGCGTCGGGCAGACCGACGTCCAGTACGACGCCGGACACGTCCGGTGTCGCCAGCCGCAGCGCGGTGGCGCCCGTCGCCGGCACAGACCGTGTCGAAATCCTCGTCCTGCAGACCGCGGCGCAGCACGTCACGCAGGGCGTGATCGTCCTCGACGATGAGGATCCTCGGGTGCATGTCTCTCCACCGGCCCGTCGGCCGTGTCGTTCGGGTGGGGTGTGCCCCGCTCCGGGGCACGGGGGACGTATCGCCCGGGCAGCCACCGGGCCACCACGCAGACGAAGACACCGAGCCAGCCGACGGCGAGCAGCCAGCCGCCCACCACGTCGGTGAACCAGTGCACGCCCAGGAAGACACGGGTCAGCCCGACCCCCGCCCCCCAGCACGCGACCAGCAGACACAGCACGGTCCGGCCGTGTGGGGCACGCAGGCACAGGGCCGTGATCAGCAGGCCCGCCGTCAGCGCGGCCGTGGTCGTGTGACCCGAGGGGAACGACCAGCCGGAGGCCTGGGTCTGCCAGTCGTACTGCGGCGGCCGGGCCCTGGCGACCAGCTCCATCACGCCGTACCGCACCGCCTGGCCCCCGCCCAGGCAGACCGCGGCGAGCGGCACGGCCACCATCCGCTGCCGCCCGGTGCGTCCGGCGATCAGCCCGGCCAGGACCACCAGGACGTACGGCACGACACCCGTGCCCGTGGCGGTCAGACCGCGGGCCAGCGCCACCGCGACCGGCGGGCGGTGTTCGACGGACCAGGACAGCAGGCCCCGGTCCGGGGCGAGCGGGCTGCCCTGGTCGCTCACCACCACGGCGGCCAGCGCCGCGAACGCCATCCAGGCGCCCAGGGCCACTGTGCCCGCCGACGCCGCGAGTCGTCCGGACCTCATACGGCTGCCGCCACCAGCAGCGGGCGCAGCCAGGTCCCCGCCAGGGGTGCGGTGCGGCGGGTCTGCGGGCGGCGAAGGACGATCATGGCCAGGAAGCGCGCGCACACCGGGGCGAGGGCGCCCGGCTGCCGGGAGACGAAGAACAGGGCGACCGCCGCGGCGCGGGCCGCAGCCGCCACCGGCACGGTCAGCTCCGTACCCGCCGCGTCCGCCCTGTGCCGGCGGCCCCGCCACCGGCCCACCACGTCTAGGTGGAGCGGCCGGTCGGCCGAGGAGCCGGACGGAGCGGACGTCATCAGCGGGTCTCCCTGGCCGCCCTGCGGGAGCGCAGCACCTCGGCCGCGAGCGGGAGGAGGGACACCACGACGATCAGCGCGATCAGCGGAAGCAGGTACTTGTCGATGCTCGGGATCGAGGAGCCCAGCGCGTATCCCGCGAGCGTGACACCGAGACTCCACACGAGGCCGCCCGCCACCTGCCAGAGGGTGAAGGTCCGGGCCGGGACCTCGAGGGCGCCCGCCAGCGGGTTCAGCACCGTGCGCACCACCGGGATGAAGCGGGCCAGCACGATCGCCTTCGCGTGTCCGTACCGCTCCAGGAGTTCCTCGGCGCGCTGCGCGCCCTCGCGCAGCTTCGCCGACCGGCTGCGGGCCAGCAGCGCGCCGCCCGCTTTCCGGCCGATGAGGAACCCGCACTGCGCGCCGGCCAGCGCGCCGACGGCCGCCGCGACGAGCAGCGGCCCGAGCGAGAGGTGCACCGCGCTGTCGGACTTGCCCGTGCACAGCAGCCCCGCCGTGAACAGCAGGGAGTCTCCGGGCAGGAAGAACCCGATCAGCAGTCCCGTCTCCGCGAAGAGCACCACGCCGACGCCGAGCACGCCGAAGGCGGCGAGCAGCGAATGGGCGTCGAGCACGTTGACCGCGAGCTGCGACGCCAGGTGTGGGGGAGTGGCCATGCGCCGTACGCCCTTTCCTTCGACTGTGACTTCGACTGTGACTGGATCCGACTACACATTTGTAGACGGTCTAACGACCCGTAGACGAACGGAGAGCGGCGAACGTTCCCGGACTTTACCCGCCCATTGCCGCTTCATGACCGGCCGACTACATGATCGTGGTCATGATGGTCCGCGAAGGTAAGGTATGCCTTCGCTAACTAACAGGGAGGGCAGCAGGGCATGTGGGACGACGCGTTTCCGAGTTTCCTGATCGGACTCAGGGAGGGACTGGAAGCCGGACTCATCGTCTCCATCCTGGTCGCCACCCTGGTGCGGGCCGAGGCGCGCTCGCGGCTGCCCCAGGTGTGGACCGGCGTCCTGGCCGCCGTCGCCGTGGCGATGAGCTTCGGCGCGGTGCTCACCTTCACCGCCGCCTCCATGCCGCAGACCGCCCAGGAGGCGTTCGGCGGCACCCTCAGCGTGATCGCGGTCGCGTTCGTCACCGCCATGGTCTTCTGGATGCGCCGCTCGGCCCGCGGCCTCTCCGGCGAGCTGAAGGAGAAGGTGACCGGCGCCCTCGCCATGGGCTCCGGCGTGCTGATCCTCACCTCGTTCCTCGCGGTCGGGCGTGAGGGCCTGGAGACCGCCCTCTTCCTGTGGACCACCGCCCGGGCGGCCGGGGAGTCGGCCGGACCGCTGACCGGCGCCGCCATCGGCCTGGTACTCGCGACAGGCCTGTGCTGGGGCCTGTACCGGCGCGTGCTGAAGATCAACCTGACGAAGTTCTTCACCGCCACCGGCGCCGTGCTGATCGTCATCGCGGCCGGGGTCCTCGGGTACGGCCTGCGCGACCTCCAGGAGGGCGGCGTGCTGCCCGGGAAGACGGCCTACGCGGTCGACCTCGCGAGCAGCGTCGACGCCGGCTCCTGGTACAGCACCCTGATCCAGGGCGTCCTCAACCTCACCCCGACCATGACCTGGCTCCAGGTGCTTGCCTATGTCGCCTACCTGGCCGTCGTGATGACCCTGTTCGTGCGCGGCGTGCGGACCACGGCTCCCAAGCAGGCGAAGGAGCGCCGCGAGCGCGAGCCGAAGGCCGGCCGGCCGCAGCGGCGCCGGCCGGTCTGGGTGGTGCCCGCCGCCGTGGTCGCCGTACCCGCCGTGATCGCCGGATTCGTCGTCGCCCTCTCCCGGCCCAAGCCCGCCGGGGACCAGACCGTCGCCGTCTCCGAGACCCAGTGCGGCAAGGGCTTCACCGCGCCGAAGCCCGGCCGGCAGACCTTCCAGATGCAGAACACCGGCAGCAAGACCTCCGAGGTGTACCTGATCGACCCGTCGACCAGCGCGGTCTACGGCGAGATCGAGGGCCTCGCCCCCGGCACCACCCGCGACCTCGTCGCCACCGTCGCCGGCGGCACCTACGCCTGGCGCTGTGTCCCCACCGGCGGCAAGGCCGTCACCTCCAAGCCGGTCACCGTCAGCGGCGGCGGCGCGGCCAAGCCGGTCGTCCCCGTCTCCGAACAGGACCTCGCGGGCCCCCTGACGGCGTACAAGGCGTACGTCGGCCAGGGTCTGGCCACCCTCGTCGGCCAGACCAGGACCCTCGCCGACGACATCCGGGGCAACCGCCTGGACAAGGCCCGCACCGACTGGCTCACCGCCCACCTGACCTACTCCTCGCTCGGTGCCGCCTACGGCACCTTCGAGGACTTCGACAAGAAGATCAACGGCCGGGCCGACGGACTGGCCGACGGCGTGAACGACAAGGACTTCAGTGGCTTCCACCGCATCGAGTACGGCCTGTGGCACGGCCAGTCGGCCAAGGACCTGACCGGCCCGGCCCAGCAGCTCGCCACCGACTCCGCCGGACTGCAGAAGGCGTTCCCGACCCAGGACTTCGACCCGGGCGACCTCCCGCTGCGCGCACACGAGATCCTGGAGAACACCCTCCAGTTCGAGCTGACCGGCGACACCGACGAGGGCAGCGGCACCAACCTCGCCACCGCCGACGCCAACCTCAGCGGCACCCGCGAGCTGCTCACCGTCCTCAAGCCGCTGCTCACCAGCCGCGCGCCCAAGGTGCTCCCGACGGTCGACGCGGACATCGCCCGTGTGCAGAAACTCCTGGACGCCACCCACGACGGCGGTCACTGGACCCCCGTCGACCGGCTCGCCCAGACCGACCGGCAGCACCTGAACGGTGCCACCGGCCAGCTGCTGGAAGACCTCGCCCCGATCCCGGACCTGCTCGAGATCCGGAAGTCCGCCTGATGTCCGAAGCCCGCCCGATCATGTCCGCGCACCCGCACCCCGAAGGGAACCCCGCGATGTCCACTGCCGAACCGTCGGCCTGCCCCGTCGGCCCCGCCCGCCGCTCCTTCGTGCGGACCGCGCTGGGTGCCGGTGCCGCCGGAGCGGTACTGGCCGGCGGCGGCTTCGCCCTCGGCGAGAGCGGCGGCACCGCGCAGGCGCAGTCGGCGAACGCCGACGGCACGGCCAAGGTCCCCTTCCACGGGGCCCACCAGGCCGGCATCGTCACCCCGGCACCGGCCGCCGCCACCTTCGTCTCGCTGGACGTCATAGCCGACGACCGCAAGGGCCTGACCGACCTGCTGAAGACCATCACCGAGCGGGCCCGCTTCCTCACCTCCGGGGGCGCCCCCGCCGACCTGGGCGTCGGCGCGCCGCCCTCCGACAACGGCATCCTCGGCCCTGAGGTCCCCTCGGACGGCCTCACCGTCACCGTAGGTGTCGGCGCCTCCCTGTTCGACGGCCGCTACGGTCTCGGCAAGGCCAGGCCCGCCCGGCTCACCCCGATGCGGACCTTCCCCAACGACAACCTGAACGCGGCCGAGTGCCACGGGGACCTGTCCCTGCAGATCTGCGCCCAGAGCCAGGACACCGTGCTGCACGCGCTGCGCGACATCGCCCGGCACACCCGCGGCGCCATGCAGATCAAGTGGCGCATCGACGGCTTCCAGAACGCACCGCGCCCCACCGGCGCCCAGCGCAACCTGCTCGGCTTCAAGGACGGCATCGCCAACCCGGACGTCACCTCCGCCCGCGAGACGGACAAGCTGATCTGGGTCGGCGACGGCCAGGGCGAGCCCGCCTGGACCAAGGGCGGCAGCTACCAGGTCATCCGGATCATCCGGATGCTGGTCGAGTTCTGGGACCGGGTCTCGCTCACCGAGCAGGAGAAGATGTTCGGCCGCCGCAAGGACACCGGCGCACCCCTCGACGGGGCCAAGGAGACCGACATCCCCAACTACGCCAAGGACCCGCACGGCACCGCGATCCCGCTCGACGCCCACATCCGCCTCGCCAACCCGCGCAAGGCCTCGACCGACGGCTCCCGGATCCTGCGCCGCGGCTACAACTACGACCGGGGCGTGGACAACGTCGGCAACCTCGACATGGGCCTGGTCTTCTGCTGCTACAACCAGGACGTCAAGCGCCAGTTCGAGGCGGTGCAGACCCGGCTGATCGACGAGCCCCTCGTGGACTACATCTCCCCGACGGGCGGCGGCTACTTCTTCGCCCTGCCCGGCGTCCGGGACGCCGAGGACTGGCTGGGGCGGGGCATGCTCTCCGTCTGACGGCACCCGGCGGCCTTATTGCACATCGGTTGCAAGTGCGGTTTTATAGCGCAAGGCTGCGCTGTGCAGCCGTACCCGCACCACAGAAGGATGCCCCTCCCGATGACGGCCGCCCCCGGTTCCGCTCCGTCCCTCCCCGCCCAGGCCGACGCCAAGCGCTCGGCCTGGCAACGCGTCCGCGGCTCCATGACGCGCCAGGAATGGACCAGGGTCGGCGGAATGGCCGCGTTCGTGCTCGCCCTGCACATCATCGGCTGGGGCACCCTGATCGGTGTCATCGCTCCGCAGCACTTCAGCGTGGGAACCCAGTCCTTCGGCATCGGCATCGGCGTCACCGCCTACACCCTCGGCATGCGGCACGCCTTCGACGCCGACCACATCGCGGCGATCGACAACACCACCCGCAAGCTCATGGGCCAGGGGCAGCGCCCGCTGTCGGTCGGCTTCTGGTTCTCCCTCGGCCACTCCAGCATCGTCTTCGGCCTCTCCCTGCTGCTCTCGCTCGGCATGAAGACCCTGGCCGGACCGGTCCGCGACGACAACTCGCATCTGCACCAGGTGACCGGCCTGATCGGTACGACTGTCTCCGGCACCTTCCTCTACCTCATCGCCGGCATCAACCTCGTCATCCTGGCCGGCATCTGGAAGGTCTTCCGGCAGATGCGCTCCGGCGCCTACGACGAGGCAGCGCTGGAGACACAGCTGAACAACCGCGGCTTCATGAACCGCCTCCTCGGCCGGGTCACCGGCTCGATCAGCAAGCCCTGGCAGATGTACCCGCTCGGCCTGCTGTTCGGCCTCGGCTTCGACACCGCGACCGAGATCGCCCTACTGGTGCTCGCCGGTTCCGGCGCCGCCTCCGGCCTGCCCTGGTACGCCATCCTCTGCCTGCCCGTCCTCTTCGCGGCCGGCATGTCCCTGCTGGACACCATCGACGGCTCGTTCATGAACTTCGCCTACGAGTGGGCGTTCTCCAAGCCCGTCCGCAAGGTCTACTACAACCTCACCATCACCGGCCTGTCCGTCGCCGTCGCCCTCATCATCGGCACCGTCGAGCTCCTCGGCCTCCTCGCCGACAAGCTCGACCTGCACGGCGCCTTCTGGGACTGGATCTCCGGCCTCGACCTCAACACCGTCGGCTTCGTCATCGTCGGCCTGTTCTTCGCCACCTGGGCCGTCGCCCTGCTGGTGTGGAAGGCGGGCCGCATCGAGGAGAAGTGGACGCAGGGCCTGGCCACGGCCGACCAGTCGGGGTCCTGACCGGGGGTTAGCCGCCCGCTTCCGGGAAACGCGGACCGGGACCGTCCGCGAGCCCAGAGGAAGGCGACCATGAGCGACCAGCAGTCCGAGCAGACCCCGATGGCGGACGACGCCTATCAGCCCACCGGAACCAACGAGGAACAGGCGGACGCCGGTCCCCTGGACCTCCAGGACGCGGTCGACGAGCGCACCTACGACGACGTCCTCGACGAGGGCTACTCCCCGCCGGAACGCCCCCTGGCCGTCACCAAGAAGGGCACCACCGCCGCCGAGCAGCACGCCGGGGAGACCCTGGACGAACGCCTCGCCCAGGAGACCCCGGACGCGCAGGCACCGGTGGGCGACGAGATCGGCGACATCCCCGGCGGTGAGGGCGAGCCGGTCGACCCCGAGGCGGGTGAGTCCCGCGCAGGCCGCCTGGTCGCCCCGGACGAGGGCGCGCACACGGACACCACCAAGGAGGAGATCGCCCGGGACGTGGGCGTGGACGGGGGAGCGGCGGGGGCGGAAGAGGCAGCCGTGCATGTGGTCGAGGAGGAGACCTGAGCCGGTCGGCCGACGGGACTGGTCCCACCAAGGGGCGCGGGGCCGTATCGATATGCGGCTCCGCCGCGTGGGCGCGAGCAACCACAGACCACCCGCACCCGGCGCCGGACAGCAACCCCAACGGCGCTGCCCCAACCGGTCAACCCGGCGGAGCCGATTCGTCGCGTCCAGCGCAGCGACCTTGTACGACTCGGCCGGCGTCGGACAGTTGAACACCGCGTTGACCAGGTAGACCACGGAGCAGTGAACCCCGAGCAGCGTGCACCTGCGGAGTCTGTCAGCCCTGCGGACCGCCCCGGAAGGGATCGCCGCCGCCGAAATCCCTGGAGCCGCGCGGCAGTTGCCGCCGGTGCCGGCCTTGGTCGCCACGTCGGTGCCCCGGGAGGACAATGACGCCATGGGCGAGCGAACCGGCGACGTGAGCTCCCCCGCCCGGCTGGCCGGTCCCGGCGAGGGGATCGGTGCCGACGAACTCGCGCTCGCCACCCGCAACCACGGTCTGCCCCTGGAGGCGATGCGGCACGACGTCACCCCGCCCGGACTGCACTACGTCCTCACGCACTACGACATCCCGTACGTGCCGGACGCCGGTGCCTGGCGGCTGACCGTCGACGGCCGGGTGCGCACCCCGCTCGACCTGTCCCTCGCAGACCTGCTGTCCTTCCCGCAGGTCACCACCCGGGTGACCCTGGAGTGCGCGGGCAACGGCCGGGCCCTGCTGACCCCGCGGCCGGTCAGCCAGCCCTGGCTGGTGGAGGCGGTCGGCACCGCCGACTGGACCGGCGTCCCGCTCAGGCTGCTCCTCGCCGAGGCGGGCGCGGACCCGGCGGCCGCCGACGTCGTCTTCACCGGCGCCGATCACGGAGTCGAGCGGGGCGTCGAGCAGGACTACCAGCGCGCCCTGCCCCTGGTCGTGGCCACGGGCCACGACCCCGAGGTGCTGGTCGCCACCGCCATGAACGGCGCCCCGCTGCCCCCGCAGCACGGCCGGCCGCTGCGGCTGATCGTGCCCGGCTGGTACGGCATGGCGCAGGTGAAGTGGCTGCGCTCGGTCACGGTGAGCGACGTGCCGTTCACAGGCTTCCAGCAGTCGGTCGCGTATCGGATCAGGCGCACCGCCGACGAGCCGGGCGAGCCGGTCACGCGGATCGCGCCACGCGCCCTGCTGGTGCCGCCCGGCTTTCCCGACTTCATGTCCCGCACGCGGGTGGTGCGGCCGGGGGCGGTGAGGCTCGTCGGCCGCGCCTGGTCCGGGCAGGCCCTCGTCTCCTCGGTGGAGGTCAGCACGGACGGTGGCGCCCACTGGGTGCCGGCCCACCTCGAGCCGGTGGCGGACGGGCACAGGTGGGCGTGGCGCCGCTGGCACCACGACTGGGCCGCGGTGCCCGGCGCATACGCGGTGGGCGCACGGGCGACCGACGCCGGTGGACGCAGCCAGCCCCTTGACCAGTGCTGGAACCGGGGTGGCTTCGGCAACAACGCGGTGTGCTGGGTGCGGGTGGTGTGCGTGGCCGACGCCCACTCGCCGTAGCAGCTTGCGTGGTGTGGCGGGGTGCGGGCTGTGCGTGGTTGATCGCACCCCGCGGCGGAGCCGCACATCGCATACGGCCCCGCGCCCATTCGAATCGGCTGTTGTGCCCCCGTTGAAAAGTAGCCCTTGCTTCCCCGGACCGCCCTACGGCATCAGCCTCTCGATGGCTGTCGGGCCCTCCTTCTCCATCTTGCGGCGTGCCCAGTCGAGGTTCTTCGGTGTGACGTCCCTGCCCGCCGCCATCACCAGATCCTCCGGGGTGACATCCCTGGAGGGTGCGGAGTGGAGCAGGGCGTCCGGGGTGCAGTGGTCGTCGGACGACCGGGACTCGTCGGGTGTGATCGTCGACATGATGTCTCCTCCTCGGTCCGGATGACCGCATCCGTGCCGGTGCCGCCGAACGGGGCACTCTCTCACCATTCCCCGCAGCGCCTTCCCACGCCACCCGAGAGCACTCGCACCTAAGCTGGAAAACATCTCGCACCGCTCACCGGGAGGCCGCAGATGGCCGAGACCCCGTTTCCCGAGGACGTCCGATCCCACCCCCGCTATCTGCCGATCGCCGAGCACGGACTCATCGGCGACCTGCGCAGTGTGGCCCTGGTCGGCACGAACGGCACGATCGACTGGTACTGCTGTCCGTCCTTCGACTCACCGAGCGTCTTCGCGGCCGTCCTCGACGCCGAGCGCGGCGGCTGCTTCGAGCTGGCCGCCGCCGTACCCGCGCGTGCCAAGCAGTTCTATTTCCCCGACACCAACGTACTGATCACCCGGTTCTTCACCGAGGACGGCGTCGGCGAGGTGCAGGACTTCATGCCGGTCACCTCCGACGGCACGGCCGGCACGGGCGAGGCGGGCCGGCACCGGCTGATCCGGCGCGTGGTCTGCGTCCGCGGCACCGTACCCTTCCGGGTGCTGGTCGCCCCGCGGTTCGACTACGGCGCGGCCCCGCACACCCTGCGCACCATGGGCGGCACCCTCGTCTTCGAGTCCGCCGAGCGGTCCCTGGCGCTGATCTCCACCGTCGACCTGGAGCACGACGAGCGGGACGCGCGCGGCGACTTCAAGCTGGGCGAAGGCGAGTCGGCGGTGTTCGCCCTCGACCAGGTGGGCGACGCGGTGGCCCCCCGAGGCTGCGCCCACGCCGAGGCCGAGCACCAGTTCAACGCCACGGTCGCCTACTGGCGGCACTGGCTGCGCCAGTCCCGCTACCGGGGCCGCTGGCGCGAGATGGTGCACCGCTCCGCACTGACCCTGAAGCTGCTCACCTACGGGCCCACCGGCGCCATCGTCGCCGCCCCCACCACCAGCCTGCCCGAGCAGCTCGGCGGCGAGCGGAACTGGGACTACCGGTATGTGTGGGTACGGGACGCCGCCTTCGCCGTGTACGCGCTGCTGCGGCTCGGTTTCGCCGGGGAGGCCGAGGCCTTCATGCGCTTCCTGACCACGCACGTCAGCCCCTGCGACACCGACAGCTCCGCGCCGCCGCTGCAGATCATGTACGGCATCGACGGCCGCCCCGACCTGCCCGAGCGCGAGCTGCCGCACCTGGAGGGCCATCTGGGCTCCGCCCCGGTCCGGGTCGGCAACGCCGCCGCGGACCAGCTCCAGCTGGACATATACGGGGCCCTGATCGACTCCATCTACCTCTACGACAAATGGGCCCAGCCGATCTCCAGCTGCCAGTGGGACGACGTGTGCAGGCTGGTCGACTGGGTGTGCACGCACTGGGACCAGCCCGACGAGGGCGTGTGGGAGACCCGCGGCGGCCGCAAGAACTTCACGTACTCGCGGCTGATGTGCTGGGTGGCCATCGAGCGGGCCATCCGCCTCGCCAACCACCGCGGCCTGCCCGCCGAGCTGCCCCGCTGGCGGCAGGCCCGCGACACGATCTACCGGCGGATCATGGACCGCGGCTGGTCCGAGCGCCGGTGCGCCTTCGTGCAGCACGAGGGCGGCGACGTGCTGGACGCCTCGCTGCTGATGATGCCGCTCGCCAAGTTCATCGCGCCCACCGACCCCAAGTGGCTGTCCACCCTGGACGCCCTCACCGAGGACCTGGTCTCCGACTCCCTCGTCTACCGCTACGACCCGCAGGCCAGCCCCGACGGACTGCGCGGCGACGAGGGCACCTTCTCCATCTGCTCCTTCTGGTACGTGGAGGCGCTGGTGCGGGCCGGCCGGCTCGACGAGGCCCGGCTGGCCTTCGAGAAGATGCTCACCTACGCCAACCACCTCGGGCTGTACGCGGAGGAGATCGGCCGTACCGGCGAGCAACAGGGGAACTTCCCGCAGGCGTTCACCCACCTGTCCCTGATCAGCGCCGCCTTCAACCTCGACCGCGCCCTCGGCTGACCATCGGGGCGGTGTGTGCGCAGGTCGTACGGGTACCCGGGAGTCTCCGAAAGGAGACCGACGCAGGGTCGACAGAAGGAGGAGACCTCGTATGACCAGCTCCAGTGAGACAGGTGGCGTCACCGGTACCCGCGACAAGAACTACGACCTCATCTGGTACGTCGAGGCGTGTCTGGACAACGCCCTGCGCCTGGAGACGTACATCCAGGACGCCGAACGCGACAACGACCGCGAGCTCATGGACCTGTTCCACAAGGCTCAGGCCGACAGCCGCAAGGGCGCCGAGATGGGCAAGGAACTGCTGCGCGAGCGGCTGAGCGGCTGACCGCCTCCTCCGCTCAGGCGAAGCGGGAACTCGGGACGGGCCCGGCGGAGTCGACGCGCGCCCGGTCGCCGCGCAGCCAGGTGCCCCTGACGGCGCCGGCGAACGCGGCGAACGGCGCGTCGTCGTCCGCCGGGCCCTCGCCGTCCCCCGGATCGGCGGCGGGGTCGGCGGCCGCCACCTCGGCGGCGATCTCCGCCTCCGGGCGGTCGTCCGCGGGGCCCCGCTCGACGCCGCCGTCCGCGCCCGCGCGCAGGTGCTCACCCCAGGGCGGTACCACCGACTGGTGCAGCAGCCCCACGCTGTCCGGGGTGATCGCGGGCGGGTCCGTCCAGCAGCTCGCGTGCGCGTGCAGCACCTGACCGGGCACGCGCTCGAAGAGCTGCCCGACGATCTCCGGGCCGCCGTCGTGCGCCGCCAGTCCGTCGAGGTCGTAGGCGACGACCACCGTGTCCGTCCGGCCGGGCGCGAACGGCTCGGCCGGCAGGTCCAGCACCTCCGCCGCGGCGAGACCGAGGATCCGCGAGTCCCGGTCGGGCAGCAGCGACACCGACCGCGGCCGCATCTCGGTGGCCTCCAGCAGCGTGCGCAGCCGCAGCAGACCGCGCAGACAGCCGTCGGGGGTGTCCTGCAGCCAGGCGTAGCGGCCGTGCATGCCCGCGTCGAAGCCGTACGGCGACAGGGTGCCGAGGACCGTGCCGGCGATCACGTACTGCCAGCCGCGCAGATCGGTCAGATCGAGCGAGGACACCCGCTCGGCGTCGGCCGCGCGCTCCAGCACCCGGGTCTGCCGGTCCCGCGCCGGCTGCCACTGCGTGTCCTCGGGGTCGGCCAGCAGTGCGTGCTGGCGCCGGGCCAGCTCCAGATCGCCCGCCAGCACGGCGTTGAACACCAGCAGATAGCGGTCCGGCCAGTCCTGGAACGTCCCTTCGTGCCGGGCGAGTTCGGTGACCGCCTCGCGGTGCCGGCCCTCGTCCTCGAACGCCGACACCAGCTCCCGCAGCACGACGAGCGAACCGTCGCTGCGGCGCAGCGCCTCGCGGAGCGGCGGGATCGCCAGGTGGGACACGCCGCGTTCGACGCAGGCGTAGCCGAAGTCGAAGAGCGCCCTGGGGCGTTCGGGGTCGGCGGCGAGAGCCGCGGCGGCCTCCGCGAGGTCGTCGAAGCCCGCCGCTGCCGCGGCCCGCCGCACCACCAGGGCCACCTCCACGAGCGGCTGCTCCTCGCCGGCCGCCCGCAACTGCCGCAGCGCACCGGGCACATCCCCCGAGTCCAGGGACTCCCAGGCCTTGAGGAGATCGGGGGACTTCGGGCGGCGATTCCTGCGTGAGAACATGCCGGAGATCATCACTCGTTCGCTGACGTGTCCTCAACACAATTCCCGGACACCGTTCCGCCGAGGTCTACGGCAGCGGCTGCTCGGCCCAGATGATCTTGCCGTCGGAGGTGTAGCGGGTGCCCCAGCGGTCGGCGAGCTGCGCGACCAGGAACAGGCCCCGGCCGCCCTCGTCGGTGGTCGCCGCGTACCGAAGATGCGGGGAGGTCGTGCTGCGGTCGGACACCTCGCAGATCAGCGTGCGGTCGCGCAGCAGCCGTACCCCGATCGGGCCGCGCCCGTAGCGGATGGCGTTGGTGACCAGCTCGCTCAGGATCAGCTCGGTGGTGAAGTCCAGCTCCACCAGGTCCCAGTCGGCGAGCTTCCTGGTCACCGCGGCCCGCACCTCGGACACCGCCGCCGGATCGGACGGCACCTGCCACTCGGCGACCCGGTCGGCGCCCAGCACCCGGGTCCGGGCGACGATCAGCGCGACGTCGTCGCTCGGCCGGGCCGGCAGCCGGTCCAGCACGGCGCGGCAGGTCTCCTCCGGCGAGGCGCCCGGCGTGTCGCGCAGGGCGCCGCTCAGCAGTTCGAGACCCACGTCGATGTCCCGCTCGCGGTCCTCCACCAGCCCGTCCGTGTACAGCACCAGCCGGCTGCCCTCCGCCAGCTCCAGCTCGGCCGTCTCGAACGGCAGCCCGCCCAGACCCAGCGGCGGCCCGGCCGGCACCTCCGGGAACTCCACCCGGCCGTCGGGGTGCACCAGCGCGGGCGGCGGATGGCCGGCCCGGGCAAGGCTGCAATGCCGTGCGACCGGGTCGTACACCGCGTACAGGCAGGTCGCTCCGGCGATCGCCGCGGAACCGTCCGTGGCGGTCTCGTCCTGGTCGATCCGGCCCACCAGCTCGTCCAGCAGACCGAGGAGTTCGTCGGGCGGCAGATCCAGCGCGGAGAAGTTGTGCACCGCCGTGCGCAGCCGGCCCATGGTGGCCGCCGCGTGCAGCCCGTGCCCCACCACGTCCCCCACCACGAGCGCCACCCGGGCACCGGACAGAGGCAGCACGTCGAACCAGTCGCCGCCCACCCCGGACTGCGCCGGCAGATAGCGGTAGGCGATATCCAGCGTGTCCTGCTCCGGCAGCGAGCGCGGCAGCAGACTGCGCTGCAGCGTGACCGCCATGCTGTGCTCGCGGGTGTACCGGCGGGCGTTGTCGATGGACACCGCCGCCCGCGCGACCAGCTCCTCGGCGAGCGCCAGGTCCTCGGAGTCGAACGGCTGCGGCTTCTCCGCACGCCAGAAGTTCGCCACGCCCAGCACCAGGTTGCCCGCCCGGAGCGGCACCGTGATCAGCGAGTGGATGCCGTACGCCAGGACCCGGCCGGTGTGCTCCGGGTTCTGCGCGCGCCAGCCGGGCGCCTCGCGCAGCACGGGTTCCAGGACCGACTGCCCGGTGGTCAGGCTGCGCGCCTGCGGCGAGGTGGCCACGAACCGGATCCGCTCGCCGACGGGATACAGCGGGGAGTCCTCGCGGATGCCGGCACAGGCGGCGCGGCGCAGTGCGGTGCCCGGCTTGGGCTCCTCGCCGTGCAGCACCGCGTCGAACAGGTCCACGGTCGCGAAGTCCGCGAACCGCGGCACCGCCAGCTCGGCCAGTTCCTCGGCGGTACGGGTCACGTCCAGGCTGGTGCCGATGCCCACCCCGGCGTCGTACAGCATGTTCAGCCGCTCGCGCGCCACCTCCGCCCGGCCGGACAGGGCGCGCAGCTCGGTGGAGTCGCGCACCGTGGTGACACTGCCCGCCGGGCCGCCGCGGACATCGGTGGGGCGCTGGTTGATGGCCAGCAGCCGGTCCTTGACCAGGTGCACCTCGTCCGTGGCCACCCGGCCCGAGGCCAGCAGCGCCGCCGTCTCGTCGTCCAGGCCCAGCTCCAGCACGCTGCGCCGCTCGGCGTCCTCGGGCAGGTCCAGCAGCCGGTGCGCCTCGTCGTTGGCGAGCAGCAGCCGGCCTTCGTCGCCGACGATCAGCACACCCTCCCGGACCGCGTGCAGCACCGCGTCGTGGTGCTCGTACATCCGGGTCATCTCGTACGGCCCGAGGCCGTGCGTCTGGCGCAGCAGGCGTCTGCTGACCAGGGCCGTGCCCGCGGTGGCCAGCGCGAGCGCCGCCGCTGCCGCCGAGAGCAGCAGGGGCAGCTGCTGTTTGGCGGCCCCGCCCACATGCGCGGTGGTGATGCCCGCCGACACCAGGCCCACCACCTTGCCGGCCGCGTCCTTCACGGGCACCACGACCTGCACCAGCGGGCCCATGGTGCCGGTGACGTGTTCCACGACCGTGCCGCCGGCCTGCGCGGGGCCGATGGTGCCGACGAACTTCCTTCCGATGCGGTCGGGGTTGGGGTGCGTGTAGCGGATGCCGTCGGTGGTCATCACGACGACGAAGTCCACGCCGGTCGCCTTGCGCGTGGCCTCGGCCTTGGGCTGGAGGATGGCCGTCGGGTCCGGGGAGCGCAGCGCGGCCGCCGTGCCCGGCGCGTTCGCGAACGACTGGGCGACGGCGAGCGAGCGGTTCTGGGCAGCCATGTCGCTGTCGCGCCGCACCTGGAGCACCTGTGCCACCACGGCCGCGACGATCAGCAGCAGCACGATCACCACCTGGAGCACGAACACCTGCCCGGCGACGCTGCGCCTCGTCACCACCGACCGCAGCGCCCCGGGACCGCCGCCGTTCCTGCCCGAGCCCCGCGGCCCCGGGCTCCCCGATGCGCGCGGGGGCCCGGAAGGACGGGGCGGCCGGGTCGCACTTCGGCCGGGCAGTCGCACCATGTGCCCATGTCTACACTGCCCGGCCCGCTCCGGCGAGACCATCACCCGAGGTGGCTACGGCCGTTCGGAGCCGCGCGGTCCGCTCACCGGAGGCGTACGGGGCCCGAACGGCGGGCGGCGAGCAGCAGCGCGACGTCGTCGGGCCGGTCGGTGGCGTGCCGGGCGGCGGCCGTGAGCCGGTCGGCGACCCCGGCCAGCGACCGCCCGCCCCGGCGCCCGGCGGCGGCCCCGGTCCTGGCGAGCGCCAGCCGCAGCGCCTCGATGCCGTCGTCGATGTCCGCGCCCGGCCGCTCCACCAGCCCGTCCGTGTACAGCGCGAGGATCGCGTCCGGCTCCAGCAGCAGTTCGGCCACCGGGTACCGGGCCTGCGGGTCCACCCCGAGGACGACATCGCCGGGGACGTCCAGCAGCCGGGTCCGCCCGTCGGGGGACCGCAGCAGCGGCGGCGGATGCCCCGCCCGGGCGATCCGGGCACGGCCGGTGGCGGGGTCCAGCCGCAGATAGCAGCAACTGGCGAACTGACCGGGATCGAGGTCGATCAGCAGGTGGTTGGTACCGCTGAGCACTTCGTCGGGCGGCCGGTCGCCCAGCGCGAACGCCCGTACGGCACTGCGCAACTGCCCCATGGTGGCCGCCGCCTGCACCCCGTGCCCCTGCACATCACCGATCACCAGCGCGAGCCCGTCACCCGCCTCGACCACGTCGTACCAGTCACCGCCCACGTCCATGCCCTGCGTGCCCGGCAGATACCGGCCCGCGGTCTCCACCTGCGGATGCGCCGAAAGCCGGCGGGGCAGCAGCGCCTGTTGCAGGCCGCGGGCGAGGGCCGCCTCGCTGTCGTAGCGCTGGGCCCGTTCCATGGCGTGCGCGATCAGCCCGGCGAGCGCGGTGAGGACCGTGCGCTCCTCGGCGCTGAAGCCGCGCGAGCAGTCGAAGCCGAGAATGCACGAGCCGACCGGCCGGCCGGAGGCGATCAGCGGCAGGAAGGCCCGGGCGCCCTCGTCCGCGTCCAGCGGGATGCCCGGGTAGGCGGCCGCCATCTGCTGCATCGACTCGAAGAACAGGGGCCGGCCCGTGGTCAGGCACTCCACGCCCGGCAGCCGCGCGTCGAGGCCGATCCCCTCGAAAGGATCGAGGAACCCCTGCGGGAAGCCCGTCTCCCAGGCGAGATAGAAATGCCGTTCCTGGAGCAGGTAGATGGCGAGGCACCCGCCGCCGAACGCGGGCAGCAGCTCCCGCACCACCACCGCCGACACCTGCCGGGCGGTCACCGCGTCCGTCAGCGCGATGGCCAGGGCGATCGGCCGGTACAGCGGCGCCAGCGAGCCGCCGACCGTCACCGTGTCCTCCAGGACGTGCTCCTCGTCGGCCGGGCCGACCGGTGGGTCCATCCGGCTGGCCGGGACGAGCGTGCAGCTCAGCAGGTCCTCGCTGCAGTGCACCGACACGGCGAGCCAGTCGTCCGCACCGGGCTCGCCGCGTTCCCCGGCCGGCCGGCGCACATGGAAGTGCACCGGGCCCGGGGACAGCAGCGCGCCGCGCAGATGGTCGTCGTACGGCGCACCGCCCAGCCACGGCATCGCCTCCCACAGCGAGCGCCCGAGCAGCCACTCCCGGTCCCGGCCGGCGAGCCGGGCCGCGGCCTCGTTGACGTACACGATCAGCCCCAGCCGGTCCAGGCAGAACACGCCCTGCGGCAGCAGGTCGGCCGCGCCGTCCGCGGACTCGGCGCGCCCCGGGACCACCACCACCCCGTCGACCTGCTCGCCGGCCCCGCCCTCGGTGGCCGGCCACAGGTCCAGCAGCCGCGGCGTGCCGTCCTGCGCCCGCAGGCACAGCGGCGCGGCGGGCGGCTTCCCGGCCGCGGTGTCGCGCAGCGCGGCCAGGACCAGGTGTGCGTCGTGCGGGGCCAGCGCGTGCGCGAGCGCCGTGTCCGTCCCCTCGAAGTCGCCGGGGGACAGCCCGAGAAGGGCGTGCAGCCGGTCGTCCGCGCGCACCGCCGAGGTCACGGGATCCCAGCCGAACCGCGCCACGACGGCCTGCGCCGGCCGGCTCGCGGGCGGCCGGACGCACAGCGGCTCACGGTCCCAGACCACCGCGCCCGGGTCGCCGTCGGCGAGCCCGAGCAACTCGGCGCCCAGGCCTTCGGCGAGCCTGTCGAGCAGCTCCCGGTCCAGCAACTCGTCCGCGGTGTCCGTCACCGCCGGGCGCAGCACCATGAGCACCCCGAGCGGCTCGCTCCCGCCCGGCACCGGCACATGCACCGATCCGAACGGGAAGGGCAGGCCCGCCGCGAACTGCGGGTACCGGCGCACCGTCTCGGCGGCGTTCGCCAGCACCACGGGCACGCCGAGGCGGTAGGCGTCGGCGACGGGGAAGGGGCGCTGCACGTGCAGTCGCCACCAGGGCCGGAACAGCGGTCCGGGCAGCCCCGCGAGGGCCGCGAGGCGCAGCAGGCCCGGGGTGCCGGAGCGCAGATACACGGCCGCCACCCGGCCGCCGGCCGCACCGAGCGCACCGGTCGAGGTGTCGGCCAGCAGCGCGGCCAGCCGGGCCCGCGTACGGACCGCCTGCTCGCCACCGCTCCCAGTCATCGCCCCTGCCTCGTCCCGTGCGCCTTCGGGTGGATGACACAGCAAGAATGCGCCTGGAGGACCGTGCGACGCACCTGGTACGAGCGGGAAACAGGGAGAGAGCCGAGGAAAGGGGCCGGGACGGTCGGGGCGTGCCGCCGTGGGGCCACCGACCGGGCCCGGCGCAGCTGTCAGCCGGCCGGTCGTGCCGGTCCCGCAAGGTCCGGCTCGGGGTTCCCGGTGTCCGCCGGACGCAGCACCAGATGACCGTCCAGCCGGGCGGCCGCCATCGCGAAGGGGAAGGTGTCCGCCTCCAGGCACATCGCCGCGTCCTCGGGATGGACGCCGGTCCAGCCCCGCCGGACCCCGTCGGCGAGCCGGGCGGCGGCGTCGGAGCGCCGGGCCCGTTCGAGGTAGGGGGCGGGGTCCGCGTCGGCCGCCGGGACGCGGTCCGCGATGTACTCGGCGTACTCGGCGCAGGCGAGATCCCCCTCGGCCCGGCCGCCGTCACCCGTGACGACGAAGGTCACCGTCTGCGGCCGGACCCGGCGCGGCACCTCGGCGGTCGCACCGGCCACCACGAAGCTCGCGCACAGCAGCAGCCCGGCGTCCGCCACGGCGAGCACCCCGGCCGTCCCGGCGGTGGTCTTCCGCACGACCGTACGGCCCCGGACGTCCAGCGAACGCAGCCGCGCGGGCGAGTTGGCCAGGTCGAACCCCGGCACCGGCTCACCGTCCTGGAAGGCGAGCCGGCCAGGGTGACGGGACTTCAGCTCCAGGGCCTCCTGCTGCGCAGCGGCGAAGACGATCCGCTCACCACCGCGGCGGAACGCCCCGGCGGCCACGGTGAACGCCCGTATGACATCGACGCCACGGCCACGTCCGGGGCCTTCGGCGTACCGGGTATACCAGTGAAATCGGTCTGCATCACTCCATGATCAGGCCGGGGGCGGCCGTTCAGTACTCGGCCGGACCGGGCGGCAGCGGCCGGGCGGCGCGCAGGCTGCGCAGGGCGAGCAGCAGGACGGCGATGTCGTCCAGGTAGACGGGGTCGGGCAGCAGGTCGGTGGGGAGCAGCAGATAGGCGATCGCGCCCCAGAACACCCAGCGCGGGCCCGTCGGCAGCCCGGCCCGCCGCAGCGCGCGCCGGGCGCGCACCAGCCGTACCAGCAGGCCGAGGGCGACCGCGAGCAGCAGTGCCGCGACGACGGCGCCGATCACCAGCAGGGTGGTGGTGGAATCCATGCGGTCTCCCTCCCGGGTTCCGACCGGACGGCTACGACGACCGGTCCGTGCCGTCGGCCGGCTCCGTGCTGCCGCTCTCCGCCGCGGGCGGCGACTGCAGCCGGCTCTTCGCCGTGAACCTCAGCCGCTCGAACGTCCGGGTCAGCTGCTGCAGCGCACCGGGCGTCCGGGACGCGGACTGCTGGTGCGGAAGGGCGGGCGCGGGGACGTCACGGTAGGCGGCGAGGGCCTCCAGGGCCTGCTCGGCGGCCTCCTTGTACAGGTCACGGGACTTGGTCATCGCCTCCAGCGCCTCGGCGTACCGGGCGACCTGCCGCCGTTCACGCTCCAGCTCCTCCTGCAGGGTCATCAGGGCCCAGTTGTCCCGCAGGTCGGTCAGCGCCTCCTCGACCGCCCGCGGCAGCGGCCGCGGCAGGGCGGCGAAGTGCCGCAGGGCCGCGAGGAGTTCGGCGGGCTCGGAACCGTCCAGGAAGACGCTGCGGACGGTGTGCTCCCGGCTGTCGTAGCCCTCCGGAGCCGGATCCGGGGGCAGCAGCACCGCGCCGCCGCGCGGCACCTCGACGCCGAGGTCCTTCAGCGCCCAGTTGACGGCACGGAACTGGTGCGGCGCGGCCCGGTGCTCCACCACCCGGTGCCTGAGCCCCGGCGGCAGCAGCCGGGTCAGCGGCAGCCTGCCCTGCTCGTCCGGGGTCATCGCCTCGTGCACGACGACGTTGAGGCACCAGGCCTCGCGCGCCGCGTCCCGCAGCCTGCGCCGCATCTCCTTGTCGTCCGCGGGCAGCGCGTTGACCTGCCGCAGGCGCACTCCGGTCACCGTGGCGTGGTGGTCCCAGGAGCCGTCCTCGCCCGCCGCGCCCTCCGGCCAGAACAGCGTCGCCGGCGAGGGCCATGTCTCGTCCCACGGGCGCTCCGCCTCCGCCACGAGCCGCCACTCCTGCCCCGGCCGCCGCTCCTCCTGCGTCACGAGGGTGAGCCGGGCCCGCACGGTCACCGTGCCGGCGACCCGCCAGCGCGCCTCGAACACGCGCCGGGCCGCGTCCTCGGACACGAGGGGCTCGGCGAAGTCGTCGAGGTCGCCGCTCTCCTTGCGCCGGCGCAGGGTGCGGCGGACGACCTCCTCGGGAACGGGACCGGTGTGGCGGCCACGGGCCGCCCAGAGGGTCGGCGGGACGGCGGCGCGGTCGGCGGTGGAGTTCGACATGAGCCAATCTGCTGATGAGGGCGGGTGCGCCTCCCAGTATCACCGCTCGGCGGCGCGCCACGTCGTCCGGGGCCCCGGGGCGGCGCGTCGCGGCGGACGGGCCCCCGCACACGGGACGCGCACCCCGCACCCGGGGCGCGCGGGACACGCGTCGGGCGGCCGTCGTTCACACGTGGTCGCGCCCTCGTACGGCTCCCACAATGGTCCGGCGAACGGGGTCCGCCCGCCATCCGCCCAGGGGCGGACCCCGTTCTCGCAGCGATCACCCGCGCTCCTCGATATATATCGGCAGTCGATATATCCTGGCCGCATGACAGCGAAGAGCATGACCCGGGCGGCGTTCTTCGTCCTCACGGCGCTCGCGGACCAGCCCCGCCACGGCTACGGAATCCTGCGCGAGGTGGCGGAACTCTCCGCCGGAGAGCTGCAGTTGCGGGTCGGCACGCTCTACGGAGTGCTGGACCGGCTGACCGCGGACGGCCTGATCGCGCTGGACCGGGAAGAGGTCAGACAGGGCCGGCTGCGGCGCTACTACCGGCTCACCGACGACGGAGTGGCCGCCCTGGACGCGGAGGCCGAGCGGATGGCCGCAGGCGCCGGGGCGGCCAAGCGGCGCATCGCCGAGGGCCGCCGCGCTGGCGCCCCCGCCCGCCCCGCCTCGGGCCCGGCAGGGCTCGAACCCCCCACCGCACCCGGACTCGCGGGAGGCTACGCATGACCACGCTGCTGGAGGCCCGCTACCGCACCGTCCTGCGTCTGCTCCCCGCCTACTACCGGCGGGAACGGGAGGAGGAGATGGTCGAGACGTATCTGGCGGACCTCGACCGCGACACCCAGGACCAGAGCCGGCCCACGCTCGGCGAGGTGGCGAGCATCGCCGCCCTGGCGGTGCGCAGCCGCCTCGGCGCCGCCGGGGCACCCCGGCGCTACGTCCTGCTCGGATCGGGCGCACGGCTCTTCGCGCTGGCCGCCGTCCTGCTCCTGGCGGCCTCCGCGGTCGTCGCCCCGATCCTGCGGCTGACCTGGTCGTTCACCCGGGGCGGCGGGGAACGGCGGCTGTTCCTCGCGGACTTCACCGATCACGGCCCCCTCGCCGCGACCCTCGCCGTCGCCCAGTGGATCCTGCCGCTCGGCTGGACGGTCGCCTACTTCGCCCTCCTGTACGACCGTCGTCGCCTCGCGCGGATCGGCGCCCTGGTGGCCGCGGTGCCCAGCCTGTGGCCGCTGGTCCGCTCGCTGACGGGGGCGACGGTCATCACGGAGCCCGCGTTCGTCGTGACGCTGGCGCTGCTCGCCTGGCTGCCCGCCCTGGCGCTGTGCGCCGCCCACCACCGCGACGCACCCCCGGCCCGGCTGCCCGTCGGCACCCCCGGTCTGGTCTTCATGGCGGCGTGCGTGGTGACGGGCGCGTCCACGGTGCTCATGCCCGTCGCCGACGACCTGGTGTGGGGGCCCGCCAACTGCTTCGTCGTCGCCGCCCTCGGCCGGCTGCTGTGGAGCGCGCGCCGCGCGGTGAGCGTCGCGCCCGGCGGTGCCCTCGCGCTCGCCGCGCTCGGCCTGCTCCTGCTGGCCGCGCGTGTCGCCGCCGTCTACCCCTGGCTCAGGCTGCCCGGGACCGCCGCGTACACCGGCGGCGGCCTCGCCCAGACGGCCGCGCTCGCCCTGCTGACCGTGCTCCTGACGGTGGCGGGCCGCCGCGAACTCGCGGCACGCTGAGCCGCACGGGGCGTCGGCGGCCTGCCACGGGGTGCCGCCCAGCGGTGGCACGGACTGCAACGGGCCCGGGCCGCCGGGGTTTTCGCCACCGGCAGGCACAGGCGGAACCCGAGGTCGTGCGCGCCGTCGACACGGGCGGGCGGGCCCGCGCCGGATCTACCGGGTTCATGCAAGACACGGCGAGGGGCCGGCGCATCGGCGCCGGCCCCTCGCCGTGTCTTGTGGAGTCCCGGAATTACGCCCCGCTCTCCCGGAGCATGTCCTCGCGCTCGACGATCTTCACGCGCGCGCGGCCCTGCGGCTCGCCCAGGGCGCGCTCGGCGGCGTCCAGCTTGTACCAGCCCTCCCAGGTGGTGAAGCGGACCTCGCGCTCGGCGAGGAAGGCGTCCACCGCCTCCGGGTCCGGCGAGGCCGGGGTGTGCAGCCGGCCGCCCGCGTAGTCGTCCAGCAGGTTGGCGACGGTCTCGTTGGCGTCGCCCTTGGTGTGGCCGATCAGGCCGATGGGACCGCGCCGGATCCAGCCGGTGACGTAGGTGGACTGGAGGTGGGCGCCGCCCTCCTCGACGACCCGGCCGCCCTCGTCCGGGACGGTGCCCGAGTCGAGGTCCCAGGGCAGCTTGGGCAGCTTCTCGGAGAGATAGCCGACCGCGCGGTAGACCGCCGTGACGTCCCAGTCCTTGAACTCGCCGGTGCCCTTGACGTTTCCGGTGCCGTCGAGGGCGGTGCGCTCGGTGCGCAGGCCGACGACCCTGCCGTCCTCGCCGAGGATCTCCGCGGGCGACTCGAAGAAGTGCAGGAACAGCTTGTGCGGGCGGTCGCCGACGTCCCGGATCGCCCAGTTCTCCAGGGTCTTGGCCACCATGTCGGCCTGCTTGTTGCCG
The DNA here is from genome assembly GCF_055581585.1 of Streptomyces sp. NPDC031426. NCBI lineage: Bacteria > Bacillati > Actinomycetota > Actinomycetes > Kitasatosporales > Streptomycetaceae > Streptomyces > Streptomyces sp. NPDC031426. The sequence goes on from NZ_JBVIJE010000002.1 coordinate 282,112, forward strand.
CGCCGGGTCTCGATCGAGCCCTCGTCGTAGTCGATGTCCTCGGGGTCGACGATGACCTCGATGGTGGGCGAGTGGTCCAGCTCGCGCAGCTCCATCGGGCTGAACTTCGCCTGGGCGGGGCCGCGTCGGCCGAAGACATGGATCTCCACGGCCTTGTTGGCCTTCAGGCCGTCGTAGACGTTCGGCGGGATCTCGGTCGGCAGCAGCTCGTCGGCGGTCTTGGCGAGGATGCGGGCGACGTCGAGGGCGACGTTGCCGACACCGAGGACGGCGACCTTCTCGGCCTCCAGTGGCCAGGTGCGCGGGACGTCCGGGTGGCCGTCGTACCAGGAGACGAAGTCGGCGGCGCCGTAGGAGCCGTCCAGGTCGATGCCGGGTATGGACAGCTCGCGGTCGGCCGTCGCGCCGGTGGAGAAGATCACCGCGTCGTAGAAGGCGCGCAGGTCGTCCAGGCTGATGTCGGTCGGGTAGTCGACGTTGCCGAACAGCCGGATCTGCGGCTTGTCCAGCACCTGGTGCAGGGCGGTGACGATGCCCTTGATGCGCGGGTGGTCGGGGGCGACGCCGTACCGGATCAGGCCGAACGGGGCGGGCATCCGCTCGAAGAGGTCGATGGACACACCGGGGTCGGCGGCCACCTCGGACTTGAGCAGGGCGTCGGCGGCGTAGATCCCGGCGGGGCCGGCTCCGACGATGGCTACCCGCAGGGGGCGCGGCATGATCAGGTTCCCTTCGCGTCTGAATGGGCGACTTGATCAGGAAGCCTAAGCTAAGGCAGGCCTAAGTTGGTACACGGGTCCCGCCTATGACCCCATAAGTGGATCTTATGACTTACCCAGCGTTGTCTTATGGCCCGGAGTGTTCCCCTGGAGCGGCCGGTGCCGGACCCTGTCCTCGGACGGCGGGAAGGGGACGGCGGGAAGGGGACGGCGGGCGTGGACGGACACGCGGCAACGAGCGTAGCGGTGACGGGCGGCAGCGGCTTCGTCGGCAGCCATCTGGTACGGCGCCTGCTGGAACGGGGCTACCGGGTCCACGCCACCGTACGGAACCGGGCCGACGCGGCCAAGGTCCGGCCGCTGTGGGAGCTGCAGGAAGCATTCCCCGGCCAACTCCGTCTCTTCGAGGCGGACTTGATCGAGGGTGGCGCCTTCGACGCGGCGTTCCGCGACTGCGCGGTCGTCTTCCATGTGGCCGCACCGTTCCTGATGCCGGAGCGGATCAAGGACGGCCGACGGGACGTCGTGGACCCGGCACTGCTGGGCACCCGCAACGTAGTGGCGGCGATCGAGCGGACCCCGCAGGTGCACACGCTGGTGTTCACGTCCACCGTGGGTGCAATATTCGGCGACTACGCCGATGCGCTCGCGATGGACGGCCGGATCCTGTCCGAGCGGTACTTCAACACCACCAGCACCGTCGAGAACAACCCCTACCACTACGCCAAGACGCTGGCGGAACGCGCCGCGTGGACGGCCGAGGCGGCGCAGGACCGCTGGCGCATGGTGTCGGTCAACCCCGGGCTGATCCTGGGGCCCTCGTTCACCCCCGCGTCCGACTCCGGCAGCCTCTTCCTGCTGGACGAGCTGTTCCAGGGCTACTTCTGTTACGGCGCACCGGACTTCAGCTTCACCACGGCGGACGTCCGGGACGTGGCCGACGCGCACATCGCCGCCGCCGAGAACCCGGCCGCGCAAGGGCGGTACATCGTGGCGGCCGACACCATGACGTCGTTCCACGAGATGGCCCGCATCCTCCTCGCCCGCCACCCCCTGGACCTCCGGCTGCCGCGCACGAGGCTCCCGCACTGGCCGGTCCGGGTCCTGGGCCCCGCCTTCGGTCTCACCCAGGACTACATCCGCCGGCACCTCGGCATCCGCTTCCGTGTCGACAACAGCCGCAGCATCCGCGAACTGGGCCTGAGCTACCGCCCGTTGGAGGAGACCCTGCTCGACCACTACGAGAGCCGGCGCGCACACCGGCGCCGGGGCTGATCCCGGTACCGGTCGCCCCGGTCGGCGGACCGCTCAGGAGAGCCGCACGATCCGGTGGATCGCCGACTCCCCGGCGCCGTAGATCGACTCCTCGCGTATGGACGATCCCGGGCCCGGCGCGTGCACCATCATGCCGCCGCCGACATGGAGTCCCACGTGCCGGTCGTCGTCGAAGAAGAGGACCAGATCGCCGGGCTCGATCCCGGCGAGGGTGACCGGCGCACCGGCGAGCGCCTGCTCGTACGCGGCCCGCGGCAGCTGAACCCCGGCGGCCTTCCAGGCGGCCTGGGTGAGGCTGGAGCAGTCGTACGAGTCCGGCCCGGTCGCACCCCATACACAAGGCTTGCCGATCTGCGCCCGGGCGAACGCGATGGCCTTGGCGGCCCGCACGGCCCGGGGCGACTCGGGGAGCACGACGAGGGAAGCGGCGCCGGTCCCGGAGACCGGGGTGGCGGGCGAGGCCTCCACGCCCGGCATCGCGGTCACCACCGCACCGGGCGCGCTGGGTGCTTCCCATGCCGGCTGCTGCCACGGGTTGGTTGCGGGGGTGGGGGAGGTGGTCTGGGTGGGTGGCGTCCATTCCGGCTGCTGCCATGGATTGGTTGCGGGGGTGGGGGAGGTGGTCTGGGTGGGTGGTGTGGGCGGTTGGGCTGTGGCGGGCGCGGTGGGTGCCGTCCATTCCGGCTGGTCCCACGGACTGGTGGGGGAGGTGGCCTGCGCGGGTGGTGTGGGGGGTACGGCTGTGGCGGGCGCGGTGGGTGCCGGGGTGACGGGGGGCGACGTCGCGGCCGTCGTCGGCATGGGGGATGCGGCCGTAACAGGCATGGGTGGTGTGGCCGTCATCGGCGCCGCCTGGGCGGTCGCGGCGGCTGTGGTGAGCCGCGCGGTGTACCGGGTGATCACGTCGCTCGCCGCGGCCAGCTTGCGCTGGTTGTTCGCCTTGGACGTGGCGGGGGAGGGGCGGGCCGGCGCGGCGGGACCGGGCAGTGTCCTGGGTTCCTGGACCGGGGTGCCCTGCGCGGCGGACGGCCCGACCACCGGAAGGACGGCGGTCTCGACGGGTCCGGCGTCGGCCGTCGGTGCCGGACCGAGGCCGGCCGGATACGCCAGACCGAGACCGGTGGGTTCCCCTTGTCCGAGGCCGGCCGGGTCCACCGGATCGAGACCGGCCGGTACACCGCGCGTATCGGGCCCCGCCGGGGCTGCCGCCCCGGGCAGCGCCAGGTACGCGGCGCTCGCGCCGGGCGTACCCGTTCCGTCGAGAGCGGGCAACCCGGGCTGACCACCGGGCAGTTCAAGCCGCCGAGGTCCGTTCAGGGCGACGCGTGCGCTCTCGCGTGCCGCCAGGGCGAGACTCTCCGGATCCGTCGCCCGGCCGGCCGTCAGCTCGGCCACCACGCGGTCGGTGGCGCGCTCCAGGGCCTCGGGCCGTCGCGTGGGCATGCCCATGCCCAGGGCGTCCGATGCGCCGCCCGTCCGGCCCCGGGAGCGGCCCGCAGCCGCTGCCGGGCGGTCGGGCAGCCGGTCGGCGGGCAGCGCGGCGGGGACGGTCGGGCCGAGCTTGGCGCGTGCCCCGTCGAACCACTGCCGGGCGATCTCGTCGAGAGCGGGCTCCGGTCGCCGCCCCGGGCGCTTGGCCAGCGGGACGCCCCGGGAGCGCGTCACCGAGGCCATGGCCCGGGTCGCGTTGTAGTTCCCGGTCTCGTTCTCGGCCCGGTCGTAGAGGGAGTCGATCCGCTGCCGGACCTCGTCCTGCGCAACCTCGTCGCGGCTCTCCGGCGCCATGGAAGACACGCTCCTTCCTTGCCCCGCAGGGCAGTTGGGCCGATGCGTCCGGTCCGTCGAGGGCCGGGCGGCCTCGCGTCAACCTAGCCAACGTGTGTGCCTCGTGTGAAGGTTGAGGTGTGAAATGTCCGATACGTATTTGTGATGTTCGTGGTGGTGTTCGAAAGGGAAGGGGCGAGTTCCGCGTTTTCCTGTGAGGTGCCGGTGAATCCGCGATTCCCTTGAACACTTCTGTGCCGCCCTCCGTATGAGGCCGGGGAGCTCCATGCCCGACCGGCGCACACACCACACAGGGGACGACCTTGGCACGCAACAGGCGCAGACGCCCGACCGGCGCACGACGCGCGACCTTCGCAGCGATGGCTCTCATGCTGGGCGGAGGCGGCCTCGTGGCGGCCAACGTCTACGCCTCGGCGACCGAGAGCTGGGGCGACGGTTCCGGCACGAACGGAACCGGACACGTCCTGTCCGCGGGCATGACCACGATCGACTGCCCCGACGTCGGCAGCCGGCTCACCGCCGTACCGGACGCCGCCCGGTCCGACGTGGACCGCGAACTCGCCCTGCTGGACCGGCAGACGGCCGATGCCTACCGGCAGCTCCAGCAGTCGGGACAGGCCGGCGGACAGGACTCCGGCTCGGTCGACGACACGATCATGAGCCCGCTGAAGGAGCAGCGGGCCGCGGCGATCGGCCGGATCACCGACGCCATCGACCGGGCGGGGGAACGCCCGCAGGGCCTGGACGCCCTGGCCGCCTGCACCTTGCGCCCCGGCGGCGACGGCGCGGGCGGCGGCGTCCAGTCCTCCGCCACCCCGACCTCCGCCACCCCAACCTCGGGTGCCCAGCCGAGCGGCGCCGGCCAGGGCGGCAACGGACCCGTCGTCTCCGACTACGCGGACATCACCTCCGCACCGCCCGCCGCGTCGAACCCGCCGCAGCAGGCCGACGCCTCGCGCGGCAGCTTCAGCTCCGACTGCGGGGTCAACGCGAACGGCCTGTTCAACTCCGACAACGTCATCGTCGCCCCCGGCGTCTCCAACGGCGCCCACCACTTCCACGACTACGTCGGCAACCAGGGCAACAACGCCTTCGCGAGCGACGACGACCTCGCGAAGGCCGGGACGAGCTGTGTCGACCAGGGCGACAAGTCCTCGTACTACTGGCCGGTGCTGCGCCTGCAGAACGGCACACAGGAGCGGGACGCCGGATCCCCGGGCGGCGGCACGGAGGGCAACGCCGGCCAGATCGTCACGCCCAAGCAGGTCACGCTGACCTTCACCGGCAACCCGCTCGGCAAGGTCACCGCCATGCCTCGCCTGCTGCGCATCATCACCGGCGACGCCAAGGCCTTCGTCAACGGTCCCGGCAACGCCAACGCGTCCTGGAGCTGCACCGGTTACGAGGACCGGCAGCTGAAGGACAAGTACCCGCTGTGCCCGCCGGGCAGCGACGTGGTGCGCAGCTTCCGGTTCCAGAGCTGCTGGGACGGCCGCAACATCGACAGCGCCAACCACCGCACCCACGTGGCCTTCACCGCCCCCGACGGCTCCTGCCCGGCCGGCTTCCGCGCCATCCCGCAGCTGGTGGAGCGGATCGTCTACGACGTCAAGGCACCCAGCCTCCAGGACGGCGGCCGTACGGTCCCGCTCTTCGCGGTCGACTCCTTCCCCGAGCAGCTGCACAAGCCCGTCACCGACCACGGCGACTTCGTCAACGTCTTCGACGAGGACCTGATGCGCCAGATGGTCGACTGCATCAACTCCGGCCGCACCTGCGGCCCCGGCGGCGACGGCTCGGGTACGACGGCGTCACCCACGGCGAGTTCCGGCTCCGGTACGACGGCCGCCCCGGGCGGCGGTACGGCGCAACAGCCCGGCGCCACCGCCACCTCCACCGCCTCCTCCGCGCCGGTGCCCTCGGCCGCACAGCCCAGCGAGGAACCGAGGACCGACGCGACGACCACACCGGCTCGCACCACCGCGCCGGCCCACACCACTGCGCCGGCCCGCACGACCGCGCCGTCCAACACGACCGCACCGGCCCGCAGTGCCGGGCAGCACCGTACGGGCAAGGCGGACAGCTCCACGGAGCCGGCACGGCACACGCCCACGCCCTCGCTCACCCGGCCCGCGGCCACTCACTCCGATCCCGCTCAGTCCGCGCCCGCCGCCCAGGCCACGGCCGCCGGATACGCTCCGCCCACCCCCGCCCAGCCCCAACCCCAGGGCACGCAGGGGGCACTCGCGGAGACCGGCGCCCACCTGTGGCCCGCCGCACTCGGCGTCCTGCTCGCGCTGTCGGGCCTGATCATGCTGCTCAGGGCCCGGCGCCTCCGGTACTGAGAGGATGCCGAGATGGAGGGCCTGAGCGCCCTGTCCGCACAGGGCCTCAGGTCAACTCAAGCGTCTGCTTGGCGAGTTCGTAGGCGGGCCGCATCGCCTCGTGCTCCTCGGTGTCCATCCCGCCGAGGTGCAGAACGACCGGGCCATGGGGCGTGCTGACCGCGAGCGCGGTCTCGTTCTTCGTCTCGTCCAGGAGCTTGCTGGTGTAGAGGTACTCCACCTCCACGCCCCTCAGGCCGCCGCCGGTCCGGAAGGAGTGGTACTTCTCCTTGCTGACGTTGTCCTCCGCGGCGACGAACTCCCGCAGCACGCTGCCCGCGTCGGCCTTGCCCGCCTTGCCCGTCCACACGCGCAGGAAGCCGATGTGGCCCGCCGGCCTGGCGTCGATCTCGCAGGCCGCGGTGACCGGCCCTTGGCGCAGGAAGGCGTCGGCGAGCGCCCCGCTCAGCTCGCCGTCGGAACCCTTCGACGCCTTCGACAGCTCCGCCTCGGCGTCGACCGCCTTGGCCTTCCAGTGCCTGGCGATGTCGAAGCGCACGGGCAGTTCGCAGTCCGAACCGGCCGCGCCGATCGACCCGCCGCTCGCCGTCGCCGTCCCCCCGGTCCCTTCGCTCCTGGCGTTCGGGGACGCGCCCGAGGTGTCCTTGCCGTCACCGTCCGCCGACTTCGCGCACCCGCCGAGCACCGCCGCGAGCACCACCGCCACGACCACCGCACCCCGCACGGACGCCACCCTGACCTGCACTTCCCGCTCCCCTCCTGTTCAGGGGCGCAACCATAACCGAGGGCACTGACAGCATCGAACACGTTTTCCCCGCAGTTCGGCCCGGCCCCCGGTCCCCGGCCTCCCGGCCCCGGGTCAGCCGGTGACGAGCGGCTTGCCGTAGACCGTGGTGCTGAGCCGGACCGTCATGCCCAGGCGCTCGTACAGCGAGAGCGCACCCGTGCCGGAGTGCGTCCACAGGGTGCAGGCCGGCCTGCCGAGGCGGTGGAAGGTGCGGAACGCCTCGCGCAGCAGCGTGCGGGCGATGCCCCGGTCGCGGTGGTCGCGCCGTACCGCGACCCGCTCGACGTATCCCTCGTCGTGGCCCGGAACGTCCAGCGACAGCACGGCCCCGACCAGCCGGCCGCCGGCGAAGGCGAGCGGTGACGCCGCGGGCAGGAACGTGGCGCGTTCGACGGTGTGCCGCGCCCATTCGGGGTAGCTCTTCCGCCGTGGCTGCCACTCGTCGAACGCGTCCTCGGTGAGCCGGTACGCCGCCTGTTCGTCACCGGGCCGGAACGGCCGTACGGTGATGCCCGCCGGTGGATCGGGCACCTCCGGTTCGTGCGGCAGCGCGATCTGCAGCAGCCACTCGGTGACCAGCCGGGAGTACCCGCCGGCCCGCAGGAGAGCGGCCGCGGCACCGTCGCCGTCGGGCACCGTCTGCGCGAGCCGGTCGCCACCCGCGCACCGGGCCCTGCTCTCGGTCCAGGCCAGCAGCGCGCCCCCGAGACCCCGGCCCCGGTGACCGGGGTGCACATGAACCCTGGCCCGCCGTCCCTTCACCCAGCCGTAGCCGGCCGGCGTGCCCGCGCCGTCGTGCACGAGCACCGTGTCGTCCTCCGGCCGCAGACCGGGCAGGGTGAGTTCGGCGGTGATGCGGTCGGCGCCGGTCACGGCACGGCCGTACACCTCGTGTTCGTACGCGGCGACCAGGCGGTGGATCGCGCCGACATCGGCGGTGGTCGCCGGCCGCCCCCGATAGCCGGCCGGCAGGCGGTCCGGGCGGAAATCGGCCTCCAGCGCACCCGCTCCGGTCACGGCAGCCCCTCCCGTCCTCCCCGTGCACAGGCTCTACCCCGCCGCGCCGCCCGCCACGCCCGTCTGTTTGCGAGGCGCCGCGGGGGCACGGCAGGGTGCGGGGTGTGCCTACCTTGCTGATCGTCCATCACACCCCGTCGCCCAACTGCCAGGCGCTGTTCGAGGCCGTCGTCTCCGGCGCCACGACACCGGAGATCGAGGGCGTCCGCGTCGTCCGCCGCGCCGCCCTGTCCGCGACCGCCTCCGACGTCCTGGAGGCCGACGGCTGCCTGCTCGGCACACCGGCGAACCTCGGATACATGTCCGGCGCCCTGAAACATTTCTTCGACCAGATCTACTACCCCTGCCTCGACGAGACCCGGGGCCGGCCGTTCGGCTACTACGTGCACGGCGGCAACGACGTCACCGGCGCCGTCCGTGCCATCGAGGCCATCACCACCGGCCTCGGCTGGCGCCGTGCGGCCGACGCGGTGACGGTCACCGGGGAGCCCGGCAAGGCCGACACGGAGGCGTGCTGGGAGCTGGGGGCCACGGTCGCGGCGGGGCTGATGCCCGGGGCGTGAACGCCGGGTGAGGAACCGTCCCGCGGGTGCCTCCGGGCTTGGCCGGCGTCCGCTACCTGGACGGATGAAGGTGCGGGCCCGGTGTCCCTGGCCGACGATGGGACCGGGGTCGCGCCCTCCGGCGTGGCTGAACCCTGTCATGTGTCGTCGTACGTCGTCGAACGAGGGAGCGTCGGATGCGAGCGGACGGCCACGCACCCGGACGGCCCGTGCCGGACGGCCGGGACGCCAGCGAGCTGCTGCGCCGGTGCGCACGGGACGTGGTGGACGTCGCCGAGGGCATCCGCGCGGTGTCCGAGCGCACCAGCACCGCGCTGTTCGCGCCGCCCCTGACCGCCTCCGCGCGCCGCCGTCCCCGTACCGGCCTCGCCGCCCAGTGGGCGCTGCTGCGGGCCCTGACGAGCAAGGAGGGCCTCGGCGGCTCGGCGATCACCGCGCCGAAGGGCATGGGCCAGGTGCTCGGCGCTGCCGGTGCGGTGCTGGGCCGGGAGAGCCTGGCCGCGCTGGTAGCCGTCACCTCGCTGCGCCTGAGGATCGCCGCCGTCCTCGTCGACCACCCCGAGTTGGCGCGCGACCCGGGCCTGCGCCGGCTGACGCAGGCCGTCACCGCCGACCGCGACCTGGAGGCCGTACGGGCCCTGCGCGCGCTGTTCCGGGACCGGGGCGCCCAGCGTGCCCTGTCCGGGCTGACGCCGCTGATGGCAGAACTGCTCGCCATCCGCGCCCTGCTCGACGAGGGCCCGAAGCACGACGAGACCGGCCGGGCGCGCGCGGCCGGGCGCGAACCGTCCGCCGATCCGCTGCGCCGTCCGCCGCACGGAATCAGCGCCTCGCACCTAGCCTCCATGGACCGGGGGGCGGCCGAGGCCGTCGACCTCACCGACCAGGAGAAGCAGTTCATCGCCACCGAGGGTTCGTTCCTCGGATTCCTCCGCAACATCGAGGTGCTGTCCAGCGACGGGCGGATCCTCGTGCAGAACGTGCGTGGCCCCGACGGTGTCGTCCGCTACGTCGTCCAGGCGCCCGGCATCACGCCGGGCCGCCCGCGCAACCACTCCCTGCAGGACGTCGTCGGTGCCCGGCGGAACCCGTTCACGACCGACTCGCCCTACACCCGTTCGGTCCTGCGCGCCCTGGCGGACTACGGCATCCCGCGCGGGGCCGACCTCGCGCTGATCGGGCACGGGGAGGGCGGGACCGCGCTGCTGAACCTCTCCCAGGACGAGGAGTTCTGCCGCACCTACCGGGTCACGCACGTCGTCGCCGTCGGCTCCCCGGTCGGCGACGAGAAGCCCGCCGACCCGCGCACCTGGGTCGCCGTCGTCACCAACCAGCACGACGTCGTGGCCGTCCAGGACGGCCGGAGCGCGGCCTCCCTGTTCGACCCGCACCCGCACTGGTACCAGGCCGACTACGCCGGGCCCACCCACGAGTTCCCGCTGTGCCACATGCTCCGCGAGTACATCGAGCATCTGCGCACGGTGATCCCCGAGGCCCGCGAGGACATCGACGCGGCGCTCACGCCGTACCGCGGCCCTATCGTGCGCACCCAGGCCTACCAGCTCAAGGACCGCGCCCACCCGCCCGAGGGATACCCCTTCCTCACCCTGCCGACCACCTCGATCCCGACGACGGCCGGCCCGGTCGACGTACCGGTGCGCTACTACGACTCCGCCGCCGCCCATCTCTGCTTCCCCGTCTCCGCCGACGCGGCCCGCGGCCTGCTGCCCGGCGCCACCTGGCTGACCCCGAGCCGGCTGGGCCGACGGGCCCTCGCCGTCCTGTCGCTCTACGAGCACCGCTGCTCCACCATCGGCCCGTACACCGAGATCGCCCTGTCCGTCCTGGTCGACGACCTGTGGCGGCCGCGCCCGTACGACGTCGGCGCGGACCTGCTGCGCCGCGCAGACCTGCGCCGCAGCGGGCGTCACGTCCTCTCCCTCGCCGTCACCAGCGACGAGGCCCGCGTGGTCGCCCGGGAGATCTGGGGCCAGCCCGCGATGCGGACGACCGCCGAGGCCGAGCTGACGGACCGGCAGATCGACGTGCGGTCCCGGGACCTCGGTCTCACCGTCGAGGGCCGGCTCGGGCCGGGCATGCGTTGCCCGGCGGCCGACTGGATCCTCTACGGCCGCAGGAAGGACAGCACCGTTCGCACCCTGGTCCGGGCACACGGCAGGCTGCGGCTGCACCGCGGCACCGGCGTGCGGCTGCGGCTGGGCACCGCGGCGGCCGAACCCCTCGCCGGACAACTGCGCCGGCTCGGCATCGACCGGGCCCGGCCCCGGTTCGTCCTGAGCTGCCCCCAGTTCATGCTCCACCGCAGCGCCGGCGCCGTCATGCCGCGCTGAAGCCCCCTGCCACTCACCCCAGCCCAGTGGGAGCCGCCATGGTGACCGAGTCCCCCCGAGCGATCACGGCTTCGGCCGACGAACTCCTCGCGCACGTAGACACCCTGCGGGCCGACGCCGACCTCATGGACGGCTACGCCCGTCGGCTGCTCGCCACCGCGGCCACCCTGAGCGGCTGCCCGGCGGCACCCGACTGGAGCCGTCCCACCCTGGAGCGGCAGGCCGCCGCCTGCACCACGGCGGCGGAGCAACTGCGCACCGCGGCCGAGGCATTGGCCACCCATACCGGAGCCGGGGACTGAGCCGTCCCGCACGGGCCGGAGGCCGGCCTGGGCCCCGACTCGGCATGCCGCCGCCCAGGAGTCCGCCGGGGCGCTCGGCGAGCTGCTGTACGAACAGGGTCACGGCGGCCTCCTCCGCGAAGCCGTCGCGGCGCATCGACTCGGCCGTGGCGGTGTTGCGCCGCCTCAGGGCTTGCGGGCCACGCCGGCATACACCGGCTGCTCTCCAATGACCCGCATCCCCGGCTCGGGATGCCAGCGCGTGGCCGGCACGACACCCGGATCGCACAGGTCCAGGCCCTCGAAGAACCGGCCGATCTCGGCGTGCGAGCGCGCCTGGACCTGGGTGCCACCGGAGCGGTAGACGGCCGTGATCCGCTCCCAGACCTCCGGGTCGAACTCGGTGCCGACGTGGGAGAGCGTCAGAAAGCTGCCGGACGGCAGGGGCTCCAGCAGGGTCCGGACGACACGACGGGGATCCTGCTCGTCGGTGACGAACGGCAGCAGCGCGATCAGCGACAGGCCCACGGGCCGGCCGAGGTCCAGATGCTCCCGGGCGTACTCCACGATCCGCTCCGGCTCGCGGACATCGGCGTGCAGATAGGCGGTACGGCCCTCGGGCCTGCCCCGGAGCAGGGCTTCGGCGTGCCGCAGCACGATCGGGTCGTTGTCGACGTACACCACCCGGGCGCTCGGGGTGACCGCCTGGACGACCTGGTGCAGACTCGGCTCGGTGGGGATCCCGGTGCCCACGTCCAGGAACTGGTCCACACCCCGCCGGGCGACGAACCGGGCGGCCCGGTGCATGAACTCGCGGTTGGCCCAGGCCGTGTCCTTGACACCCGGGAAGAGCTCCAGCACCTTGCCCGCGGCCTCGGCGTCCACGACGCAGTGGTCCTTGCCGTCCAGGAACCAGTCGTACATCCGCGCCGAGTGCGGCTTGCCGGTGTCGATCCGATCCGGGCTGAATCCGGTGTCTGTCACGTCGGCTCTCCGCGAAGGGGCGGGGGGTGAACGGGCGGTCGTCAGCGGCAGCGGGAGGCCGCCGCGCTGTCGTGGCGGTGCCAGACGGCCTCGACCACACGGCCGTCGGGCAGGGTGTGCCGGGGCGGCCCCTCGTCCGGTACGAAGCCGGCCCGGGCCAGGGCCCGCCGGCTCGCGGTGTTCCCGGGCTCCGCACCTGCCCGCACCGTGCTCATTCCGGCATGTCTGTGGGCGAGATCCGCGCCGGCGCGGAACAACTCCGCGCCCAGACCCTGGCCACGGCAGGCCGGCGCCAGCCAGCCGCCCATCTCGCCCGTGCGGTGCTCCAGTTCGAGGGCGCCGGCATAGCCGAGGTCCGACCTGCGCACGCAGACGAGCAGCAGGGGATCGTCCGGGCCGGGTGCGTACGGCTGGGCCAGCTTCCGGGGCATCCGGCGGCCGTCGTCGCCGGCCGGCCGCCAGGCGAGCAGGGCCCTGCGGGTGCCGGGATCGGGCAGGACCAGGTCCGCCTGGGTGCCGAGCCAGCGCTGTGCCTCGGCATCGGCGCAGGCGGCGAGTGCCGCGGCCACGTCCAGCCGGGTCCGGGGCGTGAACAGCAACAGCCGCTCGGTGGCCAGGACATGCCGGCCGGCCTCCGGCCCGCACCGACCGGGGACGGGCAGCCCGGCCGGGGCCGCCCGCCTCCGGCGGATCACCGACCAGACCATGCACACCCCCGACCCAACGGTCCGCGCGACTGACACGGGACGCGTACGGACGCCGAGCCCCGAGGGATGCGGACGACCCGCACCGGCGGCGAATGTACCGGGGTTCGGGGGTGGGTGGCGTGTGGGTGGGGGTGGTTTTGGGACGGGAGGGTGAGATGGGGGCAGCGGTGGGGTGGCCGGGGTCAGTCGGACTGTTCCTGGGATCCGGGCTTGGGGCGGGTGCGGGTCCAGGACGGGTCGGCGGACGGGGCCGGGGCGGGGGTGGCGATGTGCATGGGCATCCTTCGGACTGGTGGGGGATGGTCCGTGGGTGGTCGAGTGGGGGTGCGGCGGGCCTGGCGTCAGCCGTGGTCGGACGGCAGCTCGGCCCAGACGACTCGGGCGGGCCGGCCGGACACCGGCGTCACGTCCAGGACGGGTCGGCGGACGGGGCCGGGGCGGGGGTGGCGATGTGCATGGGCATCCTTCGGACTGGTGGGGGATGGTCCGTGGGTGGTCGAGTG